>NZ_CP108484.1:7287500-7656427 GCF_036226505.1 Kitasatospora sp. NBC_01246 | reverse complement strand
CGGTCATGCCGATCACCGTACGCCGTGGCCCCCGGCTGCCGACAGGCCGTTCGCCCACCGCTCAACCCGGCCGGTCCCGGTCCTATCCCCGGGCCCGTACCTCGCCGGCCCGCACCTTCCCGGCCTGTACCTCGCCGGCCTGTACCTCGCCGACCGGCACCTCGCCGACCGGCACCTCGCCGATCCGGCCGGGGGCGGGCGCTTCGGGTCCGGCCTGCCCGGGCAGCGGTACCGCCACCGGTCGCGCGTCCTCCCGGGCCGCCACCGGTCCGCCGTCCTCCCGGGCCGCCGCCCGGCTCGCGAGCACCGAGGCCAGCACCGCCAGGGCGGCCACCGCCGCGCAGACGGCACTGGCGGAGGTGTACGCGGCCCGGTGACCGCCACCGCCGCCCGTCGCGCGCAGGTAGACACCGGAGAGCGCCGAGACGCAGACCGCCGCCGCTATCCGCTGCGCCATCTGCAGGATCGCCCCGCTCACCCCGGCCGCCTCGGCGGGCGCATGGCGCAGCACGTACGCCTGGTTGGTCGCGCCCATCACGCCCGCGGCCGCGCCGCCGAGCAGTTGCAGCCCCGCCAGCAGCCAGGGCAGCCCACCCGTCGGCGCCCACCGCACGACCAGGCCGCCGGTGAGCATCACCAGCGCCGCGAGCGTCAGGCCCGCGGTGACGGTCCGCCGGCCGAAGCGCTGCACCACCCGCCAGGCGAGCGCCGAGGCGACGCCCATCGAGACCGCCGAGGGCAGCGCGACCAGCGCCGCGCCCATCGGGGAGAGGCCGAGCCCGTCCTGCAGGAACATCGCCAGCACCAGCCCGGCCGCCACGGACGAGCCGAACTGGGCCATCGCCACCGCCGTGCCGAGCGCGTACGGCGCGGACCGGGTGAGCGCCGGGTGGATCAACGGGTGCCCGCCGGCCCGGGCGCAGCGGCGCTGCCACCACACCAGCGCGCCCAGCAGCAGGGCCGCGCCGGCGCCGAAGGCCAGCCAGCCGGTCCAGGCGGGCGGCTGCACGAACGGCAGCATCAGCACCAGGGTCAGCGCGGCGACCAGCAGCAGCCCGACCAGGTCGAGGTCGGCGTTGCGGGCACTGGGGCGCGGGCGCGGCAGGCAGCGGGCCGCCAGCACGACGGTCGCCAGCCCGAACGGCACGTTGAGCAGGAACGTCAGCCGCCAGCCGAACCCCGGTCCGACCGCGGCCAGGACGGCGCCGCCGATCGGCGGCCCGAGCGCGAAGGCCAGGCCGCCGGTGACGGCGTACATCCCGAGCGCCCGGGCCCGCAGCTGGCCGTCGAACACGTCCTGGATGGTGCCGATCATCTGGGAGTTGACCAGCCCGGCCCCGGCGCCCTGGAGCAGCCGGGCGGCCACCAGCACCCAGGGCTCGGTCGCGGTCGCGGAGAGCACGCTGACGGCGGTGAACACGGCCAGGCCGGTGACGAAGAACCACTTGCGGCCGCGGACGTCGCCGAGCCGCCCGCCCGGGACCAGGGCCAGGCCGAAGGCGAGCGAGTAGCCGGCGACGATCCACTGCAGATGGGCGGGGCCGGCGTGCAGGCTCTCCCGGAGGGCGGGTATCGAGGTGTTGAGGACGGACTGGTCGAGCAGGGTGGTGAACCCGCCCGCGACGCAGACCAGCAGGACGCGGCGCCCGGCCGCGTCGAAGCGCTCCCGGGGCGGCGCCGCCGGGCCGGGGGCGGGGGTCACGGCTCGACCACCACCAGGACGTAGCGGGCGGCCTCGGGCCCCGGGCTGCGGAACCGGGTGCTGTCAGCGGTGAACCGCAGGCAGTCGCCGGCCGCGAGCTGCTGCGGCTCGCCGTCGACGGTCAGCTCCAACCGGCCCTCCAGCAGCCAGAGGTGGTGCTCCAGGCCGGGGACGGACGGCCGGTCGTAGGCGATGTCGGCGCCCGCCGGCAGCAGTCCCTCGATGATCTCGGCCCGCAGCGAGCCGTCCGGCGGGGACACCGAACGCCGCACGAACCCCGTCGCCTCGTCACGCCAGACCCGCTGCTCCCCGGCCCGGACCAGCCCGGCCGGGGCCGACTCGACCTCGGCGAGCAGCCGCGACATCGTGCGCCCGTACACGGCGCAGAGCCGGCCGAGCAGGGCGGCCGTCGGGCTGACCTCCGCCCGCTCGACCCGGGACAGCGTGGACCGGCTCACTTCTGCCCGGCGCGCCAACTCCTCCAGCGTCCAACCGCGTTCGACGCGGAGTTCGGCCAGTCGGATGGCCAGCCGCTCGTCGGCGGCCGTATCGATTCCCATATTCGCGATGCTATCCCGGATATGGGATCACCTACAGGGCGCGGGCCCCGGTCGAGCGGCCCGGCGGGGGGGGCGCCGGCGCGTGGCGTGCACGGCCGCACCCCGGCGGTGCCACCGGTGTGCGGCCGGTGCGCGGCGCGACCACCCCGGCGGCACCGGCCGCTCCGCGCCCCGGCGCCCACCCGGCGGTACGTCAGCAGTCCGGGGCCTCCGAGGCCGCAGGTCCGGGTCGGCCCGGCGCCTCCGGCGTGCCGCCCGCGGGAGCGGCACGGCCCAGCGTGCGGATCGCCGGGATCGCGAACAGCGCCACGCAGCCCGCCAGGCAGGCACCCGCCGACACCAGCAGCAGCCGCCCCGGGGAGGCCAGCGCGGTGGCCGGTCCTGCCAGGATCTGACCGAGCGCGATCCCGGACACCGAGCCCGCCAGCTCGTACGCGCTGACCCGGTTGAGCACCGCGGGCGGGGTGTGGGTCTGCACACTGGTCGCCCACATCACCGACCAGAACGCCCAGGCGCCGCCGCCGAGCACGTGGCCCGCCAGCAGCACCGGCAGGCCGGTGTCCAGTGCGACGCAGAGCGGCAGCACGGTGTACAGCGCCATCGCCGCCGCACCGGCGGCCAACGGCCGGGCCGGGCGCACCCGCAGGGCCAGCAGCCCGCCGAGCACCGTTCCGACGCCGAGGAAGGAGACCGCCAGACCGTAGGCGTTCGGGCCGAGCCGGGCACCGACCAGCGCCGAGCTGAGCGGCACCAGCGGACCGAAGAGCAGCACGCCGTAGCCCACCCAGATCAGGATCACCGCCCACATCCAGGTGCGCGCACGGAACTCCTGCCAGCCCTGGCGCAGGTCGCGGCGGAGCGAACCGCCGGTGCGGGCACCGGGGTCGGCGCCCGCCGGGGAGCCGGCGGCGGGCGGGGCGGCCTCGGGCGCGCCGGCCGGGGCGAGCCGGATGAGCGCCAGGCACAGGGCGCTGAGCAGGAAGGTGGCGCCGTCGATCGCGTAGACCGTCCCGGCGCCGGTCAGCGCGATCAGCAGGCCCGCCAGGGCCGGGCCGAGCAGTTGGGCGAGCGCGTCGGCCACCTTGAGCGTGGCGTTCGCCCGCTGCGGCTCGCGGGCGACCAGCGGGACCATCCCGTTCACCCCGGGCTGGAACATCGCGGTGGCCGCACCCGCCAGCGCCGCCATGGTCACCAGCAGCCAGAACGGCGGCGGTCCCACGAAGAACGCGGCGGCCAGCACCCCCTGGGTGAGCACCCGGGCGAGGTCCGCGCCGACCATCATCCGGCGCGCACCGACCCGGTCGGCGAGCACCCCGCCGAACAGGACCAGGGTGACGACCGTCCCGGTCCAGATGCCGAGGACGATGCCGACCCCGGAGATCCCGTAGAGCGCGCCGACCGCGAGTGCGGTGGCGACCGGCATCATCGCGTCGCCGACCAGCGAGACCGCGCGGGCGACGAAGTAGAGCGTGAAGCGCCGGTCCCACAACGGGGGCCGGGCGGGCGGCGGACCGGTCCGGGCGGCGCGAGCGGTCCGGACGTTCCGGGTGGTCCGGACGTTCCGGGTGGTCCGACTGTTCTGCGCGTCCTTGGTGTTCTGGCTGTTCGGTGCGTTCTGGGTGTGCGTCTGCGAGGTGGTCACAGCACGATGGTGGTCTGGACCATTCGACCACCCCAGTGTCCCGAACGACATGATGGGGTACTTTCGCGCCATGACGCTTCGTCCGCCGCCCGGATTCCCGGCGCCGCACCGGGTCGTGGCCCTGCTCCAGCCCCCGCAGTCGACCTTCCTGCTGGCCTGCGCGACCGAGGTGCTGGGCGACCACGGCCCGGCGATCCCCGCCCGCTACACGGTCGAGGTCTGCACCGAGCACCCCGGCCCGGTGCGGACCCAGGTCGGCTACGACCTGCTGGTCACGGCGGGCCTGGACGCGCTGGAGCGCGCGGACACCGTCCTGGTCCCCGGCTGGCAGCAGCCGGCCGGCACCGAGGTGCCGCCGGCGGTGGTCGAGGCGGTCCGCCGGGCGCACCGGCGCGGCGCGCGGATCGTCGGCATCTGCTCGGGCGCCTTCGTGCTCGCCGCCGCCGGACTGCTGGACGGCCGACGGGCCGCCACCCACTGGGCCCGGGCCGCCGAACTGGCCGACCGGTTCCCCCAGGTCCGGGTCGACCCCGCGGTGCTCTACGTGGACCACGGCGATGTCGCCACCAGCGCCGGATCGGCGGCCGGCGTCGACCTCTGCCTGCACCTGGTGCGCACCGACCACGGCGCCGCGCACGCGATGCGGATCGCCCGGCAGATGGTGATGCCGCCGCACCGCGAGGGCTGCCAGCTGCAGTACGCCGAACTGCCGACCTCCGGACCGGTCACCGACTCGCTGGCCCCCCTGCTGGAGTGGCTGGGCGGGCGGCTGGACCAGCAGGTCAGCGTCGCCGAGATGGCGCTCCATTCCCAGGTCTCGGGCCGCACGCTGACCCGGCGCTTCACCGAGCAACTGGGCATCAGTCCCGGACGCTGGCTGCTGGACCGGCGGATCGCCGCCACCCGGGCCCTGCTGGAGGAGACCGACCTGCCGGTGGAGACCATCGCGCACCGGGTCGGCCTCTCCTCGGCGGTCAACCTGCGCCGGCGCTTCCACGAGGCACTGCGCACCACGCCCGCCGCCTACCGGCGGGCCTTCCGCTCGGACCCGACCCGATAGGCGGGCCGCCGCGCGACCGCCCGGGGCCGGGTGGAACCACCCCGCCGAAACGCCCCTGACCTGGCCCGATAGGGTCGGTGGGCCGGGCGGGTGCGGAGCACGCACCACCACGGGGACGTCGCACCGCGCGGCGGGCCCGGCCGTCGTCACCGTGTCACCACCAGGTCGGGGGAAGAAGTGCGCCGTTCCACAGGTCTCGTCAGTACCGTGCTCGCGCTGCTGTGCGCGGCGGGCTGCTCGTCCGCCGCCGGCGGGAGCGCCGCCGGGCCGTCGGCGAGCGCCTCGGCGAGCGTCTCGGCGTCGGCGGGCGCTCCGGCGGCGCCCACGGGTGCCACGAGCGCCCCGGCCGGGCCGTCCGCGGAGCATGCCGCCGCCGTGCGCGAGGCCGCGGCCGCCACCGGCCGCACCAGCGCCAGGGTCGGCCAGACCGTGCAGCTCACCAACGGCGACACCACGTACAACCTGGCCGTGGCCGGGGACTTCGACATGGCGGCGGACCGGGGGCAGCTCGGCGTCGACCTCCCCGGGGGCGCGATCAGCCACCTCGACGAGGTCTTCGCCGACGGCCAGGTGTACGTGCGCGGCTCGGCGGGAGTGCCCGCGGGGTCCTGGGCGGCGATCGACCGCGAGCGGACCGTCGCGCACGCCCTGCTCCGGTCGCCGGTCAACGACCCGGAGCACGTCCTGCAGCAGCTCTCCACGCTGACCCGGGTCGTCCGCAACGGGGAGGAGGAGCTGGACGGCGTCCGCACCGTGCGGTACAGCGGCGTGCTGGCCGACGACGCCGTCGTCCTGCGCCTGGCACCGGAGGTCCAGGCCAAGCTGGCGACCTACCGGAGCCTCGGCGGCGGCGACCTCCGGATCCCGGCCGAGGTCTGGGTCGACCCCCAGGGCCGGGTGGCGAAGGTCCGGCTGGTCCTGGACATGGACCCGATCCACGCCGTCACCACGGTCGCCTTCACCGAGTTGGGCAAGCCGGTGAAGGTGTCGCCGCCCCCGGCGAAGAGCACCAGCGCGGTCACCGAGCTCTCCGGCGTCCTCACCGGCTGACCGGCCCGCGCCGGGCGCGGAGCCGGTCCCGCACGCCTGCGGCCTGCGCCGCGACCTACGGCGGACGGCCTCCCCGCCGGTGTTACCCACCTGGTTCACGACCCTTCCAAAGCCGTGAACTGCCGGTCATATGATGTCCGCGATCGGGGGCCGACCAGGGCCCGCGCACCAAGGGGGATCATGTTCGGGATCATCAGGCCGTGTCGGCACCGGCTCTCCGAGCGGCTGCAGGCCTCGTGGATGGCTCATCTGTGCGGACTCTGCCTGGCACTCAGGGACGACCACGGCCAACTGGCCCGGACGGCCACCAACTACGACGGTCTGATCATCTCGGTGCTGGTCGAGGCACAGAGCGCGAAGGACGACGCCTCCTGGCGCCGCACCGCCGGGCCCTGCCCGCTGCGCGGGATGCGCACCGCCTCGGTCGCCAAGGGCGAGGGCGCCCGGCTGGCGGCCGCCGTCTCGCTGGCGCTCGCCTCGGTGAAGATCCGCGACCATGTCGAGGACCGGGACGGCGTGTTCGCCCGGCGCCCGGTCGCCGCCGGGGCCCGCGCCGTCACCAGGCGCTGGGACCGCAAGAGCGCGGGCGGCGCCTCGGCGGTCGGCTTCGACACCGCCGTCCTGCTCGACGCGGCCTCCCGCCAGGGCGCGTTGGAGCGTGCGCTGCCCCCGGGCGGGTCCGTCCTGCTGGTCACCGAGCCGACCGAGAGCGCCACTTCGGCGGCGTTCGCCCACACCGCCGTCCTGGCCGGCCGGCCCGGCAACGCCGAACCGCTGGCGGAGGCGGGGCGTCTGTTCGGCCGGCTCGCCCACCTGCTGGACGCCGCCGAGGACCAGGCCGAGGACGCCGCGAGCGGAGCCTGGAACCCGCTCACGGCGACCGGCACCGACCGGGCCGAGGCCGAACGCCTCTGCCGGGACGCCGTCCACGGCATCCGGCTCGCGCTGCGCGAGGTGGAGCTGACCGACCGGGCCCTGGTGCACACCCTGCTCGCGCACGAGACGGAGCGGGCCGTGGAGCGCGTCTTCGGCCCGGCCGCGCACACCGCCACCTGCCGGACCCGGACGGCGCCCGCCGACGGCGCCGCCGGGCACGGTTCCGCCGGGAACGGGGGCGTCGGGCTCGGCTCCGACCCCTACGGTTCCGACCCGTACCGGTCGGCGCCCCGGCAGGACCCGGGGCAGGCGCCGCCCGCCGGTCCCGGCGCGCCGATCCCGCCCTGGGTGCCGCAGGGCCCCGGGTTCACCCCGCCCGGCGGCCGCCCCCCGCACCGGCGCAACCTGCTGGCCGGCTGCGCGGTCTGGGCGCTGATGGCCTGCACCTGCCAGCTGATGTGCTGCTCGCACGACGATCCGTTCTCGCGCGAGCGCAAGGAGGGGTGGTGTGCACGGCAGGACGTCGACTGCGGGGACTGCGGGGACTGCTGCAGCAACTGCGGTGACTGCTGCAACTGCTGTGGAGACGGCGGGTGCTGCGACGGCTGCGGATGCGACGGGTGCGACTGCGGCTGCGACTGCTGAGCACCCCCGCCCTGCGCGGGCCGGGCGCGATCGCCGCCCGCGCAGGGCCGCTGACCCCACCTCAGGCGGAGCCGGCGTCGTCCGCGAGGCCGGGCCGCCCGGCGCGGCGGCTCCGACCTGCGACGGACCACGGCTCCGCGACTTCTTCGCCCCGCTGCCCGCCGAGGGCCTCGCCGGGCCGTACTCCTGCCCAGCGCGCGGCGCGGCGACGAGGCGCCGGAGGCGGCGGCCGACTGGGAGCGAACCTGGCAGCAGCTGACGGGCTGGCGGCGCTGGCTGGACCTGCCCGAGGGCGGTCACCTGTCCTTCTGTGACCTGCCCTGGGTGCTGGAAGCCTTCGGGGTGCGCGACCGGATACCCGCCGGAGACGGCACGCCCGCAGTACGGCATCCTCCGCGGCGAACGCGCGCTCGCCGCGTCCCGGGCCTGCCTGGGCGCCTTCTTCGACCAGCACCTGCTCGGCCGCCCGAGCGCACTGCTGAACGGCCCCTCTGCGGACTACCCGGAGGTCCGCTTCGTGAAGTAGTCCACGCCCGCACCGGCAGCCACGGCCACGCCGACACCGGCGCCGACAGCGACACCCGCACCGGCGCCGGCGCCGGCGCCGACTCCCGAGCAGCCGGCTCCCCCGCCCCGGGCCGGCCCGGCCGGGTCCGGCAGCGGGACAGGTCCCGCCACCGGCAGCCCGCCCGTCGCCGAACCGGACAGCGGGTCCGGCAGCGAACCCGACCAGGGGGCGGACACCGGCCCGCGCTGCCAGAGCGGCAGCACCGCGACCGGCCCGCGCTCACCGGCCGTCGTCACCCCGGACTCACGCATCGAACCCCGCCTCGGCGGCCGCCCGACGGTCCGCCGTCAGCGAGTCGCCCAGGCGCGCCAGCAGCACCCGGAAGCGCTCCGTGTCCTGCTCCGTCATCCGCCCGTCGGGCAGCGCCCGCCCGCCCTGCTCCTCGACCGTTCCCTCGTTCATGCCGCCAACGCTAGGCGTCGGCGATCAACGGCCGATAAACACCCACATCACGCAGGCACCACGGGTACCACGAAGCTCCGGGCACACCGACGGGCCGCTGCCGTCGCGGCCGTTACGCCCGGCCGAGCACCCGGTCGACGGTGATCTCGATGACCACGCGGTCCGGGTTCACCCGGGGCTCGCGGTATCGCTCGGTGTACCGCCGGACGGCATCGGCCACCGCGTCCGGCTCGTTCCGCACCACGGCCACGCCCTCCAGCGTCGACCAGCGCGCGCCGTCCACCTGGCAGACCGCCACCCGCATGCCCTCGGCCCCGGCGGCCTGCACATTGCGCACCTTGCGACTGGTCCGGCTGCTGATCACCCGCGCCGTCCCGGTCTCCGGCTGGTACGTCACCCCCACCGGCACCACGTGCGGCGAGCCGTCGGGGCGCCGGGTGGTCAGCGTGGAGATGTGCCGCTCCCGCCAGAAGGCGAGGAAGGCTTCGTCGAGTGCGTGCGGATCATGGGCCATGCCCGCGATCGTACGGCGCCCGGCCCGGTGCGCGGGGCACCGGGCCGGGCATCGCCCGCGGTCACCTGCCGGAGCCGGCTGCCGGCTGCCGGCTGCCGGGGCCGGGGCCGGGGACCATCGCGGTCAGTGGCCGCGCGCGATCCACTCCGGAAGTGCGGGCGCCTCGGCGGCGATCGTGGTCGGGTCGCCGTGGCCGGTGCGGACCACCGTCTCCGGGGGGAGCGAGAGGAGGCGGTCCCGGATCGAGTCGATGATCGTCGGGAAGTGCGAGAACGACCGGCCGGTGGCGCCCGGGCCGCCCTGGAAGAGGGTGTCGCCGGTGAAGACCGTGCCGAGCCCGGGCGCGTGGAGGCAGACCGCGCCGGGCGCGTGGCCGGGGGTGTGCAGCACGGTCAGCTCGGTGCCGGCCACCTCGATCCGCTGTCCGTCGGCGAGTTCGCCGTCCGGCAGGCGGTCCGGGTGGGTGAGCTTCCAGAGCGGCAGGTCGTCCGGGTGCAGCAGGATCGGCGCACCGGTGCGGTCGGCGAGCGCCGGGGCCGCGTCGATGTGGTCGTTGTGCGCGTGGGTGGAGACGATCGCCAGCAGGCGGCGCCCGCCGAGGGCCGCCTCGATCGCCTCGGCGTCGTGCGCCGCGTCGATCACCACGGCCTCGTCGTCGTCACCGACGATCCAGACGTTGTTCTCCACCTCCCAGCTGCCGCCGTCGAGGTCGAAGGTGCCGGCCGTGACCAGCCGGTCGATCCGCGCGCCGCTCACAGGATCACCACCGAACGGAGCACATCACCCTCGTGCATGCGCGCGAACGCCTGCTCCACGCCGTCGAGTTCGATGGTCTCGCTGACGAACGCGCCGAGGTCCAGCCGGCTCTGGAGGTAGAGGTCGATCAGCATCGGGAAGTCCCGCGACGGCAGGCAGTCGCCGTACCAGGAGGACTTCAGCGCGCCGCCCCGGCCGAACACGTCCAGCAGCGGCAGCTCCAGCGTCATCTCCGGCGTCGGGACGCCGACCAGGACGACCGTGCCGGCCAGGTCACGGGCGTAGAACGCCTGCTTGTACGTCTCCGGGCGGCCGACCGCATCGATCACGACGTCCGCGCCGTGGCCGCCGGTCAGCTCGCGGATCGCCTCCACCGGGTCGGCGGTGCGGGAGTTGATGGTGTGGGTGGCACCGAGCTTCTCCGCGGTGATCAGCTTGCGGTCGTCGATGTCCACCGCGATGATCTTCCCCGCGCCGGCCAGCCGCGAGCCGAGCACGGCCGCGCCGCCGACACCGCCGCAGCCGATCACCGCGACCGAGTCGCCCCGGCCGACGTTGCCGGTGTTGATCGCGGCGCCGATGCCCGCCATCACACCGCAGCCCAGCAGGCCCGCGACGGCCGGCTCGGCCCTCGGGTCGACCTTGGTGCACTGGCCGGCCGCGACCAGGGTCTTCTCCGCGAACGCGCCGATGCCCAGCGCCGGGGACAGCTCGGTGCCGTCCAGCAGCGTCATCTTCTGCTTGGCGTTGTGCGTGTCGAAGCAGTACTGCGGGCGCCCGCGCTCGCACGCGCGACACTGGCCGCAGACCGCACGCCAGTTGAGGACGACGAAGTCACCGGGCACGACCTCGGTGACGCCCTCGCCGACCGACTCCACGATCCCCGCCGCCTCGTGCCCCAGCAGGAACGGGAAGTCGTCGTTGATGCCGCCCTCCCGGTAGTGCAGGTCCGTGTGGCAGACGCCGCAGGCCTGGATCCGCACCACCGCCTCGCCCGGCCCGGGGTCGGGTACGACGATCGTCGTCACCTCCACGGGCGCGCCCTTGGCACGCGCGATGACTGCCTTCACCTGCTGGGCCATCCGATTCCACCTCCGTCGGCCGGTGCGGCTCTGCACCGGCGTGACCTGCGTCAAACGACTTGCCCACGAAGCGTATCGCCCAGTGCGGGGCGCGCCCGGCGAACGGCCCCGGTGATGCCGCTCACCGCCTCCGGGCGGCGGGGGCGCGTGGGCGCGACCGAGCGCCCGTCATCGGCCCCTCAACCACCCCGCGTTGGCTGGAATGGTTGCTGACTGTGGCTCGGCGCCCACGTACGGTCGTAACGACCCGTCCGACTCACCTGCCCCGTCCGCCCGCGTCGCCGCCCGGACCGGCCGCACCGTGCCAGGCCTCCCCGACCGACCGTTTCCGCCGATCCGCCCCGCTCCGCACCACCCCGACACCCCCTGCGCCGTCCCGACCGCCCATCCAGACCGCCCGCCTCGACCGCATGCCCCACCCCCGCGCACCTCCCCGGATCCACCCCCCGTCGGGCCGCCCCCGCGGCCCACCGCCCTGGAGTCTGGAGTACGGATGTCCGCCGAGAACAGTGCCACCCGTGCCACGACCGGCACCGCCGAGACCCATGCGCCCGGCCCGCCCCGTCCGGCCCCGGCGTCCCACCCGGCCGCGCCGCCCGCGCTGGCCGGCCCACCTGCCCTGCCCGCGCTGCCGCCGCTGCACTGCCTGCGGCGCCTCGAACCGGGCCCGCCGCGCCTCGGGGCGCTGCCCACCGGCACCCCGGTCTGGCTGGTCAGCCGGCACGCCGACGTCCGGCAGGTGCTGACCGATCCGCGCCTGGGCCGCGCCCCGCTCTACGCGCCCGAGGCACCCCCGCTCACGCTCACCCCGAACCTCCTGGACAACCCGGAGGGCATGCTGAACCTCGACGGCGTCGACCACCAGCGGCTGCGCCGCACGGTGCAGCGGGCGTTCACCCCGCGCGCGATAGCCCGCTGGCGGCCCTGGGTCGCCTCGGTGGTTGAGGCCCTGCTGGACGAGCTGATCGACCAGGGCTCCCCCGCCGACATCATCGCCGCCTACACCCGCCCGCTGCCGGTGGCCGTGATCAGCAGGCTGATGGGCCTCGACGGCCTGGACGGCAAGCGCCTCGCCCACTGGAGCGACCACGCGCTCTCCACCACCGCGCACTCGACCGAGTCGGTCCGGGTGGCCATGGAGGAGTTCGCCGGTTTCGGGGCCGGCCTGATCGCCGAACGCCGGGCCGCGCCCGGTGACGACCTGGTCAGCGGCCTGCTCGCAGCGGCCCGGGAGAGCGGGGGCATCACCGAGCGGCAGCTGGTCTCGCTGGTGATCGGCCTCGTGGTGGCCGGGCACGAGACGACCATGACGATGCTCGGCAACGCCCTGGTGTATCTGCTGAGTGACGGCCGCGAGGCCTGGCACCGGCTGGCCTCCGACGAGCAGAGCGCGGCCGCCGCCACCGAGCAGTTGCTGCGCGGCGTCCCGCTCGGGGACGGCGACGCACTCCCCGGTCTGTTCCGGCGCGCCGTCGAGGAGGTGGAGATCGGCGGCGTGGTGATCCCGGCCGGCAGCGTGGTCGCCGCCGACACCACGACCGCCAACCACGACCCCGAGGTCTTCACCGGCGATCTGCTGACCGAGCTCTTCTCGCCGCTGGCCGCGCCGATGTACACCTTCGGCGCCGGGCCGCACCACTGCCTGGGCGCCTGGCTCGCCCGGATGGAACTGGAGCTGGCCCTGCACCGGCTGGCCCGCCGCTTGCCCGCGCTGCGACTCGTCGGGCCGACGGACTCCATCGACTGGCGGCGCGGGCTGCTGACGCGCAGTCCGAACACGCTCCAGGTCTCCTGGTGACACCGGACTCGGCCGGGCCCGCGCCGGACACCCGGCGGGCGGGCTCCCGGCAGCCCTCCTCCCCGACCGCTCCCGCTCCCGCGGCCGCGGTTGCGGCGGCTGCGGCCGGAGGCCCGCCCCAGGAGGACGACCCGGTGGTGGTCCGGGTCGACCGGGACCGCTGCATCGGCTCGGGCATGTGCGCGCACACCGCTCCCGGCTCGCTGGCGCTGGGCGCCGACGGCGTGGCCCACCCCCTGCGGGGATCCGCGCCCGACGGCGGACCGGCCGGCGAGCGGCTGACGGAGCGACTCGCCGAGGCCGTCGACTGCTGCCCGGTCGAGGCGCTCGCCCTGCACTCGGCACGGGACGGCCGCCGGGTCGCGCCGTCCGACTGAGACCGCCGGCGCCGCCCTCCGGCCCGGGGAGCGGCGGCGCCGACCGCCCCGGACGGCCGCTCAGGCCCGGGCGGCGGCTTCCGCGCAGGCCAGCGCGGCGCGGAGCTCGCTCACCGGGTCCCCCTCGTGGTACGGCCGCTCACTGGTCTCGATGTGGTCCAGGAACTCCTGGTACCGCACCGCGTAGGCGAGGTGGTAGAGCGGCTCGACCAGCGCCAGGGCGCGCTCCGGATCCGACCCGGGGGCGTGCTCCCGCCAGGCACCGGCCCACACTGCGGCGACCTGCGCCCAGCGCTCGTCGGACACGTACTGCCGGGGGCGCAGCCCGTCCAGCGCCGGGTGCCCGAAGCAGGAGTCCGCGTAGTCGACGACCACCGCCCGCGTGCCGTCGGAGCGCCAGTTCCCGGGGTGGAAGTCCCCGTGCACCAGGGTCTCGGGCAGCCCGCAGGCGGCCAGCTCCGCGACCAGCGCGGGCAGCCGGTCCGCGAGCGCCCGGGCGGCGGCGAACTCCTCGGCCGTCAGCGACTCACCGGACGCTCCCGGGCCGGCCGGCTCCGCGGCGCCCTCCGCTTCCCGCTCCAGACGGTCGAGCAACGCGCCCACCTGGGCGACCAGCGTGCGCGGGGTGCGGTCCCGCAGGCCGGCCGCGGCGGCCCGGCCGTCGGCGGCGAGCGCCGCCTGGGCGGCGACCAGCCGGGGCACCACGGCAGCGACCTCCTCCCCGGACGGACCCCAGCAGTCCTCCCCGGGCGCGTGGTCGAGCAGCAGCCGCCCGTGCACCGGGTCGGTGCCGAGCAGCCGCGGCACCAGGGTGGGATCGACGCTGCCGAGCAGCGCGATCACCGCGCCCTCGTCGGCGTTGAACGCCGGGTTGGTCACCTTCAGCCAGGCGTCGACGCCGGTCGCCGTCCGGTAGCGGAAGAGTCCGGACAGGTTCCACGTCCGGACCTGCTCCACCGGGCCGGCCACCGGACGGCCCACCCGGTGCAGCGTCCGCTCCGCCCAGTCGAGGGTGGCCCGCAGCCCGGCCTGGGTGGCCCAGCCGGCCCGCCGCTCGGCCGGCCCGAGCAGGGCGGCCGCCTCGGCACCCGCCTGACGCGGCACCAGGGCGGCCGGGCGCTCCAGTGCCTCCGCGTGGTAGACCACGTGCCCGCCGCTGCCGCCGCCACCCGCCGCCACCTCGGCGAGCCGGAGCACCAGCACGGGCACCCCCAGCTCCTCGGACAGCCGCTCGACGACCGGCCCGGCCGACGACCACCACGCCCCGTCCACCTCGAACGGCCCTACCGGGCCGAGGTATTCACTGCCGTGGGTGACGTGGATGCTGACCGTCCGACCGTTCGCCTGTTCCATCCGCGCAGGGTCCCCCACCCGTTCGACGTGCGCAATCGGTTTTCCGCGCACCGCCTCCGCCCACCACCTCCGCCTCGGCTGCGCCACCGAACCGAGCGACCGACCGACCGACCGACCAGGCTGACTCCCCCACTGCCCCTGCGTGCTCTGCGCGCCCGAGGTGACGGGGCGCCACCGCCGACTGCACTGGGCGCCCGAAGTGGCGGACGTCCGGAGCAGGGGCCGGCACATCGTCGGGGTGGCGGGCGGTGACGTGCCGGACCGGGCGCTCACCGTGGGCCTCCGGCACTCCCACCGCCTGCCGAAGGTAGCCATGTTCGAGTGCGCGTGCAGCACCCGATGAGCTGGGTCGAGGAAGCCGCCACACGGCTTTGCGCGACCGGCCCGGCCGAACCGGACGGCCTCCTCGACGGCCACCCGCTGATGGTCAGGCCGGTCGATCCCGGCCGGCACCGGCCGCTGTTCGGCAGCGCGGTCGGCTTCTACATGCGGGTGCCGGTGCCCGTCGTCCAGCTGGTGTGGCCGGACGCGGGCGGCCGACGGCCCTGGGAGGAGGCGGCGTCCAGTGGCTGCCGGGCCCAGCCGCGCCTCCGGCTCCCCGTCGCCGCCCACCCTCCGGGGGTCCGGACGGACGAGGCCGCCCGGACCCCGGCGCCGGACCCCGACGGTCCGAGGGCCCCTCGGCCGCTACGGGATCACCACCCCCGCACCTGAGACCCGGACGCGGGTGTCGTCCGCGCGCAGCTCGACGCCCAGCACGCCCGGGCGGCCGAGGTCCTCGCCCTGGTGGATCGTCAGGGTGGCCGGTGCGGTCACCGCGCCCCGCTCCCGCAGGTAGGCGCCGAAGGCGGCGGCCGCCGCGCCCGTCGCCGGATCCTCCACGACGCCGCCGACCGGGAACGGGTCACGGGCGTGGAAGACGTGCTCGCTCTCCCGCCAGACCAGCTGCACGGTGGTGAGCCCGCGGGCCGTCATGTAGGCGGCGAGGCCGTCGAAGTCGTAGTCCAGCCGGGCCAGCCGGTCACGGGTGGCGGCGGCCAGCACCAGGTGCCGGGCGCCGGCGTAGGCGATCCGGGGCGGCAGCGCCGCGTCCAGCTCGTCGGCCGACCAGCCGAGCAGGGCGAGCGCCTCCTCGACGTCCGCGCCGCTCACCTCCTCGATGTGGGGCTCGACGCTGGTCAGCGTGGCGCGCAGGACGCCGTCCGCGCCCTTGTCCACCTCGATCGGCACCTCGCCGGCCTGCGTGGCGAAGACGAACCGGCCCGGGCCCGTCCGCTCGGCGAGCGCGACGGCGGAGGCGACGGTGGCGTGGCCGCAGAACGGCACCTCCAGCAGCGGGCTGAAGTACCGCACGGTGTAACCGGCCCCGGCCGGGCCCGCGACGGAGCCGGCCGCGTCCGGTATCAGGAAGGCCGTCTCGGAGTAGCCGAGCTCGGCGGCTATGGCGAGCATCCGCTCCGCGGACAGGCCGGAGGCGTCGAGCACCACACCGGCCGGGTTGCCACCGCCGGGGTCGGTGGAGAAGGCCGCGTAGCGCAGGACGTCGCTCTGGGGAGCTGCCGCGGGCGCGTCGTCAGTGATCATGCCCGGTCGAACACCGTCGTTCGGCCGCCTGTTCCCACCCGTCGGCCCCGATCGGTGGTGCGCCGCACGTCGCACGCCCCTCCCCGGCCCGCGCGCCCCCGACGCACCACCGCCGACGACCCGCCGGTCCGTCCCGTCCTGTCCGGTCCCGGGGCCCTCCCTCGCGCCGGCACCGCGCCGGCACCGCGCCGGCACCGCACCGTCAGCGCAGCACCGCCTCCAGCAGGTCCGAGCCCAGCCGGGCACTGCCCGCCAGGTCGAGCTGGTACAGCATGTACCGCCCGCGCCGCCGGGTGGTGAGCAGCCCGGCCCGACGCAGCACCGCCAGGTGCCGCGACACCTCCGGCGCGCTGAGCTGCCAGGCCGCCGCCAGCTCCCCCGTGGTGTGCGGACCGCGCGCCATCGTGCGGGCGAGCCGGAGCCGGACCGGGTGGGCCAGCGCCTCCAACCGCTGCTGCACCACGGCGAGCGAGACCGGCTCGGGCAGCCCGCCCTCCGCGATCGGGTACTGCACCACCGGCCGCCACCCGGGCTCGTGCACCACCAGCAGGTGCGGGTGCCCGAAGGCGGTCGGCACGAAGGTCACTCCCCCGGCGTCGGACCGGGTGGCGCTGTCCTGCAGCTTGTCGATGACGATCCGCCGCCGCCCGTCCGCCCGCTCCTCCAGGGCGATCGAGGAGGACACCGCCGCCAGGGCGCTGCCGAGGCCGTGCCGGGCCAGCCGGTCCGCCTTGTGCCGGGCGTCGGCCGCGAGGTCCGGCAGCACCCGGCGCCAGGCAGCCGCGAAGAACGCCTCCCCGCAGTCCTCCAGCAGCCGGCGGAGCAGGGCCCGGACGGCCGGCGGGTCGGCGAACAGCCGGTCGGCGAAGGCCGCCTGGCGAGGGCCCCGGGCCATCGCGAGCTCCCGGGCCCGCTCCTGCGCCACGGGGTCGCTGAGCGGCGAGTCGCGCCGCTCGGAGAGCCGGGACGTCCCGCAGGTCATGAAGGAGGCCGCCCGGACGTACAGCTCGTCGTCGATCCGGTCGACGGCGTCCAGCTCCTCGGCCAGGGTGGCCCCCGGCCGACCCGGGACGAGGAAGTCGGCCCGCGAGGAGCGCCAGAGGAAGTCGGCCTCGGAGAGGCGTTCGGACAGCTCCGGGGGGAGCGAGGCGGCCGTGCTCGCCGCCCAGCCGTGCAGCCCGGGGTGGTGCGCGGGCTCGGCGAGGACGTGCAGCATCGAGCTCAGCTCGGCCAGCGGCGAGGGGGTGAAGAAGACGCGGTCGTCGGGCAGCGCGGTGATGTCGATGCTGAGGCTCACTCCGGTGATCCTGCCAGCCCGTCACGACGGCAGCGCCGTCGATTGACGGGAGTCGTCAATCGGCGTGCTGCGGGGCGGTGCGCGGCCGCACGGTACCGGCCATGAACCAGCTCCAGCAGAAGTCCCGCTCCGCAGAGGCCTCCGCCCGGGCCGGCCGGCCGCCGGGCCCGACCGCCGCCCGGCCCGGGCCGGCCGCCCTGCTGGCGCTGCTCACCGCCGCCGGTGGCCTCCGCTACGCCACCGCGCTGCTGGTGGACGCGCTCGGCACCGGTCTGCTCCGCCCGTTCATGCTCCTCTACGGCATCGGGGTGCTGCGGCTCGGCGCGGGCACGGTCGGCCTCGCGCTCTCCGCCGGTCTGCTGGCGGGCCTGCTGGTGCTCCCGCTGACCGGCCGCTGGATCGACCGCGGCGCGCGCAGCCTCCCGGCGGCGGCGACCCTGCTGATCAGGGCGGTGGGCTCGGTGGTGCTGCTGTCCGCGGACGGCCTCGGCGGGTTCACGGCGGCCGCCGTGCTGCTCGGCATCGGCGGCCAGAACTGGCCGACCACCCACGCGGCGCTGGTCAGCACCCTCACCGAGGGGCGCACCCGGGACGCCGCGCTGGCCGCCGGGCGGACGCTGCGCAACGCGGGTCTGGGTGCGGGCGCGCTGCTCGCCACCCTGGCGGTGACCGGCGGGTCGGGCGCGATCCGGCTGCTGGCCGGGGCGACGGCCGCCGCGTGCCTGGTCGCGGCGGCGCTGGTGCACTCGCTCCGGGTCACCGACCCCGGCGCCGCGGCTGCCCCGAGCCCCGCACCGGCCACCGCACCGGACCCGGCCCTGGCCGCCGACCGGGCCCCCGACCCGACGGCCGGCTCCGCCGCGGCTCCGGTGCTGCGCCGGATCGGCCTGCTCAGCATCGCCGCCCTCCCCTACGCGTTCTGCTTCGACGTCCTGGAGGTCGCCCTGCCCGCGCTGCTGGTCCTCCATCTGCACGCGTCCCCGGCCTGGTCCTCCGGGGTGTTCGTGGGCAACACCGTGCTGGTGATCACGCTTCAGCTCGCGATCGTGCTCCGGCTCGCCCGCCGTTCGCGACGGGCCGTGCTGGCCTCCGCCGGAGCGGTCCTGGCGCTCTCCTACCTGGGTTTCTGGGCGGCGTGGGCGATCGGCGGCACCGCTGGTGCGGCCACCGTGGCGGCCGTCTCGGTGCTGTTCACGCTGGGCGAGATCCTCTACAGCGGCTCGGGGACGGCCCTGGTCGCCGCCGTCGCGCCGCCCCGGCTGCTCGGGCGGGCGCTCGCCCGCTGGGAGCTGTCGACGGGCGTCGGCCGCGCGCTGGCCCCGGCCGTGCTGACCGCGCTGCTGGCCGCCGGGCCGGGCGTGCTCTGGCCCGCGCTGGCGGCCGCCACCCTGCTCGCGGCCGGGGCGGTGACCAGGCTGGCTCCGCCGGGGTGACCGGTCGGCGGTGGGAGGATCCCCCCATGGCCGTCACCGTCTTCCAGCAGCAGCTCCGCGACCGCTTCCTCGCCGCCACCGTCACGCCGCCGCCGGCGCCCTGGCAGCCCGTCGGTCCCGGCATGATCGCGGTCGGCGGGCTGCTCGGGATCGGCTTCGCCACCGACCCGGCCACCGGCCACGACCTCGTCCTGGCGGTCTCGACCGCCGGGCACGGCCTCTTCGACGCGACGACCGGCGAGAAGATCGCCCGGGTGTACGACCCCGAGGAGGAGCCGGACGGTCCGGACCTCGCCTGCCCCGGCATCGGCCCGGTCGCCGACGTCCGCGTCCCGGTGGCCGGCCTCCACGGCGGCGGCCTGCACACCGGTACCGACGACGGCTGGCACGTCGAGGTGCTCGTCCCGGAATGGCCCAACGAGCGGGTCCTGCTCTGCACCGGCGGCGGACCGTACACCGGCGACCACGGCGAGACCTGGTGGCAGGTGTTCCACTCCTCCTGGTCGACCTTCCGCGCCGCCGGGTTCTCCCCCTCGGGGCGGACCCTGGCCGTGGCCACCAGCAGCGACCTCACCCTCTGGAGCCGCCCCGACCCGCGGGGCCGGTGAGCGGTCCGGCTCCCGCCCGAGGTGCGGGCCGCGCTCCGGTCGCCGATGCTGGGCGGCGACGCGCGCGCTGCACGGCGGCCGGCCCGGCCCGAGGAAGGACACCCGCATGAGCTCACTCGACTTCGAGGTCATCGACAGCCCCGACAGCTCGCTCAACAAGACCTCCGTGCTGGTGACCGGGCCCGACGACGCCCTGCTGGTGGACGCCGGGTTCACCCGCTCCGACGGGCGCCGGCTGGTCGACCGGATCCGGGCCTCGGGCAAGCGGCTGACCACGGTGTTCGTCAGCCACGGCGACCCGGACTTCTACTTCGGCGCGCAGGAGGTGCAGGACGCCTTCCCGCAGGCGCGGTTCCTGGCCACGGCGTCCACCGTCGAGCACATCCAGGAGTCCTACGAGGGCAAGCTCAAGGCCTGGGCGCACCTCGGACCGGAGCTGCCGACCCGCCTGGTGCGGCCGGAGCCGCTGCACGGTGACGAGCTCGTCTTCGAGGGACACCGGTTCGAACTGCGCGGCGCCGACTTCCACCTGCCGGACCGGCACTACCTCTGGCAGCACCACCACCGGGCGCTCCTCGGCGGGGTCCTGCTCTTCGAGGGCCTGCACGTCTGGACCGCCGACACCCCGACCCCGGCGCAGCGGGGTGCCTGGATCGACCTGCTGGACGGCATGGAGGCGCTGGAGCCGGAGTTCGTGGTGGCGGGCCACCGGACCGCCGACGCGCCCACCGACACCACGGCGATCGCGCACACCCGCGACTACCTGCGCTCCTTCGAGACCGAGATCGGCCGGGCCCCCGACGCGGCCGCCGCCAAGGAGGCGCTGGAGCACCGCTACCCGGGGCTGGGCATGGCACTGGCGGTCGACCTCGGTACGAAGGTCGCCAAGGGCGAGATGGTCTGGGGCTGAGCCGCGATGATCGAGATCCCGAGGTCCGAGATGTCGTTCGCCGAGTCCGACGCGCCCGCGGACGTGGTGCGCCGCCAGTACCTGGCCTCGGCACGCGGCGATCTGGCCGCGCTGCGGGCCACCCTGGCCGAGGACGTCGAGTGGACGGAGATGGCCGGCTTCCCGCTGGGCGGCACCTACCGGACACCGAAGGGCGTCACCGGCGGCGTGATGGAGCGGCTGGCCGCCGACTGGGAGGACTGGACGGCCCACGACGACAGCTACGTGGTGGCCGGCGAGAACGTCGTAGTGCTGGCCCGCTACACCGCGGTCAACCGGGCCACCCGCCGACCGCTCGACGTCCGGGTGGCCCACCACTTCACGGTGCGCGGCGGCCGGATCGTCCGCTTCGAGCAGTTCGTCGACACCGCACTGGTCCGCGAGGCGATGACGCACACGCCGTGACGCGGGTGCCCTGACGCAGGTGCCCTTACGCGGGGCGCCCTCACGTCCGCCTGCTGGCCGCCGCAAACCCCGAACGCCCTCGCTTCACCCGTTCGGGGGAGCCTGTCGCGGCGCGCCTGGCGTGGCCTCGACAGGCCCTCCGACCGGCGGCAGGCTGTCCGTGATTCCGGCCGGAGAGCGAGGAGTTCAGCATGAGCACGGACACAGCGGGTACGGCCGACGGGCGCGGGCGCCCGTACGTCATCGTCGGCGCCTCCCTCGGCGGCGCGAAGGCGGCCGAGGCCCTGCGCGAGGCCGGCCACCAGGGCGACATCGTCCTGATCGGCGCCGAGCACGAGCGCCCGTACGAGCGGCCGCCGCTCTCCAAGGGCTATCTGCTCGGCAAGACGCCGCGCGAGAAGATCTACGTCCACCCGCCGCAGTGGTACTCCGACCACGACGTCACGCTGCGGCTCGGCACCGCCGTCACCTCGGTCGACCCGGTCGCGCACACCGTCACGCTCGCCGACGCCGGCCGGATCGAGTACGCGAAGCTGCTGCTCACCACCGGTTCGGTGCCGCGCCGGCTGCCGGTACCCGGCGCGGAGCAGGACGGCGTGCACTACCTGCGCCGGGTGGAGGACAGCGACCGGATCAGGGCGGCGCTGGTACCGGGTGCCCGGGTCGTGGTGATCGGGGCCGGCTGGATCGGACTGGAGACGGCGGCGGCGGCCCGGACGGCGGGTGCCGAGGTCACCGTGCTGGAGGCGGCCGAGCTCCCGCTGCTGCGGGTGCTCGGCCGCGAGGTCGCCCAGGTCTTCGCCGACCTGCACCGCGACCACGGCGTGGACCTGCGGTTCGGCGCCCAGGTGGAGGAGTTGACGGGCGAGGGCGGCACGGTCACCGGCGTCCGGCTCGGCGACGGCACGACGGTGGCGGCGGACGCGGTGATCGTCGGCATCGGCGTCGCCCCCGACACCGCGCTGGCCGAGTCGGCCGGGCTGGCGCTCGACAACGGCGTGAAGACCGACGAGTACCTGCGCACCTCCGACCCGGACATCCACGCGGCGGGCGACGTCGCCAACGCCTTCCACCCGCTGTACGGCCGCCACATCCGGGTTGAGCACTGGGCCAACGCACTCAACCAACCGCAGACCGCCGCGCGGGCGATGCTCGGCCAGGACACGCCGTACGACCGGGTGCCGTACTTCTTCACCGACCAGTACGACCTCGGCATGGAGTACACCGGCTACGTGGAGCCCGGCGGCTACGACCGGGTGGTCTTCCGCGGCGATGTGAAGGCCAACGAGTTCATCGCCTTCTGGCTCGCCGACGGCCGGGTGCTCGCGGGGATGAACGTCAACGTCTGGGACGTCACCGACCCGATCCGCGAACTGATCGTCTCCAAGCGCGTGGTGGACGCCGACCGCCTGACGGATCCCAAGATTCCCCTCGGCGAGCTCTGAGGCACAACAAGAGCCCTGGCCGGCAAGAAGCCACCCGATCAATCGCCGCGGGCGACGAACCGGACCCGGCTCGGTGGCCAGGGCTCCACCCGGCGGGCGTGAACGCCCTCGACATGGGGCGTGGCCCAGCCGGCACCGGGACGAGTCCGTCCCTCACGTGCGGCGAGCGGCCATCCTCGTCCGCCACCCGCTCGACCTGGTGGGCGGCGGCATCGGCGCTTGGGCAGGTGGTGGCCCCGCATCATGAAGTGCAGCGCGTCGAGCAGTTCCTGGCCGTAGGCGAAGTCCTCGCCGGCCTCGGTGAGGCGCTGGATGTAGGTCATCGCCTGCCGGTAGCCCCCGATCGCGGCCGCGACGGCGTCGCTCGCCTCGATCGGGGTCTCACCCACCATGATGTCCTCGACGTCCGACACGCTCGCCGCACAGACCTCGCCACGCCGAAGGTCGCGCGCACCGAGCTCGCCAAAGTTGAGCGTCAGCTTGTCAAGAAAGCTCTGGCGTCGCTATAACTTTCTCGTCGAGGTGCCCAGGCAGGAGGACAGAGCCGGGCAGGTCCGGCGCCATGGCGCCTCTGGGCACCCGTGACCGTTCACGACCGTGAGGAGCTGATCCCTTTGTTGATGCGTACCGACTCCCTGCGCGGAATGCGCGACCTGGACCGGCTGACCCAGCAGTTGGTCGGTACCGCCTCCCAGCCGGCGGGGATGCCGCTGGTCGCCTACCGCGACGGCGAGGTGTTCGTGCTGCGCCTGGACCTGCCGGGCATCGACCCGAAGACCATCGACCTGGACGTGGAGCGCAACGCCCTGACCGTGCGCGCGGAGCGCGCGTCCGGGCTGCCGCAGGGCGCGGAGGTGCTGGCGGACGAGCGGGTGCTGGGCCGTTTCTCCCGGCAGGTGTTCCTGGGCGACGCATTGGACACCGACCGGATCGAGGCCGACTACGACCAGGGGGTGCTGAGCGTGCGCGTGCCGATCAGCGAGAAGGCCCGCCCCCGCAAGATCGCCATCACGGCGAAAGGCGAACGCGAGGCCATCTCCGCCTGACCGCGGCGAGGCGGGGCGCCCCGCCTCCTGCGGGGCGAAGACTGCCTCCCCGACCGGCGCGGAAAATCTATGCCCGCTGGAGTAGACATTGCCGCGCACCGTGGTTAGTGTTTCTCTCGTAGACGAGATCAAGCGGTACCCGCCAGACACGAACTGGCGGGCAGCAGTTCAGAAGTGCGCAGGTCGGCACGGTTGCAGGGTTCTGAAGCCATGGATGGTGCAGTAGGCGACGGGACTGGCGGCCGGGCCGGGTGGCCCGCAGGTATCAGGGGCCACCGCCGAGCGGTACCGCAGTTCAGCAAGTGCACTACTCGTAGGTGAAGTTGAGTTCGGCAGTACCGGCAGTCGCAGTACGCGGTATCCCGGTGAAGGCGCCCAGGCTGCGGGCGCGCGCACTGGGAGTCCGGCAGTGGGGTTCCAAGCCGAGCAGGTTGAGCAGGACGGGCGACGGGGCTGGCTGCCGGAGTCGGCGGGACCGCCAGGGACCGCCGCAGCAGGACCGGGTAGTTGGCACTACCACGCAGTGGGAAGTACCGCAGTTCGCAGTAACCGGCCCGTACAGAGGATGAATGGAGGGACAACGCGCCATCAGGATCGCCCGGCCCGTGAGGAAACAGCCCGGGCGGACTCCGTAGACCCCAACGCAAGGACGGTGGTTTCCGGTCACGCATACGCGATCCCCGCACACCCCCTCCCCCGGGGCAGTGCGGACACAAGGACCCCGGCCCCAGAGCCGGTAGATGGTGTAAAACCCTTCGGGGCCCCGGGAGCCGCAACGGCCCCGGGGCCCCTCAGCGCGTCCCCGGGCACAACAACTAGAAGAGGTGCAGTGACCACGACAGCCATTCGACCGCATACCCCCGACTCCCTCGACGACGACGACTACCCCGCCTACACCATGGGCCGCGCCGCCGAGATGACCGGCACCACCCCCGGCTTCCTACGCGCCCTCGGCGACCAGGGCCTCATCACACCCCTGCGCTCCGACGGCGGCCATCGCCGCTTCTCCCGCTATCAACTACGGATCGCCATGCGCGCCCGCGACCTCGTCGACCAGGGCACCCCCATCGACGCCGCCTGCCGCATCATCATCCTCGAAGACCAACTCGAAGAAGCCCTGCGCATCAACGAACAGCTCCGCCGCGACGCCGGGCAGGAACCCGCAGCCGACACCTGATCCACCCACCAGGCCGACGAGACCGGCCCGCGGTGAGCGGCAGGTGCTCACCGCAGGCCGCCCCGGTCACCCCCGACCGCCGGTCGGCCACTCCCACCGCACGGCCCGCCTCACCGGCGCAGGCTGGTTCCACGCCGCCCGGTAGGACACCTCTCCTCCCCGCCGGAAGTCACTTCCGGGTCGTTCATCCCCTACCCGTTCGGTCGGGGATGACGATGCGGCAGGCGGCCGGCGCCAATGGGGGATGGGCGTCGTCACTGAACCCCCCTGGTTCTGCGAGAACGCATTGAGGGGCCCCGGCGGCCGTGTCGGCTCCGGGGCCCCGAAGGGGTACAACACCATCTACCGGCCTGGGCCGGTCCTTGGGTTCCGCGTTGCCCCGGAGGCCGGGGTGTGCGGGGATCGCGTATGCGTGACCGGAAACCACCGTCCTTGCGTGGGGGTCTGCGGTGTCCGCCCGGGCGAGTGTTCACGGGCCGGGCGATCCTGATGGCGCTTGCGCCCTCCATTCATCCTCTGGACTGCACTGTCATTTCCGTACTGCCTGTACTGCACTCACTGAACTACGCACAACCGGTACCGCTGGTGGCGGCCCCTGATACCTGCGGGCCGCCCGGTCCGGCAGCCAGCCCCGTCGCCGTCCTGCACCTGCCTGGCTTCGGAACTCCACTGCCGGACCGAACTGCGAACTTCTGTCCAACAACCCCGGCCAGTTCGTGTCTGGCCGGTATCGCCGACTGCTGTCTACGAGAGAAACGCTAGACCCGCCCGCGAGCAATGTCTACTCCAGCGCGCATAGATTTTGCGTTCGCCGCGAGTGAGGTACTCTTCCGGTGCGTGGCGGCGGCACCCCCCGAGCCGCCGCCACGCCCTGCCGACGAACAAGCAGTAGCGCGCAGGGGGCGGGAGCGGAGGGCCTGGCACCCGGAGCACCGCAGACCGCCCGGGACGGGCAGGCTGCCCTCGTCGAGGCGATCATCGAAGCTGTCCGCGGCGGCGGCGAACCATCCGCCGGCTACTGGCCCGCTTCGCCGAACCGGACTCCATCGCCGACCTGTAGGCCCTGCGCGATTCCCTCCACGCCCCCGCCCATCCGGCCCCCCAGGCAGAGTGACTCCTGCCAGGCTGGTGACCAGGTGGGCGGTGCCGTCGGCGAGCCGGTAGGAGAGCCCGACGACGGTGACCCGGCCGGCCTGGACCTCTGCGGCAGGCACGCGGGAGCGGTCCAGCAGCAGGTCGACGGGGGGCCGTCTGCGTGAGGCGATGCGGTCCGCGTCCTCGGTGTGCCCGGCCGCGGCAGCGCCCCAAGGCCCTTCCCGGCGGCGCGCGCCGGGCGGGGACGGCCGAGCGCGGTGCGGGGCGCGGCCGGCCGGACTGGTCGATTGACCGGCGGGCCGCGCCCCGGCGGGGGCTACAGGGCGTGGGTGAGGCGGTCGGCCAGCAGGCGTGTGAAGCGGGCCGGGTCGGGCAGGTCTCCGCCTTCGGCGAGCAGGGCGCTGCCGTGGACGAGTTCGGCGGTTTCGGCCAGAGCCGGGTTGTCCGCTCCGGCCTGGTGGGCCTGGTGCAGGGCGGTGATGAGGGGGTGGCTGGGGTTGAGTTCGAGGATGCGCTTGACCTGGGGAAGTTCCTGGCCCATGGCCCGGTACATCTTCTCCAGGGTGGGGGTCAGGTCGTGGGCGTCGCCGACCAGGCAGGCGGCGGAGGTGGTCAGGCGGGTGGAGAGTCGGACCTGCTTGACGTGCTCGGCCAGCGTGGCCTGGAGCCAGGCGAGGAGGGCGGCGAAGTCCTCTTCGCGCTGCGCCTTCTCCGCCTTCGCCTCGTCACTGCCTTCCCCGTCGGCGTTGTCATCGAGGTCGACCTGGCCCTTGGCGACGGACTGGAAGCGGTGGCCGTCGAAGGCGGGGATCTGGTCGGTCCAGACCTCGTCGACGGGGTCGGTGAGGATCAGGACCTCGTAGCCCTTGGCGGTGAAGGCCTCCATGTGCGGGGAGTTCTCCACCATCGCCCGGTTCTCGCCGGTCAGGTAGTAGATGGTGTCCTGGCCGTCCTTCATCCGCGCGACGTAGTCGCGCAGCGTGGTCGGCTTCTCCGCGTCATAGGTCGAGGCGGCGCTGACCAGTTCCAACAGGGCGTCGGTGTTGTCGCGGTCCTCGATCAGGCCCTCCTTGAGGACCCGGCCGAACTGCTCCCACACCTTCGCGTAGGTCTCGCCGTTCTTGGTCCGCATGTCCTTGAGAGCGCCGAGGACCTTCTTGACGAGGCGCCGGCGCACGGCGGTGATCTGGCGGTCGTGCTGCAGGATCTCGCGGGAGACGTTCAGCGACAGGTCGTGGGCGTCCACCACGCCCTTGACGAACCGCAGGTAGTTCGGCATCAGCGCGTCGCAGTCGTCCATGATGAACACCCGCTTGACGTACAGCTGCACGCCCCGCTTCGTGTCCCGGGAGAACAGGTCGAACGGGGCTTGGGCGGGGATGAACAGCAGCGCCTCGTACTCGAAGGTACCCTCGGCGCGCATGTGAACGGTCTCGGCCGGGGCCTGCCAGTCATGGCTGATCTGCTGGTAGAACTCGCTGTACTCGGCCTCGGTCACCTCACTGCGAGGACGGGCCCACAGCGCCTTCATCGAGTTCAGCGTCTCCGGCTCGCCCGCAGCCACACCGTCGGCGTCGGCGTCGGCGCTGTCGTCGGCAGTGGTACTGACGGGCTCGGTGGCCATCCGGATCGGCCAGCGGATGAAGTCCGAGTACTGCTTGACGATCTGCCGGATCTTCCACCGGGCCAGGTAGTCACCCAGCCCGTCCTCACTGTCCTCGGCCTTGAGGTGCAGGGTGACCGAGGTGCCCACCGGCAGACCTTCGACTTCCGCGATCGTGTAGGTGCCCTCGCCGTCGGACTCCCACACGGTGCCCTGCTCGGTGCCGGCGCGACGCGTGTGGAGGGTGACCTTGTCGGCGACCATGAACGCCGAGTAGAAGCCGACGCCGAACTGGCCGATCAGGTGCTGCGCGGCATCCGCGTCCTTCGCCTCCTTGATCTTCGCCAGCAGGCCGGCGGTGCCGGACTTGGCGATGGTGCCGATCAGGTCGACGACGTCGTCGCGGGTCATGCCGATGCCGTTGTCCCGCACCGTCAGGGTGCGGGCGTCCTTGTCGACCTCCAGGACGATGTGCGGGTCGGAGGCCTCAAGGGTGGAGTCGGTGAGGGATTCCAGGCGGAGCTTGTCGAGGGCGTCGGAGGCGTTGGAGATCAGCTCGCGCAGGAAGATGTCCTTGTTGGAGTAGATCGAGTGGATCACCAGCTGCAGCAGCTGGCGGGTCTCCGCCTGGAACTCCAGCGTCTGGGTCGGACTGGCCACGGGAGGCTTCTCCTTCGAGTGGTGGAAAGGGTTCGTATCCGGTCAGGCCCCCGGGGCCGGCGGGTGTACCGCGTGGCCGGCCCCGGGGTGTTCAGATGTGGCTGAGGGGCTGGTAGGGCTGCTCGGGGCGGGTGTGGCCGGGCCGGGCGGTGCCGTCGCAGGACAGGAAGAGTTTCCAGCCGTCTCGGCACTCCAGCGTCGCGCCGTAGCGGACCACGGGCGGGTCCGGGCGCGTGCCGTACCGGTCGACGCGCACGATCCCGCCGGCCGCGTCGTCGGCCGCGACGGCGGCGGCGACGGCGGCGGCGACCAGGGCCTGCTCGACGAGGGCCACCGGAACCGACGAGCCCGTCAGGTCCGGCACCACCACGCCGCCGTCGCCGTCGCCGTCGCCGGTGGTGACGGTGGGCGCGGGGCCACTGGCGTGCGGGTCGCGGACCGGCAGCGGCCTGCCCGGCGCGGTCACGGGCCGGCTGGCGGTGTGCGGCGCTGCCGAGCGCTGTCGTCCCGCAGCTGGTCGGCTCGGGCGGTGAGCTGATCGAGGCGGTCGGTGAGCTTCGGGTGGCCCGCCTCCAGGAGGGGCCGGGTCTCGGCGAGCGGGGCGAGCAGACGGGCAGGGTCGTGGTGGCCCAGTGCGTCCAGGAGGCGTTCGACGGCGGGGGCTGCCTGGGGGCCGAGGCCGTCCAGGGCGCCGATCTGTCCGGCGAGGCGGCGCAGGTCGGCGGCGTTGTCGCGGGCCCAGGTGGCCACCGCGCGGTCGGCGGCGCGCTGGCTGCGCGTGGCCTGGACGCGCTGCTCGCCGGTGCTGCCCGCCTCGGTGCCGGCGTCAGCGTTGGGGCGCAGGCGCAGGTAGCGGCGTTCGGCGGCCTGGCGGCTCTGGACGCCCAGCGGTTCGGCGAGCTCGGCCCAGGTGGCGCCCGCGTCGCGGGCGGTCTCGATCAGGCCGGACTCCCAGTCGGCGAGCTCCGCGCGCAGGTGGCGCAGCAGCAGGAGTGCGGAAAGGGCCTGCTGCGGATCGTTTTGTCCGGTGTCGTCCGGGGGTGCGTGGCGGGCGGTGCGGGCGGCGGCGTCCATCGTGCCCAGCGCGGCGGCGGCGGCCAGGAACGAGGCCGGCCCCACCCCGGCCGCGCCGGTGTCCTGGCCGTCCATGTTGTCACCCTTTCGATGACTGGATGCTTGTCATCATAGGGATGACATAGTACACGATTCGCGTCGCCTCACACCGGTGCGAACCACCTGCGCCGGCCGCACTCCCTTGCCGAGCGCCACCGCGTCCGCCAGGACGAGCAGCGGGCCCTGCCGATCCTGACCCCCCTCCACGGCCCGGCGGCTCGTCGTCAGCTCCACACCCGGCGCAGGGCGTCCTCGGCACGCAGGTCGGCGAGCGTCGGATAGCCGTCCACCGCCATGATCAGGTCGGCCTCGGCGAGCAGCGAGCGCAGCACGTGCACCACGCCGTCCTCGCCACCGAGGGCCAGGCCGTAGGCGTACGGGCGGCCGACGCCGACCGCCGTGGCGCCGAGGGCGAGTGCCTTGACCACGTCGGCGCCGCTGCGCACACCGGAGTCGAAGAGCACGGGCAGGCCGTCGGCGGCCTCGACCACGCCGGGTAGCGCGTCCAGCGCCGGCAGGCCGCCGTTGGCCTGCCGGCCACCGTGGTTGGAGCAGTAGACGCCGTCCACGCCGCCGTCCCGGGCGCGGCGGACGTCCTCCGGGTGACAGAGGCCCTTGAGGATCAGCGGCAGCTCGGTGAGCGAGCGCAGCCAGGGCAGGTCGGCCCAGGTGAGCGGGTTGCCGAAGACACCCGCCCACTCCAGCACGGCGGCGCCCGGGTCCTCCTCCGGGGCCTTGGCGAGGCGGGCCCGGAAGACCGGGTCGGAGGTGTAGTTGGCCAGGCAGTGCCCGCGCAGCTGGGGGAAGTTGCCGGTGGCGAGGTCGCGCGGGCGCCAGCCGGTCACCCAGGTGTCCAGGGTGACCACGATGCCCCGGTAGCCGGCCTCCTCGGCTCGGCGCACCAGGCTCTCGGCGAGCGCCCGGTCGGTGGGGGTGTAGAGCTGGAACAGGCCCGGGGTGTCGCCGAGTTGGGCGGCGACCTGCTCCAGCGGGTCGACCGAGAGGGTGGAGGCCACCATCGGCACGCCGGTGCGCGCGGCGGCCCGGGCGGCGGCGAGGTCGCCGTGGCCGTCCTGGGCGCAGAGGCCGATCACGCCGATCGGCGCCAGGAACAGCGGTGCGGGCCACCGCATTCCGAGGAGGTCCACCGACAGGTCGCGCCGCGCGGCGCTGACCATCATCCGGGGCACCAGGCCCCACCGGTCGAAGGCGGCCGCGTTGGCGCGCTGGGTCCGCTCGTCACCGGCGCCGCCGGCCACGTAGGACAGCAGCGTCGGCGGCAGCGCGGCCTCGGCACGCGCCGCCAGCTCGGCGAAGGCCATCGGGAGCTTCGGCAGCCTGCCGAACAGCGCGTCGAAGTAGATCTCGTTCTGGTAGTCCCCGAACTGCTGCCCCGTCATGACCGGTCGCCGTCCTCTCCTGGGGCCGGTCCGTCCGGGCCGGTCCCGGGCGGCGGCCGCGCCGACCCCACCCTGTCAAACCACGGGCCGCCGGGGGAGACCCCCGCGCGTCCGGACGGGCCCCGCCGGTCAGGCGGTGACCAGCGCGACGACGAAGCCGTCGTAGCCCTTCTCCCCCACGGTCTGGACGGCGGTGGCGGTCAGCCGGGGGTGCGCGGCGATCAGCTCGGTGAAGCGGCGCACGCCCTGGACGCGGGGGTCCGTGCTGGTCCCGTCGGTGACGGCGCCGTCGCGGACCACGTTGTCGCCGATGATCAGGCTGCCGGGCCGGGTGAGCCGTAGCGCCCACTCCAGGTAGTCGGGGTTGCTGGGCTTGTCGGCGTCGATGAAGACCAGGTCGAAGGGCTCGGCACCCTCCTGCTCCAGTTGCGGCAGGGTGTCCAGCGCCGGGCCGGTGCGCAGGTCCACGACCGGTGCGAGCCCAGCCCGTTCGAGGTTGCGGGTGGCGACGGCGGCGCACCGCTCGTCGGCCTCCAGGGTGACCACCCGGCCGCCCTCGGGCAGCGCGCGGGCGAGCCAGATGGTGCTGTAGCCGCCGAGGGTGCCGATCTCCAGCACCCGGCGGGCGCCGTGCACGCGGGCCAGCAGGGCGAGCAGCTTGCCCTGGTTGGGTGCCACCTGGTGCGGGGGCAGCCCGGCCGCCTCGCTGTCGGCGACGGCGGCGAGCAGGGCGGCGTCCTCCTCGACCAGCAGGCCGTTGAAGTAGCCGTCGACGGCGGTCCAGGTCTGCTGCGGGGTCGGCCGGCCGGTCTCCGTGGTCATCGCGAGTTCCCTTTCAGTACTGACTCAGTTCCGAAGGGAAACCTACGCCATGCCCGAGCCGGCCCGAGCACCGGCCCCAACCCGAGCCGGACCGAGCACCGGCCCCTCCCCCGGGCGGGGGCCGGACCGAGCACCGGCCCCCCGCCGCACGGACGGGGGGCCGGTCGCCCGTCGGCTGCCTGCCGACCCGGCGGGGTCAGGCCACCGGCGGGAAGGCCTCGGCGTCCGGCTTGAGGAGCTGGCCGGGAGCCGGCACCTGCCGGCTCACCAGGTAGGAGGTGACCAGCTTGTTCAGTTCCTTGCTCCGGCCGACCGCGCAGTGCTCGATCACGTCGACGCTGACCAGGACGGCGCTGCCGAGCTGGCGCTGCATGCGCTTGGCGAAGGTGTACTGGGTGGCCGGGTCGTAGAGGTTGCCGATCACCATCACCGGGGTGGCGGTGCGCCGGTTCCACGGGCCGGTGTACCGCTCGACGTCGCGCGCCGGGGCCGGCCAGGTCGCGCAGGCGGGCGCGTCGAAGGCCTGGTAGCGCCCGAAGGTCGGCGCGTCGCGCTCCCAGGAGCGGGCCGCGTTGACGAAGGCCCGCGGGTTGGACGGGTACGGCTTGTCCTGGCAGTTGACGCCGTAGTAGGAGTCGTCCGCCGAGTACGGGGTGTCCGCCGGGGCCTCGCGCAGCGCGGCGGGCACGGTCACCGCCAGCGGGTCGGCGTCGGCCGCGTTCTTCGGGACGGCCAGGGACGGGGCCTTCTGCTGGCGGAGCACGTCGTCCAGCGCCTGCAGCGAGGTGGCCAGCGGGGCCTGCCGGCTCTGCGCGTAGAGCGCGTTGGCGACCTGGCTGGTGAAGCTGGACAGCGTCACCCGGGTGCCGTTCGGCAGGGTGACCGGGGAGGTGCGCAGGTGGTCGCGGATCGCGTCGAACTTCGCCCGGGTGTCGCCCGCGCCGAAGGCGCAGCGCGGCGCACCGGCCGCCTCGCAGCGCTTCAGGTACTCGTCCAGGGCGAGTTCGAAGCCGTTCGCGCGCTGCCGGTCGTACTCCAGGCCGTCGTGCAGCCGCAGGTTCGGGTCGACGTTGCCGTCGATGATCACCGCGCGGACCTTGTCGGGATACATGTTGGCGTAGGTGGCGCCGATCAGCGTGCCGTAGGAGAAGCCGGCGAAGGAGAGTTGGCGGTCGCCGACCCCGCGGCGCATCCGGTCGAGGTCACGGACCACGTTCTCGGTCGACATGTGCTCGATCAGCGGGCCGGCGTTGCGGTCGCAGGCGTCGGTGTAGTCCCGGGTGGCGGCCAGCGTGCCGTCGATCTCGGCCTTGGTGACGGGCACCCCGGTCAGCCGGTCGAAGACGCCGTTGGCCTCCTCGTCGGTGCCGAAGCACTTCAGCGGGTTGCTCAGGCCGACGCCGCGCGGATCGAAGCCGACCAGGTCGAACCGGGCCTGGACCTCGGGCTCGAAGCGGGTCGTGGTCGCCCAGAGGTAGCCGCTGCCGCCCGGGCCGCCGGGGTTGAGGAACAGTGAGCCGATCCGCTTCGCCGGGTCACCCGCGCGCCGGCGCATCATGGCGATGCCGATCTTCTCGCCGGACGGGTGCGCGTAGTCCAGCGGCACCGGGTAGACGGCGCAGTCGTATATCCCGGGGTCCGGCTTGGACGGGTCGGGATTGCACGGTGCCCAGGCGACCGGGTCGACCCGGGCCTCGGCGGCCGCCGCGCCCGGGTCGGGTGCCGCCGAGGCGGCGGCGGTGGTGCCGGCGACGAGCGCGAACGCGCTGGCGACCGCCAGCGCGAGACTGGTGATACGGGACACGTAACCTCCTCCGGTTCTGCAAACCCGGTCAGCCTGGCAGCCGCTCCTCGGGAGGGGAAGACCACGTACCACCGTGGATTCTTCTGGTGCGACGCCATCTGTCCGGCAATTTCCGTTATCGGAACAGGATCTGGCGCAAAATCCGCCGCGGGCCGTCCGCACCCCCTCACCATCCGGACAGCGCCCGCCTGCTGGTGATGTCCCGTCAGATTCGCGCGGGTAGCGCCCGCGCCGCCGGTGGCGCCGCCACCGCTCCCGGGCGGCGGCGCTCCGCCCAACGCACCGCCGGCCCCATCGCCCAGCCGGCCGCCGCGAACAGTGCGCCCAGCAGCAGCCAGCCCGGCGTGCCCCAGCTCAGCAGCAGCGTGGTGAGCAGCAGCGGCCCGACCGTGCGTGCCACGGCCACACCCGAGCCGAAGAACCCCTGGTACTGGCCGGTCTGATGGGCCGGCGCCAGGTCGAAGGCGATCTGCCAGGAGCCGGCCGACTGCCGCAGCTCACCGGCCACCTGGAGCGCCGCGGCGGCGACCAGCAGCCCGCCCAGCGCCCAGGGCGGCAGGCCCGCGGCGGCGGCCACGGCGAAGACCACGCAGGAGACGAGCAGCACGACGCCGGCCTCGCGCACGGCCCGCGAGGCGGTCCGCAGTCCGGTGACCCGGCGGGCCACCCGCACCTGGAAGAGCATCACCCCGACCGTGTTGAGGACGAACAGGCCCGATCCCAACCAGCCGAGCCCTGGCGCCCGTTCGGCGATCCAGAGCGGGATCACCAGGCTGAGCAGGGGCATCCGCAGCAGCAGGACGGTGTTGAGCAGGGTCACCACCGCGAACGGCCGGTCCGAGAGCACCTCCAGCCGGGGCGCGGCGCCGGTCCGGTCCCGGCCGGGCGCCACCGCGGGCAGTCGCAGCAGCGTCAGTCCGGCGCCCAGGAAGCCCAGCGCGGTCACCAGGAAGGCGGCGAGGAAGGCCGTCCGCGTGCCGACGGTCAGGACGACGCCACCGAGGGCCGCGCCGAGCGCCAGTCCCGCGTTGAGGGTGGACTGCAGCCGGGCGAGCAGTTCGGTGCGCTCCTCGCGCGGAACGAGGCCGCCGACCAGCGCCTGGCGCGCGGCCGTGAGCCCGGACTGCGTCGTGGCGTACACGGAGGCGGCGAGCAGGAACGCCGCGAAGGAGTGGACGACCAGGAAGGAGGCGACGGCCGCACCGGTGGCCAGGGCCAGCAGCACCGCCGTGCCCCGCGCCCCGCGCCGGTCGGCGAGGTGGCCGAGCGGGACTCCCGCCAGCGAGCCGATCGCCCAGGCGACGGCCAGGCCGAGGCCGAGCCGGGCGGGCGAGAGGCCGACGACGTGGGTGAAGTACAGCGCCGAGCAGGTGAAGTACGCGCCGTCGCCGATCGAGCTGATCAACTGGGCGGCGGCGAGGGTCCGCCGGGCCCCTGCCGGTGGGACGGATCGAATCGACACAGCTCTCCCGGGTCGGGCGGCCGTCGGCCGCTCGGTCGCACTGACAGGATCAATGCTAGGGAGCGGGTGGACCGGCCGACAGGGCCAGTGGTGTGGCACAGGAGTGGGCCACTTCGCCGCCGGGGCCGGTCCGGTCCCGGTCCGGCCCCGGCCCCGGCGAAGGGGGCGGGACCGGGCCGTCGGCCCAGCGGCGAACGCGGACCCACCGACGGCAGAGCCCAGCGGCGAACGCGGACCCACCGACGGCAGAGCTCAGCGGTAGACGCGGACCCACCGACGGCAGAGCCCAGCGGCGAACGCGGACCCGCCGACGGCAGAACTCAGCGGTAGACGCGGGCCTGCAGACGGTAGAGCTCCGCGTACAGGCCCTCCGCGGCGGCGAGTTCGGCATGGCTGCCGACCTGCGAGACCCGGCCGCCCTCCAACACCACGATCAGGTCCGCCATCCGCACCGTCGAGAAGCGGTGCGACACCAGCAGGGTGACCGCTCCGGTGTCCGCCCGGGCCTGGGCCGCGAGGTCGGCGAAGTGCTCGAACAGCGCGTGCTCGGCGGTGGCGTCCAGGGCGGAGGCCGGTTCGTCGAGCGCCACCAGCAGCGGGCGGCGGCGCAGCAGGGCCCGGGCCAGGCCGAGCTTCTGCCACTGGCCGCCGGAGAGTTCGGCCCCGTCGCCGTAGCCGCGGCCGAGCAGCCCGTCGAGGTCGCCGTCGACCCGGGCCAGCGCCGGGCCGCAGTCGGCGCTCTCCAGAACCCGGGTGAGCGCCGCGTCGTCGTCCAGCCGCTCCAGGTCCCCGATGCCCACGTTGTCCCGCAGCCTCAGCTCCAGCCGGGCGAAGTCCTGGAACAGCGTGGCCACCCGGCGCTGCCAGAGCTGCGGGTCGCACTCCTCCAGGTCGACGCCGTCGATCAGGATCCGGCCGGAGGTGGGCCGGTAGAGCCCGCACAGCAGCTTGACCAGGGTGCTCTTGCCGGCGCCGTTCTCGCCGACCACGGCGAGCGCCGCGCCGGCCGGGATGTCCAGGGTGACGTCGTCCAGGACGGCCCGCTGCTGGCCGGGGTACCGGAAGGTGACGCCCTCCAGGCGGATGCCGGCCGTCATGGCCTCGGGGACGGCGCCGCCCGCCGCCTCCTCCCGGCGCGGCTCGCGGAGCCCGTCCAGCCGCTGCAGGGTGCGGCCGGCGCCCTGGAGCACCGAGAGCAGCGTGAGCGCGCTGGAGACCTGCAGGCTGACCTGCGCGGCCAGCGTGATGACCAGGATGACGTCGCCGATGCCGGCGCCGGCGCCGCTGTTCACGGTCTGCCGGGCAACCAGGTAGATCGCACCACCGTACGCGGCGGCGAAGGCCAACTGCCCTATCGCGCGCAGCAGTCCGGCCTTGGCGTGGGCGCGGGCCAGAGTGCCGGTGGCGCGCCGCCAGTCGCGGCCGTGGCGCTCGATGAGCACCGACGCGGCGCCGGACAGCCGCACCTCCTTCACGGAGGCGTGGGTGGTGGCGAGTTCGAGCAGGTGCCGGCCCAGCCGGTTCTCCGGCGCGGTGGCCTCCTTGCCCCGATCGACCAGGAGTTGGGCCCGGTTGCCGACCAGCACGGGCACCACGGCGAACAGCGGGAGCAGCAGCAGCCACGGGTTGAGCAGTCCGAGCAGGACGGCGGTGACGGCCATCTGAAGCCCCAGGCCGCCGAGTTGGAGGACGGCTTCGAGCGCGGCGCGGGTGCGCGGCAGCTCCTCGCGGATCAGGGTCAGGGCGTCGGCGACGTCAGCGCGGTCCAGCTTCTCCAGGCCGCGGTCGCCGTGGGCGATCGAGATCACCTCGGCCTGCAGGCTGAGCTCCTCCAGCTCACCCAGCTCGAAGTAGGAGAGGTGGGCGAAGTGATTCATCGTCAGTTCGACGACCAGCAGGAGCGCCGTGGTCAGCGCCAGCCAGGTGGCGGCCGAGCCGGTGCCGTCGATGGCGGCCGTGGTCAGCTCCTTGAGGCTGACCGCGATCAGCGGTGTGGCCAGGTAGCCGACGGTCATCAGCAGAACGGCGTGGGTCAGCCGGCGGGAGTCGCAGTGCACGGCGAGCCTCAGCAGCCGGCGCACGGCGTGGAACAGTGTGGTCATCGGGCACCCACCGGGCGCATGGTGCGGTCCTCTTCCTGTCCGTCCGGGTCCTGCGCGTCGGTCGGGCCGTCGCCGGATTCCTCGTCGCGCGCGAACCGCTCCGCCTGGATCCTGAACAGCTCGGCGTAGCGGCCGTCGAGTTCCATCAGCTGCTCGTGGGTGCCGCTCTCCGCCACGCCGCCGTCGGCCAGCACGACGATCCGGTCCGCGCGGCGCACGCTGGAGAACCGGTGGGCGATGATCACGCTGGTGATGCCCTCGGTCATCTCCAGGAAGCGGTCGAAGAAGGCCGCTTCGGCCCGCACGTCGAGCTGCGCGGTGGGCTCGTCGAGGATCAGCAGCGAGGCGCCGGCGTCCACCGCGAGCAGGGCGCGGGACAGCGCGATGCGCTGCCACTGCCCACCGGAGAGGTCGCTGCCGCCCTCGTACTGGGTGGACAGGACGGTGTCCAGGCCCTTCGGGAGCCGCGCGACGATCTCGGCCGCTCCGGCCCGTTCGGCGGCGGCGAGCAGTGCCTCGCGGTCGCCGAGCAGCTCCGGCCGGCCCATCCCGATGTTCTCCGCGGCGGTGAGCTGGTAGCGCGTGAAGTCCTGGAAGATGACGGCGATCCGGCGCTGCCACGCCTCGGCGGGCAGCCCGGCGAGGTCGGTGCCGCCGGCGGTGACCCGGCCCTCGGTCGGCTCGTGGAGCCCGGCCAGCAGCTTGACCAGGGTGGTCTTGCCGGAGCCGTTGAGGCCGACGATCGCGGTCGATCGGCCCGGCCGCAGCTCCAGCTCCAGCCCACGCAGCACGTCGGGGCCGTCCTCCTGGTAGCGGAAGGCGACGTTCTCGAAGCGGATCGGACCGTCGATCGCGGGCGAGGCCCCGGTGGGCGACATACCGGCGGGCGAGGTCCCGGCGGGCGAGGTCCCGGCGGCGGAGTCCGACGCGGGGCCGACGCCGGGCCGCGCGGGCACGCGGGCGCGGGCCAGGGCCTCGAAGCGGACCAGGGAGTCGTAGGCCGCCAGCCCGTACTGGGTCTGGACGTCGCTCTCCGGGAAGTAGACACCGAAGCGCATCGGGATCAGCACGGCCTGGAGCGCCACCGAGAGCTGGAGCAGCGACAGCGTGCCGTCGACCCCGCTGCGGGCCAGGACCACGAGCGCGGTGCCGCCGCCGAGCAGACCGACCACCGCGAGGCCGACGAAGGGCCAGAAGAGCAGCCGGCGGCGCCCGGTCCAGAGCGGTTCGAGGTATTCGCGGGCCTCCCGCTCGTGACGGCCGAGCAGCCAGGGCAACAGCCCCAGCATCCGCGTCTCCTTGGCGAGTTCGGGCCCGCCGGCGGCCCGCCGCAGATAGCCGACCCGGCGGCGCGGGCCGGCCAGCGAGCCCAGCAGGGTGGCGAAGCGGCCCAGCGAGCCGCGCTGGCCGAAGCGGATGACCAGGGCGGTGAGGGCCACCATGACCCCGGGGAGGACACCCAGCGTGACCGCCACCATCACGGCGGCGCCCGCCAGTTGGGCGTAGCGGGCGATCAGCGCCAGGGCTCCGGCGGCGGCGTCGCCCGGGGTGGGCCGGGCCCGGTCGAAGGCGCTGCGGGCGTCCGAGAGCAGGTCGAGCACGTCCTGCCGCTCCAGCTCCGCCGCGGGCAGGTCGTTCAGCGCGCCGTCCATCAGCCGGCCGATGCAGGCGCCGTCCACCCGGCGGGTGACCACCTCGCTGACCACGGTCTGGAACGGGGTCAGCAACTGCTGCAGCACGAACGCCCCGACGGCGATGCCGAGCGCCGCGGCGACCTTCTTCCAGTCCGCTCCCGTGGTGCCCCCGGCCGCCGCGGCGGCCGGGATGTCCGCGATGACCCGGCTGGTCCAGGCGATGAACGCGATCGGCAGCAGCCCGACCACGAGGTGGACCACGGCGCCCGACACGAGCAGGCCGGCGCCGGCATGGCGCAGCAGCTCGACGACGGCGCGCCAGCGCCTGACGCGGCTGCCGAGCCAGCCGGCGTCGGCAGACGGAACGGATGACGACACCTTGAAAACCCCCGTGGACAAGTGTGCTGACGAAGCCGGCGGACCGGTGAGGCACCGGCCCGACGAGCCGGGTGAACGACGTGCAGGGCGAATGACGAGCCGGGTGAACGACGTGCAGGGCGAACGATGAGCCGGGCGAACGACAGGACGTGGACCGGAAGGACGGACGGGCGGAACCGGCGGACTGCCGGGCCGGCGAGGAAGGGAGCGGACGCGTGACACGTCGTCGACCGCGGTCGTTCGTACCGGTGCTGGAAGACACCCCGAAGCAGGACCGGCGGCTGTGCGGTTCGGCGCGAGCAGGAGCCACGGGGTACCCGGGCGGTCGGCGGAGCGGCGGGCGTGGGTGACAACCGATTTTGTTCCGCTGCTGCTCATGATCGTGCGCCGCGATCAGCTTGGACTAGACCAGTGGTCACGTCAAGGAATTCGTGGAACTGCCGGTTCCGGGCGGGCCGGGTGGTTCGGCCCGCCCGGCCGAGGGGCGGCGCGGGCCGCCGGAAGGTGCTGGACAACCCGAAGCGGTGGTCGCTAGGGTCCGAAGCGGAAGGGAGCAAACCGGCCGGCCGGGTCGGTGTCTCCGTCCTTCACCTCGGACCGGGGTCGACGTGGGCCGCCGCCCGATCGGTGGCCCCGCACCTCTGGAAGCCGGACCGAGGGCGAGGCCCACAGCCAGCCCCACCCTCCGCGGCGTCCCACCCTCCACCGGACTTCACGCCGCACCGTCCCCGCGACTGCCGGTCGACCGCCGCACCGCTCCCGCCTCGCGTTCCGCCGGGCCGGCCGCGTACGGCGGTCGACCGGGCCCGCCCGCACGTCCCCGAGCGATGCACCGCACCCCCGAGGCGCCCCACTGCCGTGGCGCCCGGCCGAGGACGCGGCAGCCCCACCGCATCACCGCACCGCACCACGCCGTCAACCGACCGCGCCGCTGACGCGGCGCAGCCCCGAGAGGCATAGGCATGGAACAACGTCGTGTCGGCTCCCTCCGGTTCCACGGGGACCGGACCGGGAGCGCCCCGATGACCTGGGGTCAGCGCGCCATCTGGAAGTCCATCCAGTGGCTCGACGAAGGCGCCCACTACTACAACATCCCCCGGGTCGTGTCCGCACCACCTGGTCTGACGCGCCATCAGATTGAAGACGCACTGGGCCGGTTGCTCTCGCGCCATGAGGCACTGCGCACCCGGTTCGAGCAGACCGGGCAGGGGCCGGTGCAGCACGTGTCGGCCTCCGGCGAGCTGGCCGTCCCCGTCCACGAGGCCCCGCCGGGCGAGGGCGCGACGGTCGCCGACGAGGTGTCCCGGGCGCTGGCGGCCGAACCCTTCCGGCACCGCGAGGAGTGGCCGTTCCGCTGCGCCGTGGTGACGGAACAGGGCGAGCCGGTCCAGGTCGCGCTGGTCTTCTCGCACCTGGGCGTCGACTTCTGGGGCGTGCAGCAGGTCGAGCAGGACCTGCGCGACCTGCTCGCCGGGCAGGACCCGGAGCCGCCGGCCTGGCAGCCGCTGGACCAGGCGGGGTTCGAGACCGAGGGCCCGGGCGCCGCCCGCGGCGCCGCCTCGGTCGACTACTGGCGCCGGAGCCTCGCGGGCCTGCCGCCCACGATGTTCCCGGCCACACGGTTCCCCCCGGTCGCGGGCGAGGCCTCCCCGGTCACGGACGCCGCCGAGCGGTTCGTCCGGCTGCGCATGGACTCGCCCGCCACAGCGGTGGCCGCCAGCGCGCTCGCCGACCGCTGCGGGGTCAGCACCGGTACCGTCCTGCTCGCCGGGACGGCCGCGCTGCTCGGCGCGTACACCGGGAACAGCACCGCCGTCCTGCAGTTGATCGCCGTCAACCGGCACGACGAGCGCAGCCGCCGCCTGGTCGCCGCAATGACCGCCAACGCGCTGTTCTCCCTGGACGTGGCCCGGCCGACCTTCGAGGAGGTCATCCGCGCCACCTTCCTCGCCGGCATGAACGCCTACCGCTTCGCGCAGTACGACCCGCTGGTGGTCGACGGGGTGATCGACGCGGCCCGGGAGGCGAGCGGCGGCGCCCTGCGGCTCGCGTCCTTCTTCAACGACGTCCGCCTGCACGACCGTTGGGAGCGGCTGCCGGCCACCGACGGCTCCGCGGAGCAGCTGCGGGCGCTCACCGAGAAGACCGAGGTCTCGCTGATCGGCACCTGGGAGCGCCAGGACGCCGACTTCTTCGTGCACACCACCTACGAGCCGGACACCTGCCTGCTGTACCTGATGGCCGACACCGCGCTGATCCCCCGTCCGGAGATCGAGCGCCTGCTGCGCGCCTTCGAGCGGCTGCTCGTGGAGAGCGCGGCCGGCCTGCCGGGCCTGGACACCCTCCCGGTCGCCGGCTCCTGACCCGACCTCCCTCCCCCACCACCGAAGTACGCCCGGCCGAAGTACGCCCGGCGTAGGTCCGGTCACGCCCGAAGTACGTCCACGTACCTCGGAGCGCGCCCGACGTTCGCCCAAGTACGCCCGGCCGAAGTACGCCCGACGTACGCCCGAAGTACCCCAGAAGCCCTCCGTCGCACAGGAGCACGCACCCATGAGCAGTACCGCACCCGCCATCTGGGACGAGGAGGTCAGCGCCGCCGTCGAGCGCCTGACCACCGCCGCCGAGAACGAGTACTACAACCCGTACCAGACCTTCGACTGGCCGGAGAGCATCCCCGAGGGCGCCCTGTGGATGAGCGAGGACCTGATGACGGTCCACGGCACCGACGCGGCCGCCGAACTCACCCGCGAGCAGTACCTGACGCTGGCCAAGTGGGAGAGCGTCAACTTCTACAGCCTGAACGTGCACGGCATCCGCGAGCTGATGCAGGAGGTCGTGGCGCGCATCCACGCCCCGGGCTACGAGATCCCCACGCCGTTCTTCCACCACTTCCTGGGGGAGGAGAACGAACACATGTGGTTCTTCGCCGAGTTCTGCCTGCGCTACGGCGGGAAGCTCTACCCCAACCGGGCGATGAGCTTCGGCGACCAGAAGCACTCCGCGCTGTTCGACAACTTCATCGTGTTCAGCCGGATCCTGATCTTCGAGCAGATCGTGGACCACTTCAACAGCAAGATGGCCGGTGACACCGCGCTGCCGGAGACGATCCGGGCGATCAACCGGGTCCACCACCAGGACGAGTCCCGGCACATCGCGTTCGGCGCCCAGCTGGTCCGGGCGCTCTGGGACCGGCTGCGCGAGGCCGGCGACGAGCAGGAGCTGAGCGCCGCCCGGCAGTACATCGAGAAGTACATCAACGCCTCGATCCAGCAGCTCTACAGCGTGGACGTCTACCGGGACGCCGGCATCCCCGACCCGTTCGCCTTCCGCACCCGCCTGCTGGCCGACCCGGCCCGGGGGCCGGTCCACGACGCGATCGTCAGCCGCACCACCGCCTTCTACCGCCGGATCGGCGTGCTCGCACCGAAGGCCGCCTGAGCCCTCGGCCCCGCCGGGACCACCGGCACACGAGAACCGCCAGAACCACCGGAACCACCAGCCCTCCGGCCCCATCCACGAGAACGAGGTACCGCTCGCATGACATCGACCGTAGAGCCCACCGCCGTCCGGCTGCGCGACCCCGGCCCCGGCCTGGTCGCCCTCGACCCCGACCGGGCCGCGCTGCTGCTGGAGCTCGACGCGCTCTTCACCGGCCTGGCCGACCAGGTCGCCGCGCCCGCCGTGGTGGGCCCGCCGCTGCTGCCCGTCGAGGGCCTGGCCAAGCTCGACTACTTCCGGAACTTCCCCCACCTCGGGGTGCTCGCGGCCCGCCTGTCCGAGCAGGCCGTCGACGAGCTGGCGGCCGGTGCGGAGGCCGGCCGGCAGCCCGTCGAGCCCACCGGCTACGTGCTGCCCTCGGCCACCTGCTACGGCGTGCTGCTCTCGCTGGAGGGCCAGGAGGTCGGCGAGGAGCTGCGGCTGACCGCCGTCGGCCGCTGCTTCCGCAACGAGGACCACTACGACGGCCTGCGCCGGCTCTGGGGCTTCCACATGCGCGAGGTCGTGTACTTCGGCTCGGCCGACGGTGCCCGCGACCACGTCGCCACCTCCCGGGTCTTCGTCGAGGAGCTGGCCGGGCGCCTCGGCGTCGAGCTGTCGTACCAGCCCGCCAACGACCCGTTCTACGACCGGACCGGCTCCCGGGCGAAGCTGATGGCCCTGGACCCGGTGAAGTACGAGTTCGTCGCCACCGACGGCACCGCGATCGCCTCGGTCAACCGCCACCGCAACTTCTTCGGCGAGCGGCTCGGCATCACCTCGGGCGGCGAGACCGCGCACAGCAGCTGCACCGCGTTCGGCGTCGAGCGCTGGGTGCACGCGATGCTGCTCGCCCACGGCACCGCCGAGAAGGCCCTGGCCCGGGTGCGCGATGTCCGCGCCTGACACCGGGGAGCGGGCCCGGGTGCTCGCCGCGGCCGAGCGCGGCGCCGCCGCCCTCGGCGTGGAGTTCCCCCTGGTGCAGGCCGGTATGGGCGGCATCGCCGGACCGGCCCTGGCGGCCGCCGTCAGCGAGGCGGGCGCGCTGGGCACGGTCGCGCTCTACAAGGGCGACCGGGCGCTGGCCGTCGAGCTGATCGGCGACACCGCCCGCCGCACGGCGCGCACCTTCGGCGTCAATCTGATCCCCGAGGTGTCGGGCCGGCTGCTCCCGGAGCAGATCGGCGCGCTGATCGAGGCGGCCGACCGGCAGCTCGTGCTCAACAGCTACGGCCTGCCGCCGGAGGCCGAGGCCCGCCGGGTGCTCGACGCCGGCCACCGGCTGGTCGTCCAGGTCGGCACGCCCGAGGACGCGGCCGCCGCCGCGGCGTTGGGCGCCCACGCCGTCGTGCTGCAGGGCACCGAGGCCGGCGGCCACCACCTCGGCACCCGGCCGCTCGCCGAGCTGCTGGCCGCCTACGACCAGGAGCCGCCCGCGCTGGCGTCCGGCGCCGTCACCGACGGCGCCGGCCTGCTGGCCGCGCTCCGGGCCGGGGCGAGCGGGGCGCTGTGCGGCACGGTCTTCGTGACCACCGCGGAGTCCGCCGCGCACGACGACTACAAGAAGGCCGTCGTCGCGGCGACCGGCGCGGACACCCTGATCACCGACCGCTTCTCGATCGGCTGGCCCGGCCGTCCGCACCGGGTGCTGCGCGGGCCGGTCACCGATTCGCCCGAGCCGCCGCCGGCCACCCTGATCGCCTGGACCACCGTGATGGGGGTCCGCCGTCCGGTGCCGCGCGGCTCCGCGGCCGCCCCCACCGTCGAGGCCGAGGGCCGAATCGACGCCATGGCCCGCTACGCCGGCCTCGGCAGCGGGCGGATCACGGCCGTCGAGCCCGCCGGGCGGGTGGTCGCCCGGCTCCGCGAGGAGTTCCGGGCCGCCCTCGCCGGCGACGCCGCCCTCACCGGCGACGCGGTCCCCGACTCCCTCCGACCCTCCGAAAGGACGTGACCCCATGGCCCTGGACCTCGGACTGACCCAGGTCAGCCAGCTGGCGTTCGGCTACTGGCACTCCCAGGTACTGATCGCCGCGGTCGAGCTCGCGGTGTTCGACGCACTCGCCGACGGCCCGCTGGGCGTCGACGAGGTCGCCGAGCGATGCGCCGTCCCCGCGGACTCCGCGCTGCGGCTGCTCGACGCCGCGACCGCCCTGCGGCTGCTGACCCGGGACCCCGACGGCGGGTACCGCAACACCCGCACCGCCGAGCGCCTGCTCACCACCGGCTCGCCGGAGTCGCTGGTGCGCTGGGTCCGGGTGATGGGCCGCTGGTACCAGCCCTGGGGCCGGCTCGGCCAGGCCCTGGAGCAGGGCCGCGCGGTCGAGGACCGCAGCGGCCGGCTCACCGACGACCCGGCGTACGTCGAGGACTTCATCCTCGGCATGCACGAGTACAACTCCCGGACGGCGGAGGCCGTCGCCCGGGCGCTGCCGCCCGAGGACGCCCGGCGGCTGATCGACGTCGGCGGCGGCGCGGGCAGCTACAGCATCGCGTTCTGCCGGGTCTGGGAGGGGCTGCGGGCCGAGGTGGTCGACCTCGCGCCGGTGGCCGAGCTGGCGGGCAAGGTGATCGGCGAGGCCGGTCTGGCCGACCGGATCACCGCCCGGACCGGCGACTACTACCGGGACGCCTTCGGCACCGACGCCGACGTCGTGCTGCTCTCCAACGTGCTGCACCAGGAGAGCCCGGAGAACTGCCTCTCCATCCTGCGGCGTTCGGCGGCGGCGCTGCGCACCGGCGGCCGGGTCCTGGTGCACGGCCACTTCCTGGAGGAGTCCCGCACCGCGCCGGTCTTCACCACCCTGCACAACCTCTCCGCCCTCGCCCTCTGGAGCGGCGGCCGCAGCTACACCACCGCGGAGATGGCGGAGTTGATGACGGCGGCCGGGCTGTCGGACATCGAGGTGCTGCCCACCGCCGAGCAGTCGGCCCGCCTCCTGGTGGGCCGCGCCGGGGGCACCACCGCCTGAGGGCCGCCCGTACCGCCCGCCCGTCCTACCGCCTGCCGGGCCGGCGCCGTCCCCGCGGACTCCGTCACGGACGTGTCGCCGGCGCACCTTCGAAACCTCCCAGGAGCTGTCATGCAGCAGATCATCGAGTGGATCAACGCCAAGAACCCCGAGCTGGACCGGGAGATCGACCGCGAGGAGGACCTCATCGAGGGCCGCCTCATCGACTCCCTGGACTTCCTTGAGTTCATCTACCTGCTGGAGAGCATCTCCGGCCGCACCATCGACCTCCAGGAGGTCAGCGTCGACGACTTCCGCACGGTCGAGCGGATCGAGCAGCGCTTCCTCGCCGACCTGATCGAGGCGGCATGACGACGGCCGACCCGCACCTCGCCCCGCACCCGGCGTCCTCCGCCCTGGTCACCATCGACCTGCAGCGGGACTTCCTCTCCGAGAGCCCCTACGGCATCCCCGGCACGACCGAGGTGCTGCCGCAGGTGCGCCGGACGGTCGAGGCCTTCCGCGCCGCCGGCCGCCCGGTGGTCCACGTCGTCCGGCTGTACGAGAAGGGCGGCGGCAACGCCGACCTGGTCCGCCGGACGCTGCTGGCCTCCGGCACCGACCTGGTCTCGCCCGGCTCCGAGGGGAGCGGGCTCGCCCCGGCGCTCGCCCCGCTCGGCGCGCCCCCGCTCGACCCCGAGCTCCTGCTGGCCGGGCGGGCCCAGGAGTTGGGTCCGAGCGAGTACGCGATCTTCAAACCGCGCTGGGGCGCGTTCTACCGGACGCCCCTGCAGGAGCTGCTGGAGGGGCACGGCGTGGACACCGTCGTCCTCGTCGGCTGCAACTTCCCGAACTGCCCCCGGGCCACCCTGATCCAGGCCAGCGAGCGGGACTACCGGGTGGTGGCCGTGCCCGACGCGATCTCCCGCACCAGCGAGCAGGGGCTGGCCGAGGTCGCCGGGCTCGGTGTCCAACTGCTCGACACCGCCGAGCTGCTGGCGCGGTTCGGGTTCCCGGCGCCCGAGGAGGGCTGACGCCCGCGGGTGGTCGGAGCGGGCCGCCCCGGTCCGCTCCGACCACCCGCACGGGCGCCTCCTGCGGCTTCGCGGTCCCGCTCGCCGGCGGACTCGCGGACACCCCGGGCCGGACCCGCGGCCGAGCGGCGAACCCCCGTACGGGCAAGGCCCGGCCGTCACCCGGACAGCGGTACCGCGGCCGCCGCCACGCCCTGCGGTGCCGTCCGTATCCGCCCCATCCGACATCCCCGCAGATGCCCGTTCCGGCCCGAAGTGCCCGTGTTGACCGGCCAGTAGCCCCCTCCTATGCTCGACCGCGTTCGTGATCCGGCACCGGGGCCGGGGCCGCCGAGGCCGCCCGGCCGGAGCCGACCCCGGCTCGAAGGGCTCCTGCCATCAGCACCTCCGTCGCATCCCCGGACAGCGGGCGGGACACCGCCGCCCAGGCCGCCGCCGACCGTGCCGCCAGGCCCACCGGCCGCCGCCGCTTCCTCACCTATCTGCTGGCCGCACCCACCCTCACCGTCGCCGCCCGGGCCGGACTCGACGCCGCCGCACCCGCCACCGCCCACGCCGCCGCCGAACGGGCCGCCGAGGCACCGCAGTTGCTCGGTCTGCCCGGCATCCCGGACATCCTGGACCTCGGCGACGCGCTGATCGTGGCCGGACTGCCCACCGCCCACCTGCTGGTCCTGGAGATCACCCCCGGCGGTCGCGCCGCGCTCCACCTCCCCCGGCTGGAGGTCGGCCAGGGCCTCACCACCACCATCGCGATGCTCGTCGCCGACGAACTCGACGCCCGGCTCGGCGATGTCGACGTCCCGCTCTCCGACGGCCGCCCCGACCTGCTGTTCAACCAGCTCACCGGCGCCTCCAACTCGGTGCGCTCGCTGTACGACCCGGTCCGCGCGGCGGCCGCCGCCGCCCGCGCCCGGCTGGTCACCGCCGCCGCCCGCCGCTGGTCGCTGCCGGCCGACACGCTGCGCACCGCCGACTCCGCCGTCCTCGCCCCCGACGGCCGTCGGGCCGGTTACGGCGAACTCGCCGCCGAGGCAGCCGCCGTGGCCGTCCCGGCCGTGCCCGCCACCCCGAAGCCGGCCGACCAGCAGCGCCTGGTGGGCCGGCGGACCGGGCGGATCGACGCCCGGTCCATCGTCACCGGCCGCGCGAAGTACGCCGGCGACCTCGCCGTCCCCGGCGCGGTGCCGACCGTGGTCGCCCGCCCGACCACCATCAACGGCACCCTCAAGTCCCTGGACGCCTCGGCCGCCCGCACCATGCCCGGCGTCCTCGGCGTGGTGCGGATCCCGAGCGGCGTGGCCGTCCTGGCAGAAACCTTCGACCAGGCGCTCAAGGCCCGCGACGCGCTCCGCACGTCCTGGAACCCCGGTCCGGTCGCGGCGCTCTCCGACGCCGACATCCGGGCCCGACTCCGCGCCGCCCACGCCCCGTTCCTCGTCCCGCCGCTGCTCACCCAGTACGTGGACGGCGAGTTCGACTTCGCCTTCGTCAACCACGCCCCCATGGAGGTGCTGACCGCCGTCGCCGACGTGCGCCCCCACCGGGCCGAGATCTGGTTCGCCTCGCAGACCCCGATCGTGGCCCAGCAGACGATCGCCGCCGAACTCGGCCTGCCGCAGGACGCCGTCACCGTCCATGTGGTGCGCGGCGGCGGCTCGTTCGGCCGGCGGCTGTTCTTCGACGCCGCACTGGAGGCCGCCCAGATCTCCCGGGCGGCGGGCCGCCCGGTCAAGCTGATGTGGACCCGCAACGACGACATGCGCCACGGCCGGATGCGCCCCGCCAGCCACCACCGGGTGCGCGCCACCTACGGCCTGGGGCAGGTGCTCAGCTACGAACACCGGGTCGCCACCGTGCGGACCGACTTCCGGCACGGCCTCGGCGAGGCGCTCACCGCCGCCGGGTTCAACCTCTCGGTGGCCGGGATCAGCCTCGCCCAGGCCTTCTTCCTGCTCAGTGAGAAGAACCCGTACAACGTCGGCGTCCCGACCCAGTTGCTCTCCGAGGTGCCGCTGGAGGTGCCCACCGGTAGCTGGCGCTCGGTCTACTCGGGCACCGTCCGGGTCGCCGACGAGATCATGATGGACGAACTGGCCCGGCGGCTCGGCCAGGACCAGGTCGCCTTCCGCCGGGCCCGGCTGCGCGACGCCCAGGGCCGGGCCGTTCTGGACAAGGTCGCCCAGGCCGGCCGGTGGGGCCGCCCGATGCCCGCCGGCCAGGCCCAGGGCATCGGCTACCACGACGAGAACGGCGGCCGGGTCGCCTACCTGGTCGAGCTGGACGCCTCCGACCCCCGCCGGCCGCGGGTCACCCGGGCGGTGATCGCCGCTGACGTGGGCCGCGTGATCAACCCCAGTGGTCTGGAGGCCCAGTTGACGGGCGCGCTGATCGACGGCATCTCGGTGATCCTCCGGGCCGGCAACCACATCGACCACGGCGCCGTCCGCGAGGGCAGCTTCTCGGACTTCCGCTACGCCCGGCAGCGGGACACCCCGCCCTCGGTCGAGATCCACCTGCTGCCGCCGAGCGGTCCACCCGGCGGCGCGGGCGAGCTGGGCGTCCCGGCGGCCTCGGCCGCGGTCGCCAACGCCTACGCCCGCGCGACCGGAACCGCCCCGCGCTCCTTCCCGCTCGACTTCTGACCCGCCGCCCGCACTCCCCCGGTGGCCCCGGTCCGCCGCCGCCACCGACCTCTTCGAAGGGCCCGACTCCCCATGCCCAGCCACACCTTCGTCCTCAACGGGCAGCCGGTCACCGTCGAGGCGCCGGACGACATGCCACTGCTCTGGGTGCTGCGCGACAAGCTCGGCGTCACCGGCCCCAAGTACGGCTGCGGGGTCGGCGTCTGCCGCGCCTGCACCAGCCACCTGGACGGCGAGGAGTTCCAGCCGTGCACGGCGGCGGTCAAGGACTGCGCCGGACGGACGGTCACCACCATCGAGGGCCTCGCCGACGGCGAGGTCCTGCATCCCGTCCAGGAGGCCTGGCTGGAGTGCGACGTCGCCCAGTGCGGCTTCTGCCAGCCCGGCCAGATCATGACGGCCGTCGCCCTGCTGCGCCGCACCCCGGCGCCGACCGACGCCGACATCGACGGGATCCAGAACATCTGCCGCTGCGGCACCTACCCGCGGATCCGCGAGGCGATCAAGAAGGCCGCCGCCGCCCAGGCGGCCCCGGCACCCACGGCGACGACCGGTTTCGCACCCGGACTCGTACCCGTGTTCACCACCCGGACCACGGCCGGGCCCGCACCGCGCCCCACGCCCTGATCCCGGCCCGGGACGGACCGGCCACACCCCTGCCGAACCGGAACGTCTCGGCCCGGCCCGTGCCGACAACGATGGCCGCGCCCTTGCCCGAATGGGCCCGCACCAGCGAGATCACCGTCCATCGCCGGGGTTCGGCCGCCATTCCGCTTCGAGGATGCCGAACATCTCGGAGTCCCGCCAGCCGTCCCGGATCAACGCGGTGTGCCGATGCCGCCCTTCGTACGTCATGCCGAGCCCGGCCAGCAACCGGGCCGACGCGAGGTTGCGGGGGTCACAGGTCGCGTAGATCCGGTGGAGCCCCAACTCGCCGAACCCGCGCGACAGTAGCTCCCGTCCGATCGCCGTGCCCACGCCACGCCCCCAGGCCCTCGGGTGCACGATGTAGGCGATTTCGCCCTGCCGATGGCGACGGCTGCGAATGTGCAGCTCGCCCATGCCGACGAGTTCGCCCTCGAAGCGGGCGACGTAGACGTATCGCTGCTGACGGGCGTGCGACCAGGCGTCGACGGCGGTCTGCACGAACGCGCGCGTCTGGTCCTCGGTGTTCGGCCCCCAGGCCTGGTAGCGACAAGCCTCCTCAAGGCCGGCCCAGGAGTGCACGGCCTGCCAGTCGTCGAGCACGGGCTTGCGCAAAGTCACCGCGGATCGGGTCATCAGCGGATCCTGCCGGATTCCGTACGGGTGGGAGCCGGAGCCGGTTGGTCCGGGCGCCGGCCACCGGCGACCGGCCACCCCGCCCGCGGCTCAGCGGGCCTCAGGGTCCCGGCCGAAGAAGGCGGCCAACCGGTCGTAGACCGGAGCGTCCTCGGGGGCGGCCACCTCGGGGCCGAAGGAGTGGTGCTCCTCCTCGCTGCCCCGGTACTCGGGGCGCAGCGCGCCGCGCCCCCAGTCGAGCGCGGCCCGCCCGACCTCCTGGTCCAGGCCGGCCGTGGACTGGCCGGTGGAGCGGGCCACGTCCCAGCCGTGCACGGCGAACTCGGCGATCTGCTGGTCCAGCGGGAAGCGGGCGGGCAGGTGCTTCCCCCCGGGGAGTTCGATGACGCCGTCCAGGTCGCCGGCCGCGCGCCAGGCGGCCACCAGCTCTTCGGCGCCGGCCTCGAAGGCGTGCAGCCAGTCGCCCTCGACCCGGTCGAAGGGCTGTGACCAGTCCGGGTCGCCGCCCTCGGCCCGCAGGGTGAACTGCCGCAGGTCGAACAGGAGGTGGCTGACGAGCTGGGTGACGTCCCAGGAGCGGCAGGTGCTCGGGTGGATGCCCTGCTCGGCACCGATGCCGTCGATCAGCCCGGCGGTCTGGGCGAGGGCCCGGGCGAGCAGGTCGATCGGGTCTTCCGTTGCGGTCATGGCACACCTCTTCGATTCGGGGCGAGCGGTCGGACCGGCCGATCGTAAGCGGGGGGACCGACAACCGGCCCGGCGCAACACCGCGCCGGGCCGGCCGTCGCCCCCGTTCGACCGGCCCGCCGGCCGCCCCGAACGGGCCGGACCACGCCGGATCAGGCCCGATCGGACCGGACCACGCCGGATCAGGCGGCGAGGCCGCCGTCCACGGCGATCTCGGCGCCGGTGATGTACCGGCCGTCCTCACCGACGAGGTGCGCGATGGTGGCCGCGACGTCCTCGACCCGGCCGTAGCTGCCGAGTGCCGTCAGCCCGCGCTGGAACTCCGCCGACGGACCGTCCGCCGGGTTCAGCTCGGTGTCGATCGGGCCGGGGTGGACGACGTTCGCGGTGATCCCCCGCGGGCCCAGCTCGCGCGAGAGCGCCTTGGTGAGACCGATCATGGCGGCCTTGCTCGTCCCGTAGAGCGTGGCACCGGGGAAGGCCACGTGCTTCGCGACGCAGCTGCCGATCGTGACGATCCGCCCGCCCTCGGCCAGGTGGGCCGAGGCCGCCTGGGCGTAGAGGAACGGCGCCCGGACGTTCACCTCCAGCACCCGGTCCACGTCGTCGAGCGTGAGCTCCTCGATCGGGCCGAGCACGCCGACGCCGGCGTTGTTGACCAGGATGTCGAGCCGCCCGAAGCGCTCGGCCACGGCCTCGACCACGGCCCGGACGGCCTGCGGGTCGGCACTGTCCGCCCGGACGGCCCAGCCGCGCCGGCCCATGCCGGTGATCTTGGCCGCGACCGCCTCGGCCCGCTCCGCACTGCCCTGGTAGGTGACCACGACGTCGGCGCCATCCTCGGCCAGCCGCAGGGCCACCGCCTCCCCGATCCCCCGGCTGCCGCCGGTCACCAGGGCCACCTTGCCGTCGAGCTTCGCAAGCTGGGTCATCGTCATATCGTCAGAACTCCTTGACTCGTTCGCGGACATGACTCAATCCTCGACCGGCGCCGCCCACGAGTCCGGCGGTATTCGGACGTCGCGTTCAATCTTCAACAATCGGCTGTTCCCGGTAGTACGAGGCCACCGCGGGCTGGCCGGTCCAGTTCGGACCGGCCGTCGGGTCCGCCCCCAGGTACCCGAACGGCAGGCGCACGGTCCGCCCACCGTCCAGCACCAGCAGGTGCCGCCGGGCCCGGTACTCGAACCCCGCCGCGCGCAACGCCGTCAGGACGGCGCGCGCGGCGCTCGATCCGTCCGCCCGGCGCACCGAATCCGGGTCGAAGTGCGCGGCGAACCGCCCGTCCGGCACCAGCCGGCCCGCCGCACGGGCGATCGCACCGAGCTGGTCGCCGAGGTAGTGCAGTCCGTGCACACAGGTGATCAGGTCGTAGGCCCGCTCCGGGACCCAGTCCGCCACCGCCGCCGTCACCAGCTCCAGCCGCGCCGCACCCGCCGGCAGGGCGGCCGGCGGGGCCGACGGGCCCACCAGGTCGACACCCGTCAGCACGCTCGCGGTCGGCAGCCGGTGGGCGGCCTCGACGAGCGCCCGCCCCTCCCCGCTGCACAGGTCCAGCCAGCTGGGGGCGCCGCAGCGGCCGCCCAACCACCCGGCCGGGTCGAAGCCCAGCTCCCGGGTGTAGCTGTTGACGCCGCTGAGCCCTCGCTCGCGGTTCATGGTGTTGTTGGCGACCACGTCCGAGCTGGTCAACTCGCCGTCACCGATCAGTCGGGGCATGGCGTCGACCCTACCGACGCGCCCGAGCGGCCGCCCCTGGACGGGGCGGCCGCTCGGTGCGAGGTGCGGGGCGGGCGTCAGACGCTGAGGGTCTGACCCGGGAAGATGAGGTCCGGGTTGCCGCCGATCGCCTTGACGTTCTTGGCGTGCAGGCTCGCGGTGTCGGTGCTGAACTTGGCCGCGATGTCGCTCAGGGTGTCGCCGCTCTTGACGGTGTAGCTGCCGCCGGAGCCGTTCCGGTCGGCGGCGGCCGGCTTGGCCGGCTTGGCGGTGTCCTGGGACTTCCAGGACTGGGTCTTCTGCGACTTCTGGGCCTGGTCGCCCTGCGCGGCCTTGCCCGGGGCCTGCTTCGCCTGCGGGGTCTGCGCGGGCTTGGCGGGCTTGGCCGGCTGCTGCGCCTTGGGGGCGGCCTGGGCGGCGGTGTCGACGGCCGCCGGGGCGCCGCCCTTGGCCAGACCGGCCTTCGCCGAGCAGACCGGCCAGGCGCCGGGACCCTGCGAGGCGAGCACCTTCTCGGCGACCGAGATCTGCTGCGCCTTGGTGGCCTGGTTGGCCTGCGAGGCGTAGGCGGTACCGCCGTACGCGGCCCAGGTGGACGGGGTGAACTGCAGTCCGCCGGAGAAGCCGTTGCCGGTGCTGATGCTCCAGTTGCCACCGCTCTCGCACTGGGCGACGGCGTCCCAGGTCGAGGTGGACGCGGCAGAGGCCGAGGTGGCCGTGACGAGGCCGGCCACCGGGAGGGCCGCGACGGCCCCGCCGACCAGCACCAGACGGGCACGGCTGCGGCGCTTCCCGGCGGTGGTGGTGTTGGTGGTGGCAGCGGCGGTCTCGTTACGGATCGTCATGAAAGTCCTCTCGACAAGCCCCGGGCGGGCAGGCGGAACCAGACCCTTGGCAGGGCCTTCGCGCTCACCTCACTCGACGGGCGGCCGGGCACGTGTCGGACGTGCCGCGCCGCCCCGGCCACCCTCGCTCGCCGACGGCCTGTTCGAGCCGGTCGCGTCAACGGGCACGGCCCTCGCGCCGGGGGTCAGTCGGCGGGCTGTGCGTCGGGGGTGAACCCGGGTGGTGCTCGTTGCACCGCCAATGAAGCTACGGCCCCACCCGGGGCGGCTTCAAGCAATTCTTGGACGCCGCAGGTCAGTTGACTGTTACCGGCGGTATCGATCATGAAACTGTGCCCGAAATTTACGTGTTTGACCGCATTTCCAAGATCGAATGATCAATTTCCGTGCCATCGCTCACACCTGTCCATCTGTGAGGCCTCCCACACCGTCGACCCAGAGCGATGGCGGGCCGACTGACCGTCACCACCGCCACCGGAGTTCCCGGTTCCGCGGGCCGCCCCCGTGGCGTCGCCCACACCTGTCACTCAGCGTGGCCACGCCATGCGCAGCGCGTAGCACACGACCAGTCCGTACCCGACGCAGTGGCTGAGCGCCCGGGCCCGCGGCGAGAGTCGCGCGCCCACGGAGACGCCCACCGCCGCCAGCCCCTGCTGCCAGAGCAGCGAGGCCACCAGCACCCCGGCGACGAAGGCCGCGCCACCCGGGCCGCCCCGCGGGCCGCTACCGCCCGTGACCAGGGCGGCGAAGTAGAGCGCGGTGGTCGGATTCACCGCGGTCAGGGCGGTGAACCGCAGGAAAGCCCGGACCGGAGGGCCCGCCGGCCCCGCCCCACCCCCGCCCGCCGCGCCCACGAAGGCCCCGCCGCCCCGGCCCGCCCTGCCGCCCCGGTTCGCCCTGCCCGGGCCCGCCGGCCCGCCCGGTGCCCGCCGCAGCCCGAGCAGCCCCCGGACCGCCACCACCACCAGCACCACCGCCGAGCCGATCCGGGCCCAGGACTCCCAGCCGGCGGAGGTAGATGCCCATCGGGAGCCGAGCGCCGTGGCGAGCGCCGCGTACGCCGCGTCCACGCAGGCCACCGCGCACGCCGCACTCACCGCGGCCGCGCGCCCGCGCCGCCCCTCCTCCAGCAGCAGCACCCCGACCGCCCCCAGCGGCACCGCCACGCCCAGCCCCGCCCCGACGCCCGCCAGCGCCGCCGCCGCCGGCCCCGCCGCGGCCGCCACGGCCTGGATCGGGTCCGTCGCCGTCACCCCGGCCCCGAGGGCCGTCCCGAAAGTCATGGCGCCACCGTGGCCCACCCGCCGCGACAACGGCGGCCGAAAACCGGCCAGGGCCGCGACAATCGCGGTATGGATGCCCTCGACAGCGAAATCATCGGCGAACTGCGCGCGGACGCGCGGATCTCCTACCGCGACCTCGGCGCCCGGGTGGGCCTGAGTGCCAACGCGACGGCCGACCGGGTCCGCCGGCTGGTCCGCAGCGGTGTGATCCGGGGCTTCACCGCCCTGGTCGACCCGGCCGCCGACACCGCCCGTCCGGGCCTGACCGTCTTCGTCGACGTCCGGCTGCGCCCGGAGACGGACAGCGACGCCTTCGAGACCACCGCGCTACGACTGCCCGGCGTCACCGAGGCCGCCCATGTCACCGGCGAGTACGACTACCTGCTGCGCGCCCGGGTGGCCGACGCCGCCGGACTCGACCAGCTGCTGCGCCGGCTGAAGCACGAGGCGGGCGTCGCCCACTCCAACACCCGGCTCGCCCTGCGGATCGCCACCCGCTGACCGGGAACCCGGCACCGGGCACCCGGCCGGGTCAGATCCCGCCACCCAGCCCCGCGTCGCGCGCCAGCAGCGCCGCCTGCACCCGGTTCTCGCAGCCCAGCTTGGCCAGGATCCGGCTGACGTACGTCTTCACCGTCGCCTCGCTCATGTGGATCCGGGCGCCGGCGTCGGCGTTGGAGAGCCCCTCGCCCAGCAGGGCCAGAACCTCCAGCTCGCGCGCGGTCAGCACCTCCAGCCGCTGCCGGGCGGACGCGCCCCGGGCCGCGGCCGGGCCGCTGCGGGCGCCGGCCAGCGAGTCCACGATGTACCTGGTCGCGGCGGGAGAGAGGAAGGCGTTGCCGGTGGCGGCGGCGCGGACGGCCTGGATCAGCTCGGCCGGCGCGGTGTCCTTGAGCAGGAACCCGGCCCCGCCCTCCGTGACGGCGCGCAGGACGTTGTCGCGCTCCCCGAAGGTGGTGAGGATCAGCGCCCGCGCGCCGGGCACCACCCGGCGCAGCTCGCCGAGGGCGGTCAGCCCGTCCATGACCGGCATCTGGATGTCCAGCAGGACGACGTCGACCCGGTGGGCCAGCGCGAGGTCGAGGGCCTGCCGGCCGTCCGCGGCCTCGGCGACCACGTCGATGTCGTCGGCGGAGGACAGGATCATCCTGATCCCGGCCCGGATGAGCGGCTCGTCGTCGGCGACGAGGACTCGGATCACTGCTGGTCATCCCCTCGATGTGGTGCGGGTGGCGCTGCTCGCCACCATCCTCACATCTCGCTGGCCGACCGGTCACCGGCCCGGGCGGCCCCGGTGGCGAGGCGTCAGGACCGGGCCGGGTAGTGCTGCTTCTCCAGCAGCACGCCGTCCTTGAAGCAGAACCGCGCCACCTCCTCCTCGCTCCCCAGGCCGCCCGTGGTCCCGTAGACGAAGTAGCGGCAGGAGGAACCGGCCGGCGGGGTCGGGCCGCTGCCCTCGTAGTCCTGGGTGAAGAGGCTGTTGCCGATCGGGAGGCGGCCCCCCACCTCGGCCTCGGGAGTGCCCTCCTGGAGCGAGTCGTACAGCCCGCGCGGCACGGTCGCGTCGCCCGCGGCGCCGATGAAGGCCACCACACCCCAGACCAGCAGGCCGAGCACGGTGAGCAGCACCACCACCCCGCCGACCGCGCAGCCGATCGCCGGGCTGCGCCGCCGCCGGTCGCCGGACCCGCTCCCGACCTCCGGCAGCACGTCCCGCACCCAGGCCTCCTCCTCGCCGGCCGCGCCCGGGGCGGCGGCCGGATCGCCGCCGGCCCCCTCGTAGGGGAGCACCGCGGCGAGCCGGAACCCGGCCTCGGCGGTCGGCCCGGCGTGCACCATCCCGCCGACCAGCCGGGCCCGCTCACGCAGTCCGGTCAGCCCCTGACCGCCGCTGACCGGCGCGACCCGGCCACCCGCCGGCACTTCGGCCGGCTCCGGGGCGCGGGGGTTGGCCACCTCGACCACCAGGGCGTCCGGCTCGTAGCGCAGCGCCACCGAGATGGGCGCGCCGGGGGCGTGCTTGTGCGCGTTGGTGAGCGCCTCCTGGACGATCCGGTACGCGGCCTGGCCGACGCTGGCGGCCGCGGGTCGGCGCTCGCCGTCCTCGCCGAAGGAGACCGTCGTCCCGGCCGCCCGGGAGGACTCGACCAGCTTCTCGATGCCCTCCGTGCCACCGGTGCGCACGGTGGCGCCGGCCGGCCCGCCGACCGGGGCCGGCTCCCGGGCGCTCGACTCGTCGTGCAGCACGCCGACCACCTCGCGCAGCTCGCGCATCGCGGTGACGGCGGCCAGCCGCAGCACGCCGACCGCCTCCCGCTGCCGGTCGGACAGGGTGCGGTCGACCTCCAGCGCGCCGGAGTGGACGGAGATCAGGGCGAGCTGGTGGCCCAGGCTGTCGTGCATGTCCTGGGCTATCCGGTGCCGCTCGCGCAGCCTGGCCTGGTGCGCCACCATGGCACGCTCGCGCAGCAGCTGCTCGTTGCGCTCGCGCAGCGCGTCCAGCAGTGCCCGGCGCTGGGCCCGGTAGCGGCCCCAGAGCGCGGGCAGCACGGCGATCAGCAGGAACCCGCCCAGCGAGAGCCCGATCGTCAGCTTGATCGGCGTCGACCCGGCCTCCTTCACGGCGCTGACGGCCGTCGTCAGCAGGAAGGCACCGGCGAACGAGCCGGCCAGCACACCGACCCGCTTCACCCGGGCGCCGGCCGACCAGCCGGCGAAGACCAGCAGCGGCAGTGTCCCGCCGAACCAGCCGCAGGCGCCGGCCGCGAGCAGCAGCACGGTCGAGGGCAGGGCGCGCCGGAGCAGGAAGAGCACGGCCGCACCGAGGCCGACGACCGGCCAGAGGCAGGTGTGGGAGACCATCTCGATCAGCGCCGCGAGCGCGCCCACCAGCAGCGCGCCGACGGCCTCCCGGGCCACCGTCCAGGGCCGCCAGGGCCCGGGCAGCGCCGCTCGTACCGCCCTCGACCAGGCCTTCGCTATCGCGTCCACGCCGCGAGGTTAGCGAAGCGGCCCGCCCGGGCACCGCCACCGTTCGTCGTTGCCCGCCCCGACGAAAGTCGCGGGCCGACGAAAGTCGCGGGCTCCGTCGGCGGCTGCGGCCGGCTCACCCGTAGGCGGTGAGCATCAGCGCCACGTCGTCCACCCGGTCGGTGGAGCCGACCTCCTGCAGCAGCCGCTCCGCCAGCCGTTCCAGCCCGTCCTCCGCGTCGCCGGCCGCGCCGGCCGGTCCGGTGAGGGCGTCGCGCAGCCGGTCCACGCCGTGGTCGATCTCCACCGCGGGGTCCTCGACCAGCCCGTCCGTGTAGAGCGCGAGCAGCGAGCCCGGCGCCATCCGGAACTCGCTCACCGGGTACTCGGCCCAGTGGTCGACGCCAAGCAGCGGCCCGCCCGCCACGTACAGCGCCTCGGTGCTGCCGTCCGGGTGGCGCAGCACCGGCGGGAGGTGGCCGGCCCGGGCGATCCTGGCGGTGCCGTCGGCGGGGGTGAGCCGGATCAGGCAGCAGCTGGCGAGCAGCCCGGGGTCGAGGTCGAGCAGCAGCCGGTTGGTCTGCGCGAGCACCTGGTCCGGCGGGTGGCCGCTGGCGGCGAAGGCCCGGACCGCGCTGCGCAGCTGGCCCATGGTGGCGGCGGCGCCGACGCTGTGGCCCTCGACGTCGCCGATCACCAGGTTGAGGTCGTGGCCGGTGACGATGGCGTCGTACCAGTCGCCGCCGATCTCCATCCCCTGGGTGCCGGGCAGGTAGCGGGCGGTGATCCGGACGTTCTCCAGGCGCGGCAGCCGGTGCGGCAGCAGGGCCTGCTGGAGGCCGCGGGCGAGGGCGAACTCGGCGTCGTAGAGCCGGGCCCGCTCCAGGGCCTGGGCGATGAAGCCGCCGAGGGCGGTGAGCAGCCCGCGTTCCTCCAGGGTGAAGGCGCGGGACTCGTCGAAGCCGATGATGCAGCTGCCGACCGGGTGGCCGGAGGCGATCAGCGGCAGGAACGCCCAGGCGCGCATCTCGTCCAGGGCGATGCCGGGGTAGGCGGCGGCGAGTTCGTGGACGGACTCGAAGAAGATCGGTGTGCCGGAGCTGAGCGCCTCGGCGCCGGGCACCCGGGCGCCGATCGGGGTGCCCTCGAAGCGGTCCAGGAAGCCGTCCGGGTAGCCGCTCTGGGATACCAGGTGGAGGCGCTTGTCGCGGACGGTGTAGATGGCGAGCTCCTGGCCGCCGAAGGCCGGCAGGATCTGGTCGGCGACGGCCCGGCAGACCTCCCGGACGGTGACGGCCTCGCTCAGCGCGCTGGCCAGCTGGAGCAGGTGGTACATGGCCCCGACGCTGGTCCGGGCGCCGGGCGGGGGTTCGGCCGGCGGCTCCGGCGCGCCGGCGGGCGGCTCGGCGGCGACCACCCGACCGGTGACGCCGTGGGTGTCCGGGTAGAGCGAGAACGCCAGCCAGCCGTCCGGCGGGCGGGCCGCGAGGAAGGCGGTGGGCTGCTGGGAGACCATCGCGGCGCGGTAGCGGTTCTCGTAGACCGGGTCGGAGAGCCAGGGCAGCACGTCCCACGGGTGGTGGCCGACCAGGTCCTCGCGGCGGGCGTGCAGCAGCAGCTCGACGCTGCGGTTGGCGTAGGTGATCCGGCCGTCCGGGTCCAGCGAGAAGACGCCGTCGCGCAGCCGCTCGACGGCTTCGGCCGCGGCGGTGCCGGTCCGGGTGTCCAGCACGGCGCCGACCAGGTGGGTGCGGCCGTCCGGCCCGGCGGTCTCGGGCACCCGGCCCCAGAGCTCGACCGGATAGGGGTGGCCGTCGTGGTCGAGCACCCGGACCCGGGCGGCCAGCATCCGGCCCTCGTCCAGCGCGGCCCGGGCGGCGGCCCGGAGCTCCGGCAGGTCGCCGGGGGCGATCCGGGTGGTCAGGGTGGCCGCCCGGCCGTCGAACTCGGCGGGCGACATCCCGAAGATCTCGCAGAACGGCTCGTCGACGGCGAGCGCCCCGGTGGCCAGGTTCCAGTCGAACAGGCCGACCCTGGTGGTCGGCGGGGACGGTGGCGCCAGCTCGACCACGGCGGTCTCGCCATTGGGTTCGATCAGCCGCCCGTTCCCGTCCAGCGCCGCCAGCGCGGCGGCCAGCCCGTCGGCCACCGACCGCAGGTGCCGCTGCGCGCCCGCCGGCACGCCTTCGTCCGAGGCGGCCCAGAGCACGCCGATCACCCCGTACGTCTCCTTGCCCGCCTTGACGGGCACGCAGGCGGAGGCGAAGTCGTAGGGCATGCCGACGGCCATCTGCGGGAAGCGCCGCATGGTGTCCTCGGTGTCGGCCAGCGCGACCACCCGGCCGGTGCGGAAGCTGACCGCCACCGGCATCGGCCCGGCCGCGGCGATCCGCCGGAACTGGGCGATGATCGACAGCGGCACACCCGCGATGGTGCAGAGCACCAGTGAGCGCCGGTCCCGGGCCCGCAGGTAGACCATCCCGCCGTACGCGTCGGTCTCGGCGAGCACCCTGCGGACGGCGGTCGCGAGCAGCGCGTCCCGCTCGTGCGTCGCCCCGGCCACGGCATCGCGCTCCCGGGGGCGGCGCGCGTCGGGTCGCGTCGCCCGAGTCCCGCCGGTCACATGCGGACCGGGCCGGTCCGCCGGCACACCCTGGCGCATCTTCTCTTGCTACGCCCGGGTCAAGGGACTGTCAAGGCGAGCCCCGCGTGCCGCCCGGGCCGGACCGCGCCAGCATGGTCACCATGCCGACCGATCCGGGCCGCACCACCGTGGTCAACCTCAAGGGCCATCGCGACGATCCCGACTACGCCGACGTCGTCTACGTCGGGCGGGCGATGCACCGCGGCGGCTGGCACCTCGACGAGTCCCCGCTGCACTGCCCCTACCGGCCCGGACCGGACCTCAGCCGGGAGCGGATGCTCGTCGAGTACCGCGCCTACCTGCTGGACCGGCCGGACCTGCTCGCCCTGCTGCCGGAGCTGCGCGGCCGCCGGCTCGGCTGCTGGTGCGTCCCGCTCGCCTGCCACGCCCAGGTGCTCGCCGAGCTGGCCGACCACGGCAGCTGAGGCGGCCCGCCGGGGCCGGCGGCCCTCGTCCGGGTGGCCGGGCGCCGCCCCGGCACCGGCCGCCCGCGAACCGTCCGGACGCGCTTCGATATCCTCACTCGGACAGCGCAGCGCAGCGGCTGCCCCGGGGAAACGAGTACGTCCATGCAGCCGGCACCGTCCGACCGTGCCCGACCGGCGCAGACCGAGGAGGCCGGCGCCGCCTGGCAGTGGGACGGCGAGAGCGACGACCGGCCGGCCGAACCGGCCGACGTGCTGAGCGGCGGCTCCGAGGCGGGCGGCGGGCCGCGGCTGACCCGGCGGCGGCTGCTGACCGGCGCCGGGGTGCTCGCGGCGGGCGCCGCGGTCTGGGCGTTCGCCCGCTCGGCGGACGGACCGGCGCCCGCTCCGCCCCGGCCGCTGCCGACCCGCGTCGCCGGACCGCAGCCGCTCTGGACGTACCGGGGCCGGGAGGCGATGGCGTCCGAGCGGCTGACCGGCCGCCCGGCCGTCCCCGTCTTCCTCACCCGCGAGGGGCTCCAAGTGCTCGACCCGGCCGACGGCAGGCCGCTGCGGCTGCTGTCGTTCGCCGCGGCCAAGGCGGACTGGCCGAACGACGTGCAGCAGCCGGGCGCCCATGTGGTGGTGGGCCCCGACCGGGTGTTCACCACCTCCAACGGCCACCTCGACAGCCACCACCTCACCGACCCGGCCGCCGAGTGGAGCCTGCCGCTGCCGGAGGAGCTGGGCAACGGCACCGTCACGCTGTTCGGCTGCGCGGGCGACGTCGTGTACGGCGAGTTCCAGCCCCGGCCGTTCACCGGGGACGGCCGGCTCTTCGCGGTGCACGTCACGGACCGCCGGGTGCTCTGGTCCCGTCCGTCCGAGGGGGAGCGGCCGCTCTCCCCGCTCACCGCGGCCGGGGGCCGGGTGCCGGCCTTCGACGGCTCGGCCGGCGGCCTGCGCCTGCTGGAGGCCGCCACCGGCAAGCGGCTCTGGACGGTGCCCACCGACAGGGGCACGGGCTGGGCGGTCACCGATCCGGAGCACGTCTACGCCCCGCAGGGCCCGGCCGGGCTGCGGGCCCTGCGGGTGGCGGACGGCGGCCCGCACTGGTCGGTCGTCCCGGGGCCGGCCGACGAGTGGCGGCTGCTGCCGCCGGTCGCCGGTGGCGCCCTGGTCCACCTGTTCCGCGACAACGGCCTGGTCACCGCCCACGCCGCGGACACCGGGGCCCAGGTCTGGGAGCACCGCCTGCCGTTCCGGCTGGACCGCCGCAGCAGCCCGCTGCTCGCCGGGCCGGTCCTCTACGTGCCCGGTCCGGCCGCCGCGGGCGTCCGCGCCCTGGACGCCGCCACCGGCGAGGAGCGCTGGACCTTCCGCGACTCCGGCCCCGGGGTGGACGTCTGGTCGCTCTCCCACGACGCGACCCGCCTGTACGCCGGCCACGACGACGTCCTGCACGCGCTCCCGCTCGCCTGACCCGCGGTCACCGCTGCGCGGCCCCGGTCCCGCCGCCGCCCCGGCGACGGGGGAGGATGGCGGCGTGCAGGTACACCCGATCTCGCCCGACCGGCTCGCCGAGCGCCTCGCCGACCGCGTCACCGCCCTGCCCGGAGCCGGTGAGCGGTGGCTGCGGGTCGCCGTGGACGGCGCCCCGGCCGCCCGGCCCGACGCACTCGCCGACGCGCTGGTGGAGCCGCTGCGGGAGCGCGGCCGCCCCACCCTGCGGGTGTCGGCGGCCGCCTTCCTCCGCCCGGCCTCGGTCCGGCTGGAGTACGGCAAGCAGGACCCGGACGCCTACCACGACCTCTGGCTGGACGACGGCGCCCTGCTGCGCGAGGTGCTGGACCCTCTGGAGCCCGGCGGCACCGGCCTCGTCCTGCCGTCGCTGCGCGACCCGGTCACCGACCGGGCGACCCGCGCGCCGTACACGCCGCTGCCGCCCGGCGGCGTGCTGCTGCTGGACGGCGCGCTGCTGCTCGGCCGCTGGCTGCCGCTGGAGCTGACCGTCCACCTGGCGCTCACCCCGGCCGCGCTGGCCCGCCGCACTCCGGCCCAGGAGCAGTGGACGCTGCCCGCGTTCGCCCGCTACGCGGCCGAGACCGTCCCCGCCGAGGCGGCCGACCTCACCGTCCGGGTCGACGACCCGCGCCACCCGGCCCTGGTCGAGTAGCGGTCCGCGTCCCGGGGGCCGGCCCGCGCTGGCAGTGCGGGCACCAGAACGCCACCCGCTCCTGTGGCGGCGTGCCCTGGGTCGCCGTCCGGACGACCGTGCCGCAGCGCGCGCACGGCCGCCCGGCCCGGCCGTACACCCAGTGCCGGCGGCCCGGCCGGGTGTCGCCGGTGGTGACGTGCCCGGGGCGCAGCCGGTTGGCGTCGAGGATCTGCTGGGAGCGCTCCACCAGCCTTTCGGGGCGAGGGAGTTCGCCGACCGGAGTCCACGGGGTGACCCCGGCGAGGAAGCAGAGCTCATTGGCGTAGACGTTGCCGATGCCGGCCAGGTTGCGCTGGTCGAGCAGCGCCTCGGCGAGCGGCCGACCGGGCTGGGCCAGGAGCCGGCGGACGGCCTCGCCCGCGTCCCAGTCGGGGCCGAGCAGGTCGGGCCCGAGGTGGCCGACGACCCGCTCCTCCTCGGCGGTGCGCAGCAGCTCGACGACGGGCAGCCGGTAGCCGACCGCCGTGCTGTGCTCGGTGCCGAGGACGGCCCGGATCTGCCAGGCGGGTCCGCCCGACCATCGCTCGCCGGGGCCGTAGACCGCCCAGCGGCCGTCCATCCGCAGATGGGTGTGGAGGGTGAGGCCGCCGTCGAGCCGGGTCAGCAGGTGCTTGCCGCGCGGGGCGACCTCCAGCACCCGCCGCCCGGTCAGATCGGCGGTGGCGTGCGCGGGCACCCGCAGATCGGCCGCGGTCAGCACCCGGCCGGCCAGTTCCTCGTGCAACCGGGCCGCCACACGGTAGACGGAGTCACCTTCAGGCATGCCCCCATCCTCCCCCGCCGGCCGGCGCCGACACGGTCGGCGGGGCCTACTTCTCGCGCACCACGACGACCGGGCAGGGGGCGTGTTCGGTGAGGTGGCGGCTGACGGATCCGAGCAGGGCGCCGGAGAATCCGCCGAGGCCCCGGCTGCCGACCACCAGCAGGGCGGCGCCCTGGGCCGCCTCCAGCAGGGCCTGCGCGGCGTTGCCGGGCATCACCGTCTCGGCGATCCGGACCCCGGCGTCGGCCCCGGCGACCTTGGCGACCGTCTCGGAGAGCGTCCGCCCGGCCAGTTCCTCGGGATTGAAGCCCTCGGCCGGGGGCATCGCGAGCCCGGCCCAGCCGTAGAACGCCGGGTACTCCCAGGCGGCGATCGCCCGGACGCCGCCGCCGGCCAGCCTGGCGTAGTCGATCGCCCAGCGCAGCGCCCGCTCCGAGGCGGGCGAGCCGTCCACGCCGACGACGATCAGGGGTTCCGCGCTGTCGGCCATGCCGCTGCTCCTTGTTCGACTACCTCGGCTTCACCTGCCGCTGACCAGGCAAACATAGATCAATACGGGCATATGGCCGCTAATTGCCACGCCGAAGACGTCGAACACTTTCGAACCCTGTGCGGTCCCGCCCCGGGACCCAAGAAGCGTGACGCGCCCGCGGGTCCGGCGGACGGGCCGGGGGCGGAGACTGGTACTGGCGGGTGCGCGGGCCTCGTTGCCCGCGCACCCGCCAGGGTCTCTGGACGGACGGCCCGTCAGGCCCGGTAGGCGGCCCAGGAGTTGGACATCCTGGCGACCTGGCCGGGGGTGAACTGGGTCATGCAGGAGTCGTAGGTGTAGTCCATGAAGTTGTGGATCGGGTCGACGCCGGTGGCCGTGCAGGTGTCGCGGCCGGCCGGGCACTGGTACGCGGCGGTCTTCTCGGCCGGGGTGTCCGAGACGTAGTCGCCCTGGCCGCCGCAACCGCCCTGGAAGGTGTGGTACAGCCCGAGCCAGTGGCCGACCTCGTGGGTGACGGTGTCGCCCTCGTTGTAGTTGGTGGCCGAGCCGCCGGGGAACGAGCTGTCGAGGATGACCACGCCGTCGTCGCTCGGGTTCGACCGGTAGGAGCTGGGGAAGGTCGCCCAGCCGAGCAGCGACTGGCCGAGCTTGGCGGTGTAGAGGTTGAGGGCGTTGGCACCGCCCTTGCGCAGCGAGCTCTTCATCGACCGTTCGGCCGAGGAGCCCGGGGTGATGCCGTTGTACCAGGACGAGTTGTCGGTGTAGTCGGTGCCGGTCAGCTGGAACTGGAACTGGCTGGCGGTGTTGCCCGCGCCCTGGCCGCCGTAGGCGGCGTTGAGGACGGAGATCTGCCGGCTGATGTCCGTCGCGGTCAGCTTGCCCGTCGATCCGGCGTGGACCACGTGGACGTACACCGGGATGGTCGTGGTGGCGGCGAGCGTCCCCGGGGCGAGCAGCGCGCTGCCCTGGGAGGAGTGGGCCAGTTGGGCGACCCGGGCGCTGAGGTCCGCGTCCATCGCCTGGGCCTGGGCCTCGGTGACGGCGTTGGGCTCCTGGCCGCCCGGGCTGCCGGCGGGCTTGCGGGCCCCGGCGTCCTGGCTCTCCCCGCCGACGCACGGGGCGGCGACCGCGCCGGGGGCCTGCGCGGCGGCGGTGGAGAACGCCGAGGGGGCGGCGAACTGGGTGAGCCCGAGGGCCGTGACGAGGGCTGCGGCGCTGAGGAATCTGCGGGGGACACGCGAGGGTACGCGGGCAGAACGACGCATCTGCGCTCCTGAGGGGGAGTTGTGGGGGGTGGCGGAGGGGGGCCGCCGAGCCTAGGCTACGCAGGGCCGCGTGTACGCGTCAGGTTTCTTCCGGCCGCGAAGTCCTGACGACATATCGGACATAACCCGGAAGCCCGATCGAGTGACCCCGGTCACAGGTGGAGCATTTCCGGTGCCGCACGGTCGGGGCAACGCCCCCGGGTTGTCCGAAAGTTGACGCTCCGTCCGCCGGACAGGCCTCGGAAGGCCGACCGGACCGGTCGGGTGGGCGGCCCCGCACCGCCTCGCCGAGACTACGACGCCACGAAGACGATCTCCCGCACGGCGCGCGCACCGGCCCGGTCGAGTACCACCGCCGACGCACAGCCCGCCGGCGGCTCGCCCGTCCCGGCCAGCCGCCCGCGCAGCCGCCGGGCGGACTCGCGGTGCCGGGCGAAGGCGTACGCGGAGACGCGCTGGCCCCGGGCGTGCTGGCCGTCCCGGGCCTCCTCCGCGCTCGCGTCCAGCACGATCAGGTGCACCCGGCGCCCCTGCCGGGCGGCCGCGCGGCCCAGCCAGTACCGCACCCAGGGCAGCGTGCCGCAGTCGTGCACCGCGAGCGGGCCGCCGGCCAGGACGGCGCGGCGCAGCCGCCGGTAGTGCGCGGCCCGCACCAGCGGGCGGTAGGCGGCATAGGGCAGCCAGCCGGGGACCCGGGCCGCGTACTCCTCCCGCACCTGCTGGGAGTCGACCAGCGGGGCTCGGACGCAGCGGCGCATCAGGGTGCTCTTGCCGCTGCCCGGCAGGCCCGACACGACCAGCAGGTCGTCGGCGCGGTAGTGCAGCGCCTGCGCGGGCACCGCGGCGGCCCCCGCCTCGGGGCACCCGGCCGTGCCGGGCCCCCGGCGCAGGTCGTGCAGGCCGCGCGGGCGCAGCACCGGCGCGGCCGGGCGGACCTCGGCGGCGCACGCCGATCTCGGTACGGGCACCTTGGCCCCGGACACCCCGACCTCAACCACCGGCACTCCCCCTGACTCCGCGGCCCCGGCTCCCCGGCCTCCGCCTCCCGAAGAAACCTTCCCCCTTCAAGAGAGAGTAAAGACTAGTGGTCAGCGCCGGTGCGGCCGAGCCCTCCCGCGCCGCGGCGGCGCCTCCCGCACAACGCCCTCGCACCACGCCCTCGGAACCGACGCATTCGCCCCGGCCGTTCGTACCGGCTGTTTCGGCCCGGCTGCCCGGGGCAGAGCGCGCCGCCCCCGCCCGCCCGCCCGCCCCCGCCCGGCGGCGCAGGCGGGCGGAGGCGGGCGGAGGTGGGCAGGGGCGGGCAGGGGAGGCGGACGGTCGCGGGGCGGGTCAGCCCAGCTGCGGGGCGACCCGGGAGGCGATCAGCTCCAGGTGGTCGAGGTCGTCCAGGTCGAGGATCTGGAGGTAGAAGCGCTCGGAGCCGACGGCGGCGTAGCGGCCGATCGTCGCCACCACCTCGTCGGGGGTGCCGGCCAGGCCGTTGGCCTTCAGCTCGTCCACGTCGCGGCCGATCGCGGCGGCCCGGCGGGCCACCTCGGCGTCGTCCCGGCCCACGCAGGCGACCAGGGCGTTGGAGTACACCAGGTCGTCGGCCTGGCGCCCGGCCCGCTCGACGGCGGCCCGGACCCGGCCGAACTGGGCGGCGCTCTGCTCGACCGAGACGAAGGGCAGGTTGAACTCGTCGGCGAAGCGGGCGGCCAGCGCCGGCGTCCGGGTCGGGCCCGTGCCGCCGACCAGCACCGGGATCTTCTCCTGGGCGGGCTTGGGCAGCGCCGGCGACTCGGTCAGCCGGTAGTACTCGCCGGCGAAGTCGAAGGTGTCGCCGACCTTGGTGTTCCAGAGGCCGGTGATGATCGCCAGCTGCTCCTCCAGCCGCCCGAACTTCTCCTTGGGGAACGGGATGCCGTAGGCGGTGTGCTCCTCCTCGAACCAGCCGGCGCCGAGGCCGAACTCGACCCGGCCGCCGCTCATCGCGTCGACCTGGGCGACCTGGATGGCGAGCACCCCGGGCAGCCGGAAGGTGGCGGCGGTCATCAGGGTGCCCAGGCGGATGGTGCTGGTGTCGCGGGCGAGGCCGGCCAGCGTGATCCAGGCGTCGGTCGGGCCGGGCAGGCCGCTCACCCCGCCCATCTTGAGGTAGTGGTCGGAGCGGAAGAAGGCACTGAAGGCGCCGAGCTCCTCGGTGGTCCGCGCCACCCGGAGCAGCGTGTCGTAGCTCGCGCCCTGCTGGGGCTCGGTGAAGATTCGAAGATCCATGCGGTCCATTCTGGGGCAGATCGCCCCGTGCTTCCGGGCGATCCGCGCTTTCGGCCACGCGGCGGGGCGGGGGGCGGGACCGGCCGGGCCGCGGGCGGCGGGGTGGCCAAGGTCTCAGCCCGCGCGGCCGCTCCCCCGCCGCCGCTCGCCTACCTTGGACGGATGTTCGCCACGCCCGACGAGTCCCACCGCGACTCCCCCGACCAGCCGGCCGGCTGCCCGCTGCCCGGGATCGTCGCCGCCTTCACGCCGCGGCTGGCCGAGTTCGCCTTCGAGCCCGGCTTCGTCGCCGCGGTCGACCAGCACGTCGCCCAGTTGCGCGAGCTGCTCTACGCGCAGGGCCCGGAGCTGCTGCCCCTGGCGCTGGACCGCGCGGAGCTGTCGCAGTACGCGGCGGAGTTCGTCGACGCGCTGATCGACATCGGCTGGCGGGAGCCGGTGGGGTACGACTTCGCGGTGCACCGGCTGACCGCGATCTGCTGGCTGGTGCGCGAGCAGGGCCTGCTCACCCGCTGAGGACGGGCGCGGCCGGGGCGATCCTCCCGGGCGGGCCCGGCGCCGGCGGGTCGCCGCGTACAGTGGCGGTCCAACGGACGGACGGCGGGGGCGGGACGGTACAGGGTGAACGGCGACACGGGGAGCACGGTCCGGGCGGGTCGCGAGAGCGGTGCGACCGGCCACCGGGCGCTGGTCTGGCGGGAGCTGCCCGAGCGCCCGGTGGCCGCGGTGCTGGTCCTGCACGGCGGCCGGGAGCACGGCCTCGGCCGGCCCGGCCCGGTCAACCTGCCCGGTCTGCGGATGACCGGCTTCGTCCGGGCCCTGCGCCGGGAGACGGCGGGGGCCGGGGTCGCGATCGGCACCGTCCGCTACCGCCACCAGGGCTGGAACGGCGAGCGCGCCGACGCCGCCCGGGACACCCGGGCCGCGCTCGGCGACCTGGCCGAGGAGCTGGGGCACGTGCCGACCCTGCTGGTCGGCCACTCGATGGGCGGCCGGGCGGCGCTGCGCGCGGCGGGCCACCCGAACGTCACCGGCGTGGTCGCGCTGGCGCCCTGGTGCCCGGCGGAGGATCCGTGCGAACAGCTCGCCGGCCGGAGCGTCCTGATGCTGCACGGCGACCGCGACAAGGTCACCGGCCCGGCCGACACCCGCGCCTTCGCCGCCCGCGCCCGCTCGGCCGGGGCCGGGGTCTGCGGCTACACCGTGGTCGGCAGCGGTCACACCCTCCTCCGGCGCTCCGGTGACTGGCACCGTGCCACCGCCCGGCTCTGCACCGGACTGCTCGGCCTGTGCGACCTGCCCGCCGAGGTCGGGGCCGCGCTGGCGCTGCCGGCCGGCAGCCGCGACGCCCTCGCCCTCCCGCTCCCCGCCCAGCCGCGCACGGCGCCACCGCGCCGCCTCACCCCGGTCCTGCCGACCGACGCCTGACGCCGCGCGCCGGCGGCCGCCCCGGCGGTCACCGCACCCCGGCGGCCGGGCCGGGCGCGGGCACCGCGCGCTCCGCCGCACGGCTGACCTCCTCCCAGCCGGCCCAGGTCTCCATCCTGGTCCGCGCGATGTCGAACGCCAGGTCGTAGACCATGCTCCCCAGCAGCAGGCGCAGCGGAGGCTCGTCGCTGTCGACGAGCCGGAGCAGCGCCTCGGCGGCGAGCTTCGGGTCGCTGTCGACCGAGCCCTCGGCGAACTGCTTCGCCAGTTCGGCCCGGAGCGGGTCGTAGGCGTCCAGGGTGTCGGTGCTGTGCATCGCCGTGTAGAGGTCGGTCCAGTAGCCACCGGGCTGCACGATGCTCACCTTCACGCCGAAGCCCGCCACCTCCCTCGCGATCGCCTCGCTCAGGCCCTCCAGCGCGAACTTGCCGGCGCTGTAGAGCCCGGTGCTCGGGAATCCGCCCAGCGCGGCGACGCTGGAGATCTGCACCAGGTGCCCGGAGCCCTGCCCGCGCAGCACGGGCAGCACCGCCTGGCTCACCCAGAGCGCGCCGAAGAAGTTGACGTCGAGGTGGGCCCGGGCCTCGGCCTCGCCGAACTCCTCGACCATGCCCATCGAGAGCATCCCGGCGTTGTTGACGACGATGTCGAGCCGGCCGAAGTGGCCGACGGCCTCGTCGACCGCCGCGAAGACGGCGCCGCGGTCGGTCACGTCCAGCCCGAGGGGCAGCACCCGCCCGGGGTGGGCGGCCGCCAGCTCCTCCAGCGGCCCGGTGGTGCGCGCGGCGACCGCGACCCGGTCCCCCGCGGCGAGTGCCGCGTCCGCGAAGGCGCGGCCGAGGCCCCGGCTGGCGCCCGTGATGAACCAGACCCGGTCGGTGCTTGCGGCTGAGGTGCGCATACCCGGTACTCCTCCACGTGCGAGAGACGAGACGGTTCGTCTCGTTTGATGCCTCCACTATCGTCCCCGTTCCGCCTTCTCGTCAAGACGAGACGTATCGTCTCATTGGCTTCGCGTGCGGCCGGCGATCCGGGTCGGGCGGTCCATCTGCACCGCGCACGACCCTTTTTGACGGTTCTCGACCGCGATGATCGCCCGGCCGGTAGCGTCACTCCTGTCGTCCGAGGCCCACCGGCACCGGCTGCCGCACGGGCACCGTGTGCCGCCCGGTGCGACATGTCAGGGCGGCGCTACGGGGAGCGCGCCTTCGTGTGGACCCCGAGGAGTGAGAACCAGTGATGACTGCCAGGCGCCACCGCGGAGTCGAGGCCACCGCCGGACGGGCGGCCCGCCGATGACCGTCGCACCCCGGCACCCCTTCGAGGCCGAGGCCGGTCTCGCCGACTACCTGGAACGGCACGCCCGCACCTCCCCCGAGAAGACCGCGATCATCCACCCCGACGGCCGGGAGCCGGACGGCGCGATCCGCTACCGCGAGCTCAGCTACGGCGAACTGCAACGCCGGGTCGAGGAGTTGGCGGCCGGGTTCAGCCGGATCGGGATCACCTCGGGCATGCGGACCATCCTGATGCCCAAGCCCGGACCGGATCTGTACATCCTCGTCTTCGCGCTGCTGCGGATCGGCGCGGTACCGGTGGTGGTGGACCCGGGCATGGGCATCAAGCGCATGCTCAACTGCTACCGCGCGGTGGGCGCGGAGGCCTTCGTCGGGCCCTCGGTCGCGCACGCCGTCCGAGTGCTCGGCCGCCGCACCTTCGCGACCGTCCGGATCAAGGTGACGCTGGGCCGGCGTTGGTTCTGGGGCGGCCACACCCTGGACGGGCTGCTCGGCGGCTCCGGCTCGGCGCCGGCCCGGCCGGTGACCGGCGACGACCTGATGATGATCGCCTTCACCACCGGGAGCACCGGGGCCGCCAAGGGCGTCGAGAGCGTCCACCGGATGGCCACCGCGACGGCCCGCCAGATGCACGCCGCGCACGGGCGCGACCGTGACGACATATCCCTGGTCACCGTCCCGATCTGGGGGCTGTTCGACCTCATCTACGGCTCGACCATGGTGCTGGCGCCGATCGCGCCGGCCAAGGTGGCGCAGGCGGACCCGGAGCTGCTGACGGCGGCCCTGACCCGGTTCCGGGTGTCCACCGTGTTCGGCTCCCCGGCGCTGTTCCGCGTCCTCGCCGCCCACCTGGAGCGCGAGCGCGTCCCGCTGCCCGAGCTGCGCGGCGTGGTGTCCGCCGGCGCACCCGTCCCGCCCGACCTGGTCGCCTCGCTGCGCCGGGTGCTGGACGAGCGGACCGGGATCCACGTCGCCTACGGCGCCACCGAGGCGATGCCGATCTCCTCGATCGAGTCCGCCGAGATCCTGGGCGAGACGGCGGCCCGGGGCGCGCTGGGCGACGGCACCTGCGTCGGCCGGCCGGTCGACGGGACGCTGGTGCGGCTGGTGCGGGTCGACGACGGCCCGCTGCCGGACTGGGAGGACGACCTGGCGGTCCCCGCGGGGGAGATCGGCGAGATCGTGGTGGCGGGGGACGTGGTCAGCCCGCGCTACCACGCCACCGCGGACGCCAACGCCCAGTACAAGATCCGCGAGCGGCCCGCCGACGGTCCCGAGCGGACCTGGCACCGGACCGGTGACCTGGGCTACCTGGACGACGCCGGGCGCCTCTGGTTCTGCGGGCGCCGGGCCCAGCGGGTGCGCACCGCCGGGGGCGACCTGCACACCGTCCGCTGCGAGGGGGTCTTCAACGCGCACCCGCTGGTCCGGCGCAGCGCGCTGGTCGGCATCGGGGCCCCCGGGGCCCAGCGCCCGGTGGTGTGCGTGGAGACCGAGGACGGCGTCTCCGAGGAGCAGTGGCCGGAGCTGCTGACCGAGCTGCGCCGGCTCGGCGCCGACCGGCCGCTGACGGCCGGGCTGCGCGAGTTCCTGCGGCACCCGGGGTTCCCGGTCGACATCCGGCACAACGCGAAGATCGGGCGCGAGGAGCTGGCCGGCTGGGCCGAGCGGCAGACGGCCGCCCGCACCTGAGCCGAACCGCGCGGGCCGGTCCGGACGGTGCTCCCGTCCGGACCGGCCCGCGCGGGTGCCGGGGGGTCAGCGCGTCAGCGCGTCAGCCAGAAGGCCTCGCGCTGGAAGGCGTAGGTGGGCAGGTCCACCCGCCGCCCGCCCGGCAGGGCGGTCCGCCAGTCGACGTCCTGGCCGCGCACCCACCGCCGGGCGAGCGCCTCCAGTCCGCCGGCCGTCCCGGTCGCCTGGGCCGCGGTGTCCGCCTCCGGCCGGCCGTCGATCACGTTCTCGGCCGGCGCCCCCTCGGCCACCGCCTTGAGCCCGCCGAGGAACCCCTCCCGGTCGGCGGCGAACACCACCGCGCGGTGCTCCAGGCCCGCCCGGCCGGTGGCCAGCGAGAAGGCGACGTCCAGGGCGGACGGCTCGGCCCCGGACTCCAGGAAGGCGGCGAGGCGCGCCGCCTGGGCGGCCAGCCCGGCCGCGGTGCGGCCCGACAGTGCCCAGGGCAGCGGCCCGTGCTGCCGAGCCGGAGCGCCCCCGGAGTCCGGGGCGCCCTCGGCCACGTGTTCCAGCACGACATGGGTGTTGGTGCCGCTCATCCCGAACGAGGACACCCCGGCCCGCCTGGGCCGACCGGTCTCCGGCCAGGACCGCGCCCGCGTCAGCAGCCGGACCGCGCTGGCGTCCCAGTCCACCTGCGGTGACGGCCGGTCCGCGTGCAAGGTCCTGGGCAGCACGCCGTGCCGCATGGCCAGCACCATCTTGATCACTCCGGCCACGCCGGACGCCGACTGGGTGTGGCCGATGTTGGACTTCATGGTGCCCAGCCAGAGCGGCCGTTCGGGCGAGCGGCCGGCCCCGTAGGCGGCCAGCAGCGCGGTGGCCTCGATCGGATCGCCCAGCGCCGTACCGGTACCGTGCGCCTCCACCGCGTCGACCTGATCGGGCGTCAGGTCGGCGTTGGCCAGAGCCTGCTGGATCACCCGCCGCTGCGCCGAACCGTTGGGTGCGGTGAGCCCGTTGCTCGCGCCGTCCTGGTTGACGGCCGAGCCGCGGACCAGGGCCAGCACCGGGTGCCCGTGCCGGCGGGCGTCCGACAGCCGCTCCAGCAGGACGACGGCGACGCCCTCGGCCATCCCCATGCCGTCGGCCTCCGCCGAGAAGGACTTGCAGCGGCCGTCCGCCGACAGCTCGCCCAGCCGGCTCAGCCCGACCAGTTCGGAGGGGTAGGACATCACGGTGACCCCGCCCGCCAGGGCGAGCGAGCAGTCGCCCTGGCGCAGCGCCTGGGCGGCCAGGTGCAGGGCGACCATCGAGGACGAGCACGCCGTGTCGACGGTGACCGCCGGGCCCTCCAGGCCGAGGGTGTAGGAGACCCGGCCGGAGAGGATGCTGATCACGTCGCCGAGACCGAGGTGCGCCGACAGCTCGTCGGTGACCTCGGCCCGCGCGCCGTAGCCCTGGTAGCGGGAGCCGATGTAGACGCCGGTTCGGCTGCCGCGCAGGGCGTGCGGGTCGATGCCGGCCCGCTCGACGGCCTCCCAGGAGGCCTCCAGCAGCAGCCGCTGCTGCGGATCCATCGCCAGCGCCTCGCTCGGGCCGATGTCGAAGAACCCGGGGTCGAACTCGGCGGCGTCGTGCAGGAATCCGCCCTCCCGCGTGCAGGTGGTGTCGGGGCGTCCGGGCTGCGGGTGGTAGAGGCCCGCGAGGTCCCAGCCGCGCTCGGTGGGCAGCCCGGAGACGGCGTCCGTACCGGCGTCGAGCAGCTGCCAGAGGTCCTCGGGCGTCCGGACGCCGCCCGGCAGCCGGCAGCTCATCGCCACGATCGCGACGGGGTCGTCCCCGGCCGCGGCACCGGCGGGCGCCGGGTGCTCGGCCACCTGGGGCGACTCCCCCAGGATCTCGGTCCGCAGCCGGTCAACGAGCGCCCGGACCGTCGGGTGGTCGAAGACCACGGTGGTCGGCAGCCGCAGGCCGGTCGCGGCGTTCAGCCGGTTGCGCAGGTCGACCGAGGCCAGCGACTCGAAGCCGAGTTCGCGGAAGGGCCGCCCGGTCGCGATCGCCTCGGGCGAGTCGTGGCCGAGCACCGCCGCCACCGTCCCGGCGACCAGTTCCAGCAGCTCCCGGTCGGCCTCCGCCGCCGGGCGGCCCGCCAGGCGGTCGCGCCACCGGGCGAGGGCGTCCGCCGCGTGCCCGGGCTCCGGCTGCTCGCTCCGGCGGCCCCGGCGGGCCTCGGGGATGGCGTCCAGGAGCGGCCGCGGCCGGGCGGAGGCGAAGGTCGGCACGAAGCGGTCCCAGGCCACGTCGACCAGGGCGACGAAGGTCTCGTCGCGGTCCAGCACCTGCTGGAGGGCGGCGACGGCCGGTTCGGGGTCCATCAGCGGCAGCCCCTGCCGGAACAGCCGGCGCTCGGCCTCCTTCGACGGGCCCTCGGGGCCCCAGCGGTCCGGGGTGTTCCAGAGCCCCCAGGCGACCGCGGTCGCCCGTAGCCCGCGCGCCCGGCGCTGCTGCGCGAGGGCGTCCAGGTAGGCGTTGGCCACCGCGTAGGCGCCGTGGTCGCCGCTGCCCCAGACCCCTGCGACGGACGAGAAGAGCACGAAGGCGTCCAGGTCGTCCCGGTCGAAGATCTCGTCGAGGTGGCGGGCGCCGTCCGCCTTGGCCGCGACCACCTCGGCGAACTCCGCCGGGGTGGTGGCGTCCAGCGAACTCAGCCGGATGAAGGCGGCCGCGTGCACGACGGCCCGCACCGGCGTGCCGTCCGCCGCCAGCCGGGCCACCAGCGCGGCGAGCGCGGACCGGTCCGCGACGTTGCACGCGGTGACCGTCAACCTGGTACCGGCGGCCGCGAGTTCGGCCCGCAGCGCGTCGGTGGCCGGACCGCCGGCGGCGGAGCGGCTGGTGAGCACCAGGTGCTCGGCCCCGCTGCGGGCCAGCCAGCGGGCGAGATAGGGGCCGACCGCCCCGGTGGCGCCGGTGAGCAGGACGGTGCCGCGCGGCCGCCAGCCGGCCGGTTCGGCCGCCGTCCCCGGCTCGGCCCCGGCCCCCGCTGCGACCTCGGCCCCGGGGGCCGGGGCCGACGCGCGGACCAGCCGGCGCGCGTACAGGCCGCCGGCCCGGACGGCCACCTGGTCCTCGTCGGCGATGCCCGCGAGCACGCCGCACAGCCGGGCACGCGCCCGGTCGTCCGGCTGCCCGGGCAGGTCGACCAGGCCGCCCCAGCGGTCGGGGTGCTCCAGGGCGACCGTCCGGCCCAGGCCCCAGAGGGCGGCCTGGCCGGGGCTGTCGAGCGGGTCGGCGGCGCCGACCGTGACCGCGCCGCGCGTCGCGCACCAGAGCGGGGCCGCGACACCGGCGTCACCGAGCGCCTGCACCAGGGTCAGCGTGAGCACCAGGCCCACCGACAGCGCGGGGTGCTCGGGGTGCGGCTGCCCGGCCTGCGCCAGCAGCGACAGCACGCCCGCCAAGGGCTCCGGCCCGCCCGCGAGTTCGCGCAGCCGGTCGGCCAGCCTGGCGCGGTCCGCGGCCGGGTCGAGCGCGATCCGCAGCACCCGGGCGCCGTGCTCGGCGAGGGCGCGTTCGGCCTCGGCGGCCCACGGGTCACCGGTGTCACCGGCCGGGACCACCACCAGCCAGGTGCCGGACAGGGCCGGCCCGGACGGCTCGCGGAGCGGCTGCCAGTCGATGACGTACCGCCAGCCGTCCACCACGGACAGCGTCCGCTGCCGCTGTCGCCAGGCGGCGAGCAGCGGCAGGGCGGGCGCCAGGGCGTCGACGGCCGCCCCGCCGTCCGGTCCGGCGCCCAGCGCGCGGGCCAGGGCCTCGATGTCGCCCTGCTCGACGGCCGCCCAGAACGGCTGGTCCGCGAGCGGCCGGCCGCCCGGCTCCGGCTCCTCCTCCGGCTCGGCGTCGAGCCAGTAGCGGCGGCGCTGGAAGGCGTAGGTGGGCAGCTCGACCGGGCGCCCGCCGGCGGTGGCGGCGCTCCAGTCGACCGGCACACCGGCGGCCCAGAGCCCGGCCACCGAGGCCAGCAAGCGCTCCGGCCCGCCCTCGTCACGGCGCAGCGTGCCCGTCACCGTCGCCGTGGCCTCCGCGCTCTCGACGGTGTCCTGGATGCTCGCCGCCAGCACCGGGTGGGGGCTGACCTCGACGAAGACCCGGTGGTCGTCGTCGAGCAGCGCCCGGGTGGCGGCCTCGAACTCCACCGGCTGGCGCAGATTGGCGTACCAGTAGGCGGCGTCCAGCTCCCGCCCCTCCATCAGCCGACCGGTGACCGAGGAGTAGAACGGGATCGCGGCCGGGCCCGGCACGACCGGCGCCAGTACCCCGGCCAGCTCGTCCCGGACCAGATCGATCTGCGGCCCGTGCGAGGCGACGCCCGCCTGGACCCGGCGGACCCGGACGCCGTCCGCCTCGCAGTCCTTCACGAAGGCGCCCAGCGCGTCGAGGTCCCCCGACACCACCACGGTGCCCGGCCCGTTCACGGCCGCCACCGAGAGCCGGCCCTCCCAGGCCCGCAGGCGTTCGCGCACCTGCTCCACCGGCAGGAACACCGGGGCCAGCCCACCGAGTCCGGCCAGTCGGGCCAGGGCCCGGCTGCGCAGCGCGGCCAGCCGGGCGGCGTCCGGGAGCGTCAGCACACCGGCCACGCAGGCCGCCGCCACCTCGCCCTGGGAGTGCCCCACCACGGCCGAGGGTTCCACCCCGAAGGAGCGCCAGACCGCCGCCAGCGACACCAGGACGGAGAACAGCACGGGCTGGACGACGTCGATCCGGTCCAGCGACGGCGCGCCGGGCGCGCCCCGCAGGACGTCCAGGAGGTCCCAGTCGACGAAGGGCTTCAGCGCCTCGGCGCACTCCGCCATGCGGTCCCGGAAGGCCTCCGACTCCGCCAGCAGCTCGACACCCATCCCGAGCCACTGCGAGCCCTGGCCCGGGAAGACGAAGACGGTGCCGTCGTGCTCGGTGACGGCGGACCGGACCACCGCGGCGGCGGGTCGGCCCTCGGCCAGCGCGTCCAGGCCGTGCAGCAGGGCCGCCCGGTCCGCGCCGAGGACCGCGGCCCGCTCGGGCAGCGCCGCGCGGGTGACCGCCAGCGCGTGGCCGACGTCCCGCACGCCCAGCTCCGGCCGCTCCCGCAGATGCGCCGCCAGCCGGCCGGCCTGGGCCCGCAGGGCGCCCTCGTCACCACCCGACAGCAGCCACGGCACCACACCGTCCCCGCTCGCCTCCGCCGACTCCGACGGCTCCGGCGGTGCCTGCTCCAGCACCACATGCGCGTTGGTCCCGCTGATCCCGAACGAGGACACCGCCGAACGCCTCGGCCGCCCCGTCTCCGGCCACGGCCGCGCCCGCGTCAACAGCTCCACCGCACCCGACGACCAGTCCACCTGCCCGGTCCGCTCGTCCGCGTGCAGCGTCTTCGGCAGCACACCGTGCCGCATCGCGAGGACGGCCTTGATGACCCCGGTGACACCGGCGGCGAACTGGGTGTGGCCGAGGTTCGACTTCACCGAGCCCAGCCAGGCCGGGTGCTCCTGCGGCCGGCCCTGGCCGTAGGTGGCCAGCAGCTCGACGGCCTCGATCGGGTCGCCCAGCGCGGTGCCGGTGCCGTGCGCCTCCAGCAGGTCGACCTGGTCCGGCGTCAGCCGCGCCTCGGCGAGGGCCTGCCGGATCACCCGGCGCTGCGCGGCGCCGTTCGGCGCGGTCAGGCCGTTCGACCTGCCGTCCTGGTTGATCGCGCTGCCCCGGAGCACCGCGAGCACCGGGTGGCCGAGGCGGCGGGCGTCGGAGAGCCGCTCCACCAGCAGCAGGCCGACCCCCTCGGCCATGCTCATGCCGTCGGCGCCGGCGCCGAACGCCTTGGAGCGGCCGTCACGGGCCAGGGCCCGCTGGCGGGCCAGCTCCAGGATGCCGTCCAGGGTGGACATCACCGTCACCCCGCCGGCCAGGGCGAGGTCGCACTCGCCCTGGCGCAGCGAGCGGGCCGCGAGGTGCAGCGCGACCAGCGAGGACGAGCAGGCCGTGTCCACCGTGACGGCCGGCCCCTCCAGCCCGAGCGTGTAGGAGACCCGACCGGAGGCGACGCTGCCCGAGCGGCCGTTGCCCAGGTAGCCCTCCAGCCCGTCCGGCACCCGGCCCAGCCGGGTGCCGTAGTCGTGGTAGCCGAGGCCCGCGAAGACGCCGGTCCGGCTGCCGCGCAGGGAGTGCGGGTCGATGCCCGCCGCCTCGACGGCCTCCCAGGAGGTCTCCAGCAGCAGCCGCTGCTGGGGGTCCATCCCGAGCGCTTCGCGCGGCGAGATGCCGAAGAACTCCGCGTCGAACTCCGCGACGTCCGTCAGGAAGCCGCCCTGCCGGACGTAGAACGTGCCGGGCACGTCCGGGTCGGGGTCGTACCGGCCGTCGATGTCCCAGCCGCGGTCCCGGGGCAGGTCGGCGATCACGTCCGCGCCGTCGGTCAGCAGCGTCCAGAGGTCCTGCGGGGTGCGCACCCCGCCCGGGAGGCGGCAGGCCATGCCCACGATCGCGATCGGTTCGGGCGCGGGGTCGGCGAGCTCGGCGTTCTGCCGGCGCAGCAGCTCGTTCTCCTTCAGCGAGAGCCGCAGGGCTTCGACGAGGCGGTCCTGGGTCTCAGCCATCTTTCCTCCACTGGCGGTTCCGGGTCGGTCGGCATGCGGGGCCCGGACGGGCGGACCGGCCGGGCGGTCGGGGCGCGGCGTCATGTCGTGCTGCCGAACGCGCGGGCGATCAGGTCTTCGGCGTCCATGCCGTCGAGCCGGTCGAGCTCGTCCTCCGCGACGGGCGCCGGGTCGGACGTCGGGTCGGGCGTCGGGTCGGGCGCCGAGACAGGGGACGGCTCGGGGGACGGCCCGGGGGCCGCTGCGGGGGCCGGGGCCTCCTCGGCGAGGCCCAACAGCACGTCGAGCAGGCCCAGTTCCCGCAGCCGGTCGAGCGGCAGCGCGGCGAGGGTCCGGCGGATCCCGTCCTCGTCGGCGCCGGTACCGGGCACCGCGACGGCGACGGCCCCGGGCGCCTCCCCGTCGGGGAAGAGCTCCCGCCGCAGCCGCTCGGCGAGTTCGCGCGCGCTCGGGCTCTCGAAGACCACGGTGGCGGGCAGCCGCAGCCCGGTCGCCGTGTTCAGCCGGTTTCGCAGCTCGACGGCGGTCAGCGAGTCGAAGCCGAGGTCCTTGAAGGGGCGGTCCGCCCCCACCAGGTCCGGCCCGTCGTGGCCGAGCACGGTGGCGGCGTGGCCCCGGACCGCCCGCAGCAGGACGCGGGTGCGTTCGGCCGCGGGCAGCCTGGTCAGCCGCAGGACGAGCGAACCGTCCTCCGGCCGGCCGGTGCCGGCCGTCCGGCGCGCCGGGGCGACCAGCTCGCGCAGCAGCGGGGGGACGTCCCCGCCGCGCTCGCGCAGGCCGGCCAGGTCGAGCGGCGCGGCCACCAGCGTCGACCGGTCCAGCCGGACCGCGGCGTCGAACAGGGCGAGGCCCTGCTCCGGGGTCATCCCGAGGGCGCCGCTCCTGGCCAGCCGGCCGTGGTCGCTCGCGCCGAGGTGTCCGGTCATCCCGCTGCTGGGCTCCCAGAGCCCCCAGGCGAGCGAGAGCGCCGGCCGGCCGGCCTCCCGCCGCCGGGCGGCGAGCGCGTCCAGGAAGGCGTTGGCCGCCGCGTAGTTGGCCTGCCCGGGGCTGCCGAAGACACCGGCGGCCGAGGAGTAGAGGACGAAGGCGGCGAGGTCCTCACCGGCGGTGAGCTCGTGCAGCGCGAGTGCCGCGTCGGCCTTGGGCCGCAGCACCGCGTCCAGTTGCTCGGCGGTCAGGGACTCCACCACGCCGTCGTCGAGCACGCCCGCGGTGTGCACGACGCCGCTCAGTGGCGGTCGGACCCCGGCGAGCAGCTCCCGCAGCGCGTCGCGGTCGGCGGTGTCGCAGGCCGCGATGGTCACCTCGGCGCCCAGTTCGCGCAGCGAGGCCTCCAGTTCACCGGCACCCTCGGCCGCCGGGCCACCACGGCCCACCAGCAGCAGATGCCGCACCCCGTACGCCGTCACCAGGTGCCGGGCCAGCAACGACCCCAGCGTGCCGGTACCACCGGTGACCAGCACCGTGCCCTCGGGGCCCAGCTGCCGAGGGACGGTCAGCACGACCTTGCCGACCAGCTTGGCCTGGCTCAGCTGCCGGAAGGCCTCGGGTGCCCGCCGGACGTCCCAGCAGGTCGTCGGCAGCGGCGACAGCACGCCCTGCTCGAAGAGGTCCACCAGTTCGGCCAGCATCTGCTGGATCCGGTCCGGGCCGGCGGCCGCCACCAGGTCGAACGCCCGGTAGGTCACGCCCGGGTGCGCGGCGGCCACCTCGTCGGCGGCGCGGACGTCGGTCTTGCCCAGCTCGACGAACCTTCCGCCACGGGGCAGCAGGCGCAGCGAGGCGTCGACGAACTCCCCCGCGAGGCAGTCCAGGACGACGTCCATCCCGCGCCCGCCGCTGGCCGCCAGGAACGCCTGCTCGAAGCCGGTGGTCCGCGAGTCGGCGATGCGGTCGTCGTCGAGGCCGAGCGAGCGCAGCGCCGGCCACTTGCCCCGGCCGGCCGTGCCGTAGACCTCGGCGCCCCGGTGCCGGGCCAGTTGCACGGCGGCCGTTCCGACGCCGCCGGCGGCGGCGTGGATCAGCACCGACTCGCCGGGGCGCAGGTCGGCCAGGTCGTACAGGGCGTAGTAGGCCGTCAGGAAGGCGACCGGCATGGCCGCCGCCTCGGCGAACGACCAGCCCTCGGGAATCCGGGCCACCAGCCGGGCATCGGCCACCGCGACCGGTCCGAAGGACTTGGGCAGCATGCCGAGGACGCGGTCCCCGGGGGCGAAGCCGGTCACCCCCTGGCCGGTCTCCAGCACCACCCCGGCGCCCTCGCCGCCGAGGTACGCCGCCGGGTCCGGGTACATCCCCAGCGCGACCAGGGTGTCCCGGAAGTTCAGTCCGGCCGCGCGGACCGCGATCCGCAGCTCGCCGGCGGCCAGCGGCGCGAGCGCCTCGGGGTGCGGGGCGAACGCCAGGCCCTCCAGGGTGCCCGACGCGTCGGCGGTCAGGTGCCAGGCGGGCGTGTCGGGCCGCTCAGGCGTGGCGGGCAGCTCAGTCGGGTCGGGCAGTGCCAGTTCACCCCGGGCCGCCACCGCCCGGGCCAGCCGGGGGGCGTGCAGTACGCCGTCGCGGACCGCGAGTTGGGGCTCGCCGGTGGCGACGGCGGCGTCCAGCAGCCCGGGGGCGGCGGGATCGTCGTCGAGGTCGACGAGGACGAACCGGCCGGGGTGCTCGGCCTGGGCGGAGCGGAGCAGCCCCAGCACGGCGGCGCCCACCGGGTCCGGCGCGCCGTCCGTCGCCCGGGCGGCCACCGCACCGCGGGTCACCACGGCCAGCGGGCCCGCGTCGGCGGGGGTTTCGGCCAGCCTGGCCCGGACCTCCGTCAGTGCGTGCCGGACGGCGTCCCGGACGGCCCGGGCCGGGTCGGCGTCGCCCGCCGCGGTGACCAGGATCCGCGCCGTCCGCGCGACCGGTCCGGCCGGGAGCGGCAGCGGCTGCCAGGCCACGTCGAAGAGCGCGTCGGGGGCCACCGCCTCGCGCTGCGCGAGCGCGCCGCCCGGGATCTCCCGGACCAGCAGCGAGGCCGCCGAGGCCACCGGACGGCCGTCCTCGTCGGCGACCAGCAGCGACACGCTGTCCTCACCGGTCGGCACCAGCCGGACCCGCAGCGCCGTGGCGCCCGAGGCGTGCAGGCGGAACCCGCTCCACGAGAAAGGGAGCCGGGCGGCGCCGCCGACGCCCTGGAGCGCCCAGGCGTGCAGGGCGCTGTCCAGCAGGGGGGGGTGCAGTCCGTAGCGCCCGGCCCCGGCGCGCTCGGACTCCGGGAGGCCGACCTCGGCGAAGAGCTCCGGACCGCGCCGCCAGAGGGTCCGCAGGCCGCGGAACGCCGGTCCGTAGCGGTACCCGGCCTCGTCGAGGCCCTCGTAGAAGCCCGCGGTGTCCACCGCGACCGCACCGGCGGGGGGCCAGACGGCCAGGTCGGCCGGCTCCTCCACGGGGTCGGCCGGGGCGAGGGTCCCGGAGGCGTGCCTGGTCCACGGTCGCCCCTCGCCCGGGCGGGCGTGGACGGTCACCGTGCGCCGTCCGGTGTCGTCGGCGTCCCCGACCGCGACCTGGATGCCGACCGCCGCCCGCTCGGGCAGCGCCAGCGGCGCCTCGATGACCAGTTCCTCGACGACCGGGCAGCCGGCCTCGTCACCGGCCCGGACGGCCAGCTCGACGAAGGCCGTCCCCGGCAGCAGCACCGTCTCCCGCACGGCGTGGTCGGCGAGCCACGGGTGGCCGCGCCGCGACAGCCGGCCGGTGAGCAGCAGGCCGTCACCGCCCGCCGGGGCGACCACGGCGCCGAGCAGCGGATGGCCGGCGTCCCCCAGCCCGAGGCCGGCGGCCGAGCCGCCCTGCTCGTCCGCCGCGGTCCGCACCCAGTAGCGGCGGCGCTGGAAGGCGTAGGTGGGCAGCTCGACCGGGCGGCCACCGGCGGTGGCGGCGCTCCAGTCGACCGGCACACCGGCGGCCCAGAGCCCGGCCACCGAGGCCAGCAAGCGCTCCGGCCCGCCCTCGTCACGGCGCAGCGTGCCCGTCACCGTCGCCGTGGCCTCCGCGCTCTCGACGGTGTCCTGGATGCTGGTGGTGAGCACCGGGTGGGGGCTGACCTCGACGAAGACCCGGTGGCCGTCGTCGAGCAGCGCCCGGGTGGCGGCCTCGAACTCCACCGGCTGCCGCAGATTGGCGTACCAGTAGGCGGCGTCGAGCTCCCACCCCTCCATCGTCTTCCCGGTCGTCGAGGAGTAGAACGGCACCTCGGCCGGTCCCGGCTCGACCGGCGCGAGCACCGCCAGCAGTTCCTCGCGCAACCGCTCCACCTGCGAGGTGTGCGAGGCGTAGTCCACCGGAATCCGCCGGGCCCGCACCCCGCGGTCCTGGCAGTGCGTCAGAAGCTCGTCCAGCGCCGCCGGTTCACCGGCCACCACCGTCCCCGCCGGGCCGTTCAGCGCCGCCACCTGGATCCGGTCCCGCCAGCGGACGATCAACTCACCGACCTCACCGGCGGGCAGCGCAACGGACACCATCCCACCGCGCCCGGCCAACCCGGTCAACGCCCGACTGCGCAACGCCACGATCCGCGCCGCGTCCGACAGCGACAACGCACCCGCCACACACGCCGCCGCGATCTCCCCCTGCGAATGCCCCACCACCGCCGACGGCTCCACACCGTACGACCGCCACAACTCCGCCAACGACACCATCACCGCGAACAGCACCGGCTGCACCACATCCACCCGCTCCAACGACGGAGCACCGGGCACACCACGCAACACATCGAGCAGATCCCAGCCGACGAACGGCCCCAACGCCTCCGCACACTCCGCCAACCGCCCCGCGAAGACCTCCGACTCCGCCAACAGCTCCACACCCATCCCGACCCACTGCGAACCCTGCCCCGGAAAGACGAACACCACCCGGTCGTCGGCCGTCGCCCGGGCCCGCACCGTCGCGGCGGCGGGCCGGCCCTCGGCCAGCGCGTCCAGGCCGTGCAGCAGCGCCGCCCGGTCCGCGCCCAGGACCGCGGCCCGCTCGGGCAGCGCCGCCCGGGTGACCGCCAGCGCGTGGCCGACGTCCCGCACGCCCAGCTCCGGCCGCTCCCGCAGATGCGCCGCCAGCCGGCCGGCCTGGGCCCGCAGGGCGCCCTCGTCACCACCCGACAGCAGCCACGGCACCACACCGACCCCGCTCGCCTCCGCCGACTCCGACGGCTCCGGCGGTGCCTGCTCCAGCACCACATGCGCGTTGGTCCCGCTGATCCCGAACGAGGACACCGCCGAACGCCTCGGCCGCCCCGTCTCCGGCCACGGCCGCGCCCGCGTCAACAGCTCCACCGCACCCGACGACCAGTCCACCTGCCCCGTCGGCTCCGCCACGTGCAGCGTCTTCGGCAGCACACCGTGCCGCATCGCCTGGATCATCTTGATCATTCCGGCGGCGCCGGCGGCGCCCTGGGTGTGGCCGAGGTTCGACTTCACCGAGCCCAGCCAGAGCGGTTCCGCCTCGGCGCGGTCCTGGCCGTACGTCGCCAGCAGCGCCTGCGCCTCGATCGGATCGCCCAGCACCGTTCCGGTGCCGTGCGCCTCGACGGCGTCCACGCCGCCGGCGGCGACCCCGGCGTTGGCCAGCGCCTGCCGGATCACCCGCTGCTGCGCCGGTCCGTTCGGCGCCGACAACCCGTTGCTCGCCCCGTCCTGGTTGACCGCGCTGCCCCGGACCACCGCGAGCACCCGGTGTCCGTGGCGGCGCGCGTCGGAGAGCCGCTCCAGGACCAGCAGGCCGACCCCCTCGGACCAGCCGGTGCCGTCGGCCGTCGCGGAGAACGGCTTGCACCGCCCGTCCGCCGCCAGCCCGCGCTGCCGGGAGAAACCGGTGAACGCGGCCGGCGTGGTCATCACGGTCACGCCGCCGGCCAGCGCCAGCGAGCACTCACCCGAGCGCAGCGAACGGCTCGCCAGGTGCACCGCCACCAGGGCGGACGAGCAGGCGGTGTCGACGGTGATCGCCGGGCCCTCCAACCCGAGCGTGTAGGAGATCCGGCCCGACGCGACGCTGCCCGCACCGCCCGTACCCGCGTAGGCCTCCAGCTCGGACGCCCCCTCGGCCCGGTCGAGCAGCGCGCCGTACTCGTGGTAGAGCAGCCCCGCGAACACCCCGGTGTCGCTGCCCCGCAGCGCCGCCGGGTCGATGCCCGCGTGCTCGAACGCCTCCCAGGAGGCCTCCAGCAGCAGCCGCTGCTGGGGGTCCATCGCCAGCGCCTCGCGCGGCGAGATGCCGAAGAACTCCGCGTCGAACTCCCCGGGGTCGGCGAGGAACGCGCCCGCGTCGACGTAGCTCTTGCCCGGACGGTCCGGGTCCGGGTCGAACAGCGTGTCGAGGTCCCAGCCCCGGTTCTCGGGGAAGCTCCCGACCACGTCCCGGCCCGCCGCGACCGTCTCCCAGAGGTCCTGCGGCGAGTCGATGCCGCCCGGGAAGCGGCAGGACATGCCGACGATCGCGATGGGCTCGTCCTGCGCCTCGGCGGCGAGTGCGGCCGGGCGGGCGCCCTCGGCCTCGCCGAACAGCTCGGCCTCCAGCCGCCGCGCCAGCACGGCCGGCGTCGGATGGTCGAACACCAGGGTGGCCGGCAGCCGGAGCCCGGTGGCCGTGGCGAGCCGATTGCGCAGCTCCACCGCGGTCAGCGAGTCGAAGCCCAACTCGCGGAAGGCGAGCGCCGGTTCGATCCCGGAGCCGGTGCTGTGACCGAGCACCGTCGCGGCGTGCGCGCGCACCAGCTCCAGCAGGGCCCGACCGCGCTCACCCGCCGGCCGGCCGGCGAGCCGCTCCGTCAGGGTGCCGGCCGCCCGGCCCTCGGCGGCGGCCCGGGCCACCCGCCGCCCCGGCCGGACCAGGCCGCGCAGCAGGGCGGGGACGGTCGCGTCCGCGGACCGCAGCCCGGCCAGGTCGAGCGCCATCGGCACCAGCACCGCCTCGTCGGCCACGAGCGCGGCGTCGAACAGCGCGAGCCCCTGCTCCGAGGAGAACGGCCGCACGCCGCTCCGGGCGATCCGGCGGTGGTCGGCCCGGTCCAGGTGACCGGTCATCCCGCTGGCCTCGGCCCACAGGCCCCAGGCCAGCGACACGGCGGGCAGCCCGCGCGCCCGGCGCGCCCCGGCGAGCGCGTCCAGGGCGGCGTTGGCCGCCGCGTAGGAGGCCTGGCCGGCGCCGCCGAGCACGCCCGCGGCGGAGGAGAAGAGGACGAACGCGGCGAGATCCTCGCCGGCGGTGAGCTCGTGCAGCGCGAGCGCGGCATCGATCTTGGGCCGCAGGACGACCGCCAGCCGCTCCGGCGTCAGCCCGGCCACCAGGCCGTCGTCCAGTACCCCGGCGGCGTGCAGCACACCGGTCAGCGGGCGCCGGAGGCCGGCGAGCAGCTCCCGCAGCGCGTCGCGGTCCGTGGTGTCGCAGGCCGCGATGGTCACCTGGGCGCCCAGTTCGCGCAGCGAGGCCTCCAGTTCGCCGGCGCCCGGGGCCGCCGGGCCGCCGCGGCCCACCAGCAGCAGATGCCGCACCCCGTACGCCGTCACCAGGTGCCGGGCCAGCAACGACCCCAGCGTGCCGGTACCACCGGTGACCAGCACCGTGCCCTCGGGATCGAACCGCGGGGCCGGTGCGCCGCCCCCGGACGGGATCGCCCGGACCAGCCGGGGCATCAGCACCTCGCCCGCCCGGAGGGCCAGTTGGGGCTCCTCGGAGGCGAGGACGGCGGGCGGCAGGAGCGGCACTGCGGCGGGGTCGTCGACGTCCACCAGGACCAGGCGCCCCGGGTGTTCGGCCTGCGCGGAGCGCACCAGCCCCCAGACGGCCGCACCGGCCGGGTCCGCGGCCTCGTCCGGCCGGACGGCGGTCGCGGAGCGCGTCACCACCACCAGCCGGTGGTCCGCCGACCGTTCGTCGGCCAGCCAGGACCGCAGGGTGTCGAGCGCCCGCCGGGCCAGCAGGTGCACGGCCGCCGCCCCCTCCTCCCCGGGCGCGGGGAAGTGCTCGACGACCACGGCCGGGGCCGGGGCCGCCGCCGCCGGCGCACCGGGCGCCGGCGCCCATGCGATCCGGTAGAGGGAGTCCCCGACGGCGGCGCCCCCCGCGCCGAACTCCTCGGCGGAGACCGGACGCAGGGCCAGCGACCGGGCGGTCGCCACCGGCTGCCCGGCGGGGTCGGCGACGGACAGGGCCATCCGGTCCGGTCCGTCCGGCCGCAGCCGGACGCGCAGGGCCGAAGCGCCCACCGCGTGGACGCGCACCTCGTTCCAGGCGAACGGCAGTCGGGTGGCGGTCGGGGCCCCGGGACCGGCTACCGCGTCGGTCCCGGCGCCTGAGCCTGCGCCTGCTTCAGCGTCAGCGTCGGCGCCGGTCAGGAAGGTGGCGTGCAGGGCCGCGTCCAGCAGCGCCGGGTGGAGCCCGTACCGGCCCGCCTCGGCCGACTGCTCCTCGTCCAGGCCGACCTCGGCGAACACCTCGTCGCCACGGCGCCAGGCGGCGCGCAGCCCCCGGAAGGCGGGCCCGTAGTGGTAGCCCGCCGCCACCAGCCGCTCGTACAGCCCGGCGGTCTCCAGGGCCACCGCGCCGGGCGGCGGCCACACTTCGGCGTCGAAGGCCTCCGGGGACCGGTCCCCGGCCGAGCCGGCGGCCGCCAGCACGGCGGTGGCATGGCGGGTCCACGGCTCCTCGCCGCCCTGGTCCGGGCGGGTGTGGACCCCGACCTGCCGCACCCCGGACGGCTGGGCGGCGCCCACCCGCACCTGCAACTGGAGACCGCCCTGGTCGGGCAGCACCAGCGGCCGTTCGATGACCAGCTCGTCGAGCAGCTCGCACCCCACCTGGTCACCGGCCCGGACGGCCAGTTCGACGAAAGCGGTGCCCGGCAGGATGGCGGTGCCCGCCACGGCGTGGTCGGCCAGCCAGGGGTGGGTGTCCAGCGAGAGCCGGCTGGTGAACAGGACTTCGTCGCTGTCGGCCGGTTCGATCACCGCGCCGAGCAGCGGATGGTCCGCCGTGCCGAGCCCCGCGCCGGTCAGTCCGCCGCTCGTGAGCCCGGAGGCGTTCAGCCAGTAGCGCTGCCGCTGGAACGGATAGGTCGGCAGCTCCACCCGCCGTGCGGGCGGGCCGCCGAAGGCCGCCGCCCAGTCCACCGGGCGGCCCTGGACGTGCACCTCGGCGAGCGAGCCGAGGAACCGGGCGGGCCCGCCGTCGTCGCGGCGGAGCGAGCCGGTCACGATGCCCTGGATCCCGGCCGCCTCCAGGGTCTCCTGGAGGCCCGCCGTCAGCACCGGGTGCGGACTGACCTCGACGAAGACGCCGTGGCCCTGCTCCGCCAGCGCCCGGGTCGCGGGCTCGAAGGCGACGGTCCGACGCAGGTTGCGGTACCAGTAGTCGGCATCGAGCTCGGCGCCGGTCAGCCAGCGCTCCTCGACCGTCGAGTAGAACGGCACCTCGGCCGGTCCCGGCTCGACCGGCGCGAGCACCGCCAGCAGTTCCTCGCGCAACCGCTCCACCTGCGAGGTGTGCGAGGCGTAGTCCACCGGAATCCGCCGGGCCCGCACCCCGTACTCCTGGCAATGCGTCAGAAGCTCCTCCAGCGCAGCCGGTTCACCGGCCACCACCGTCCCCGCCGGGCCGTTCAGCGCCGCCACCTGGATCCGGTCCCGCCAGCGGACGATCAACTCACCGACCTCACCGGCAGGCAGCGGAACGGACACCATCCCACCGCGCCCGGCCAACCCGGTCAACGCCCGACTGCGCAACGCCACGATCCGCGCCGCGTCCGACAGCGACAACGCACCCGCCACACACGCCGCCGCGATCTCCCCCTGCGAATGCCCCACCACCGCCGACGGCTCCACACCGTACGACCGCCACAACTCCGCCAACGACACCATCACCGCGAACAGCACCGGCTGCACCACATCCACCCGCTCCAACGACGGAGCACCGGGCACACCACGCACCACATCGAGCAGATCCCAGCCGACGAACGGCCCCAACGCCTCCGCACACTCCGCCAACCGCGCCGCGAAGACCTCCGACTCCGCCAACAGCTCCACACCCATCCCGACCCACTGCGAACCCTGCCCCGGAAAGACGAACACCACCCGGCCCGGGCCGGGGCCCGCCGCCACGCCGCGGACCACACCCGGCGCCGGGAAGTCCCCGGCCACGGCGTCGAGGCCGCGCAGCAGGCTGTCCGTGTCGGTCCCGAGCACCACCGCACGGTGCTCCAGCACGGCCCGGGTGGTCGCCAGCGCATGGCCGACCGCCGCCGGATCCTCGGCCCGGCCCGCCCCGAGGGCCAAACGCAGGCGCGCGGCCTGCTCGCGGAGCGCGGGCGCGCTGCGCGCCGACAGCAGCCACGGCACCACGGCGGACGCGGGCACCGGCGCGACCGCGGCCGGCGCCTCCCCCGGCTCCGCGTCCACCGGGGCGGGGGCCTGTTCGAGGACGACGTGCGCGTTGGTCCCGCTCATGCCGAACGACGAGACGCCGGCCCGGCGCGGGTGCTCCCCCGCCGGCCACGGCCGGGCCTCGGTGAGCAGCCGGAGCGCGCCCGAGGACCAGTCGATGTGCGGGGACGGCTCCTCGGCGTGCAGCGTCCTCGGCAGGACCTCCTTCCGCATCGCCATCACCATCTTGATCACCCCGGAGACGCCGGCCGCCCCCTGGGCGTGGCCGACGTTGGACTTCAGCGAGCCCAGCCAGAGCGGCTGCTCCGCCGGCCGGTCCCGGCCGTAGGTGGCGAGCAGGGCCTGGGCCTCGATCGGGTCGCCGAGCTTCGTGCCCGTGCCGTGCGCCTCGACCACGTCCACCTCAGCGGCGGACAGCCGGGCGTCGGCCAGGGCCCGCCGGATCACCCGCTGCTGGGCGGGGCCGTTCGGCGCGGACAGCCCGTTGGACCGGCCGTCCTGGTTGACCGCCGACCCGCGCACCACCGCCAGGACGTGATGCCCGTTGCGGCGCGCGTCCGACAGCCGCTCGACCAGCAGCAGCCCGACGCCCTCGGCCATCCCGAAGCCGTCCGCGCCGGCCCCGAAGGCCCGGCAGCGCCCGTCGGTGGACAGACCGCGCAGCCGGGAGAAGCGGACGAACTCCTCGGGGGTGAGCATCACCGTCACCCCGCCGGCCAGCGCCAGCGAGCACTCGCCCGACCGCAGCGACTGGACGGCCAGGTGCAGGGCGACCAGGGAGGAGGAGCAGGCGGTGTCGACCGTCACCGCGGGGCCTTCCAGGCCCAGGGTGTAGGAGATCCGGCCAGAGGCGACACTGGCGGCGCTGCCGGTGCCGACGTGCCCCTCCAGATCGGCCGGGATCTGCGCACCGCGCCGCGCGTAGTCGCCGTAGACCACGCCGGCGAAGACCCCGGTGTCGGTCCCGCGCACCGACACCGGATCGATGCCCGCGTGCTCGAAGGCCTCCCAGGCGGTCTCCAGCAGCAGCCGCTGCTGCGGGTCCATCGCCAGCGCCTCGCGCGGCGAGATCCCGAAGAACGCGGCGTCGAACTCGGCGGCCTCGTGCAGGAACCCGCCGGCCCGGACGTAGGAGCGGCCCGGCACGTCGGGGTCCGGGTCGTAGAAGTCGGTGAGGTCCCAACCGCGGTTGACGGGCAGCCCCGAGATCACGTCGGAGCCCGCCGCCACCAGGTCCCACAGGCCCTCGGGCGAGGTGACGCCGCCGGGCAGCCGGCAGGCCATGCCGACGATCGCGATCGGCTCCTGCCGGCTGTCCTCCACCTCCCGCAGGCGGTCGCGGGTCTCGCGCAGCTCGGCGGTCACCCGGTTGAGGAAGTAGCGCATCCGGTCGTCATTCATGAGCGTTTCCCTCTGCGGAGTGATCGGGCTGGTAGATGCCGAACTCGTCGCCGAGGAGCCCGATCAGCTCGTCGTCGGTCACGGCTTCGAGTTCGGTGACGGTGTCGGCGGGACCGTCGGCGCGCGACGCGGTGGCGCGCCAGCCGGCCAGCAGGTCCTGGAGGCGGTCGCCGACCGCCTGGCGTTCGGCCACCGCGAGCGAGGCGGCGGACAGGACCGCCGCCAGCCGGTCCAGTTCGGCCAGGACCGGCACCACGGTGGTGTCGGGGCGCGGGGCCAGTTCGGCGTGCAGGTGATCGGCGAGCGCCGCCGGGGTCGGATGGTCGTAGATCAGGGTGGAGGTCAGCCGCAGGCCGGTCGCGGTCCGAAGGCGGTTGCGCAGTTCGACGGCGGTGAGCGAGTCGAAGCCGAGGTCCTTGAACGGCTGGTCGGGCTCGATCGCGTCCGGCGAGGAGTGCCGCAGGACGGTCGCGATCACCGGCCGGACCAGCGCCAGCAGGGCGCCGGGGCGCTCGGCCTCCGGCAGCTCCGCCAGGCGGCGGGCCAGCGCGGCCGCCGGGTCGTCCGACGGGTCGGCGACCGCCGGGCCGGACGGCGCCGGCCCGGGCCGTTCGGCGCGGAGACCGCCCAGCAGGGGCAGGCGCCAGGCAGGGTCGTCCCAGGCGCAGTGCAGGACGGCGACGGAGGTCTCGTCGTGGTCCAGGATCCCCCCGAGGGCGTCCAGGGCCAGCTCCGGGTCGAGGTCCCGGGCGCCGTGCCGGCGGATCCGGTCCTCGGTACCGGGTGCGGCGATGCCGCCGCCGTCCCAGTGGCCCCAGGCGATCGCGGTGGCGGGCAGGCCGTCCGCCCGCCGCTGGTGCGCCAGCGCGTCCAGATAGGCGTTGCCCGGTGCGTAGTTGGCGTGACCGGCCAGGCCGCACGTCCCGGCGAAGGAGGAGAACAGGACGAAGGCGGAGAGGTCCAGGCCCTCGGTCAGCTCGTGCAGCACCCGGGCACCGCCCGCCCTGACCCGGAGCACGTGCTCCATCTGATCAACCGTCAGGGCATTGACCAGGGCGTCGTCGAGCAGCGTGGCGGCGTGGAACACGGCCGTGAGCGGGTGCTCCCCGGGCAGCCCGGCCAGCAGCTCGCCCACCGCGGCCCGGTCGGACACCTCGCACCGGTGGGCGCTCACCCGGGCACCGGAGGCGGTCAGCTCGGCGAGGAACTCGGCGTCCTCGAAGGCGTCCTCGCTCAGCAGCAGCAGGTGTTCGGCGCCGTCGGCGGCCAGGCGCCGGGCGACATGACGGCCGAGCGCGCCGGTGGCACCCGTGATCAGCACAGTGCCGCCAGGCCTCCAGTCACGCACCGACGGACGACCCGCCAGCGGCGCCCGCTCCAACCGCCGCACGGACAACCCCGCAGCACGGACCGCAAGTTCGTCCTCACCGTGGCCGCCGATCAGGGCGGCGACCGTGGCCCGCGCCAGATCGACGCCGGGCGACTCCGGCACATCCACCACCCCACCCCAACGGTCCGGCAGCTCCGCGGCGACCACCCGGCCCAGACCCCAGAGCATCGCCTGCTCCGGACCGGACACCCGCTCACCACCACCCACCGCCACCGCGCCCCGCGTCACACACCACAACGGCGCCGCCACACCCACGTCCTCCAACGCCTGCACCAACGCCACCGACGCCGCCAGACCCCACGGCACCGACCCACCACCGGCCACCGCGCCCGGCCCGCTGCCCAGCAGCGACACCACCCCCGCCGGCTCACGCCCCTTCAACGACGCCGCCAACGAGTCACGCCCAACCGCACCGTCCGCCACCAACACAGCGGCATCCACACCGAGTTCGGCGAACGCCGACACCAGCGCCGACCCCCAGCCACCGTCGGCACCACCCTCCGGCACCACCAGCAGCCACGCACCCCCCGACCCCACCGCCGGAGCCACATCCAACGGCCGCCACACCACGCGATACCGCAACGCATCCACCGCACTCAACGGCGAAACACCCGAACCCACAACCGACGGCTCCAGCCAGAACCGCTCACCCTGGAACGCATACGTCGGCAACTCCACCCGACGCCCACCCCCCGTGGCCACGCCCCAGTCCACCGGCACACCACGCACCCACACCTCGGCCACCGACGCGAGGAAACGCTCAAGCCCACCCTCGTGCCGCCGCAACGACCCGACAACCACGGCTTCTCCGCCGTGCTCCTCCAACGTCTCCTCGACGGCCAGGCTCAGCACCGGGTGCGCGCTGCTCTCGACGAACGCCCGGAACTCGTCGGCCGCACAGGCCCGCACGGCCGCGGCGAACGCCACCGGTTCCCGCAGGTTCCGGTACCAGTACTCCGCGTCCAGCATCGTCGTGTCCACCCGGCCGCCGGTCACGGACGAGTAGAAGGGCACCTCCGCCGACCGGGCGGTGACCTCGCCCAGGACGTCGAGCAGTCGGCCCCGGACGGTCTCGACCTGCGCGGAGTGCGAGGCGTAGTCGACCGGGATCCGGCGCGCCCGCACCCCCCGCGCCTCACAGCCCGCCAGCAGCCCCTCCAACGCCGCCGGCTCCCCCGACACCACCACCGAGCCGGGCCCGTTCACCGCCGCCACCGACAACCGGCCCTCCGCGGCAGCCACCAACTCCCCGGCCGGCGCCGGGCTCAGCGCCAGCGACACCATCCCGCCCAGCCCCGCGAGTGCGTCCGCGATCACCTGGCTGCGCAAGGCCACGATCCGCGCCGCGTCCACCAAGGAGAGCGCACCCGCCACACAGGCGGCCGCGATCTCCCCCTGGGAGTGGCCGACGACCGCCGACGGCTCGACACCGTAGGAACGCCACAGCTCGGCCAGTGCGACCATCACCGCGAAGGACACCGGCTGGACCACATCCACCCGGTCCAGCGACGGCGCGCCGGGCACGCCCCGCAGCACATCGAGCACGTCCCAGTCGACGAAGGGCTTCAAGGCCTGCGCGCACTCCGCCAGCCGCGCCGCGAACACCGGCGAGGAATCCAGCAACTCCCGTCCCATGCCTACCCACTGCGCTCCCTGACCCGGGAAGACGAACACCACCCCCGCGTCATTCGGCAGGTCGGCCGTGCCCTCGACGACCCCCGCTACCGGCGAGGCCCCGCCCACGGCGCGCAGACCGAGCAGCGCCTGGGCCCGGTCCTCCGCGACGACGACGGCCCGGCGCTCCAGCCGCGCACGCCCCGAGGCCAGCGAATAGGCCACATCCGGCACACCCAGGTCGTCCCGCGCCTCCCACCAGTCGGCCAACCGCGCGCCCTGCGCCCCCAACGCCGACCCGCCCCGCGCGGACACGACCAGCGGCACCACCCCCGGCCCCGACGACGCGGCCGACGGCTCCTCCACCGGCGCCTGCTCCAGCACCACATGCGCATTGGTCCCGCTGATCCCGAAGGAGGAGACAGCCGCCCGACGCGGCCGCTCCACCGTAGAACCCCACTCCCGGGCCTCCGACAGCAACTCCACCGCGCCCGAGGACCAGTCGATGTGCGGCGAGGGCTCGTCGGCGTGCAGCGTCCTGGGCAGCACGCCCGCCCGCATCGCCGACACCATCTTGATCACACCCGCCACCCCGGCAGCCGCCTGGGTGTGCCCGATGTTCGACTTCACCGAGCCCAGCCAGAGCGGTGCTCCCCCGGCGCGGTCCTGACCGTAGGTGGCCAGCAGGGCCTGCGCCTCGATCGGGTCGCCCAGGGTGGTGCCCGTACCGTGGGCCTCGACGGCGTCCACGTCCGGCGCGGACAGTCCGGCGTTCGCCAGCGCCTGCCGGATCACCCGCTGCTGCGACGGACCGTTCGGCGCCGTCAGACCGTTCGACGCACCGTCCTGGTTCACCGCACTGCCCCGCACCACCGCCAGCACCGGATGCCCCAACCGCCGCGCGTCCGACAGCCGCTCCACCAACAGGACACCAACGCCCTCGGCCATACCGAACCCCTCGGCATCCACCGAGAAGGAACGGCACCGACCGTCCCTCGACAACCCCCGCTGCCGCGAGAACTCCACGAACATCCCCGGAGTCGACATCACCGTCACCCCACCCGCCAACGCCAGGTCGCACTCACCCGACCGCAACGACTGCACCGCCAGGTGCAACGCCACCAACGACGACGAACACGCCGTGTCCACCGTCACCGCCGGCCCCTCCAACCCCAACGCGTACGAGACCCGGCCCGAGAGCACGCTGCCCGCGCTACCCGTCACCGCGTAGCCCTCGACCTCGGTCGACGCCTCGCGCAGCAGGGTCGTGTAGTCCTGCATGCTGAGGCCCGCGAAAACGCCGGTCCTGCTGCCCCGGGCCGATTCGGGGTCGATCCCCGCCCGTTCGAAGGCCTCCCAGGAGGTCTCCAGCAGCAACCGCTGCTGCGGGTCCATCGCCAGCGCCTCCCGCGGCGAGATCCCGAAGAACGCCGCGTCGAACTCGGTGGCGGCGTCCAGGAATCCGCCGGCTCGGACGTAGGACCGCCCGGACGCGTCGGGGTCGGCGTCGTACAGGCCGTCGACGTCCCAGCCGCGGTCCGCGGGCAGCGCGGAGATCGCGTCCGTCCCCGCGTCGAGCAGCCGCCACAGGTCCTCCGGCGAGCGCACGCCACCGGGGTACCGGCAGCTCATCCCGACGATCACGACGGGCTCGTCGGATCCGGCCGGCACCGGACGGGCGGCCGGGAAGGCCGGCTGGTGCCCGAAGAGTTCCGCGTGCAGGTGGTCGGCCAGGGCGACGGGCGTCGGATGGTCGTAGATCAGGGTGGCGGTCAGCCGCAGGCCGGTCGCGATCCGCAGGCGGTTGCGCAGTTCGACGGCGGTGAGCGAGTCGAAGCCGAGCTCCTTGAAGGCGCGGCTCGGCGGGACGGTGTCGTCAGAGGAGTGCCGCAGGACGGAGGCGACCACCTGGCGGACGGTGTCCAGCAGAGCCTTCCGCTGCTCCTCGGCGGAGCGTCCGGCCAGGCGGCGGGCCAGGTCCGGGGACTCCTCGGCGGAGGTCGCGGGCGTCCGCTCCGGACCGGCCACCGGGCGATCGGCGGCGAGCAGGTCGCTCAGCAGCGGGACCGGCCTGGCGCCCGCGCCGAGCCCGGTACCGTCCCAGCGGGTGCTGAAGACGGCGACCGCGGTCTCGTCGTGGTCGAGGATCCCCGCGAGCGCGTCCAGCGCCAGCTCCGGCCGGAAGGTCAGCACACCGCGTCGCCGGATCTGCTCCTCGATGGCGGGTGCGGCGATGCCGCCGCCGTCCCAGTGGCCCCAGGCGATCGCGGTGGCGGGCAGGCCGTCCGCCCGCCGCTGGTGCGCCAGCGCGTCCAGATAAGCGTTGCCCGGTGCGTAGTTGGCGTGACCGGCCAGGCCGCACGTCCCGGCGATCGAGGAGAACAGGACGAAGGCGGAGAGGTCCAGGCCCTCGGTCAGCTCGTGCAGCACCCGGGCGCCGCCGACCTTGACCCGGAGCACGTGCTCCATCTGATGTGCGGTCAGGTCACCGATCAGCGCGTCGTCGAGCAGGGCGGCCGTGTGGAACACGGCGGTGAGCGGGTGCTCCGCCGGCAGCGCGGCCAGCACCTCGGCGACCGCATCCCGGTCGGACACGTCGCACGCGGCCACGGTGACCTTCGCGCCGAGCCCCGTGAGCTCCGCTTCGAACGCCTCGGCGCCAGGTGCGGCATGACCGCTCCGGCTCAGCAGCAGCAGGTGTTCGGCGCCGTCGGCGGCCAGGCGCCGGGCGAGGTGACGGCCGAGCGCGCCGGTGGCACCCGTGATCAGCACGGTGCCGCCGGGCTTCCAGTCACGCACCGGCGGACGGCCCGCCAGCGGCGCCCGCTCCAACCGGCGGACGGACAACCCCGCAGCACGGACCGCAAGTTCGTCCTCACCGTGGCCGCCGATCAGGGCGGCGACCGTGGCCCGCGCCAGATCGACGCCGGGCGACTCCGGCACATCCACCACCCCACCCCAACGGTCCGGCAGCTCCGCGGCGACCACCCGGCCCAGACCCCAGAGCATCGCCTGCTCCGGACCGGACACCCGCTCACCACCACCCACCGCCACCGCGCCCCGCGTCACACACCACAACGGCGCCGCCACACCCACGTCCTCCAACGCCTGCACCAACGCCACCGACGCCGCCAGACCCCACGGCACCGACCCACCACCGGCCACCGCGCCCGGCCCGCTGCCCAGCAGCGACACCACCCCCGCCGGCTCACGCCCCTTCAACGACGCCGCCAACGAGTCACGCCCAACCGCACCGTCCGCCACCAACACAGCGGCATCCACACCGAGTTCGGCGAACGCCGACACCAGCGCCGACCCCCAGCCACCGTCGGCACCACCCTCCGGCACCACCAGCAGCCACGCACCCCCCGACCCCACCGCCGGAGCCACATCCAACGGCCGCCACACCACGCGATACCGCAACGCATCCACCGCACTCAACGGCGAAACACCCGAACCCACAACCGACGGCTCCAGCCAGAACCGCTCACCCTGGAACGCATACGTCGGCAACTCCACCCGACGCCCACCCCCCGTGGCCACGCCCCAGTCCACCGGCACACCACGCACCCACACCTCGGCCACCGACGCGAGGAAACGCTCAAGCCCACCCTCGTGCCGCCGCAACGACCCGACAACCACGGCGTCGACCGTCTCCTCGATGCCCGGGCGCAGTACCGGGTGGGGGCTGACCTCGATGAAGACGCCGTGGCCCTGTGCGGAGAGCCGGTGGACGGCCTGGTCGAAGCGCACGGTCTCGCGCAGGTTGCGGTACCAGTAGTCGGCGTCGATCCCCTCGGTGTCCAGGAGGTCCCCGGTGACGGTGGAGTAGAACGCCACCTCCGAGGCCGCCGCCCGGTCCGGGCCGAGCGCGTCGAGCAGATGGTCCCGCACGGTCTCGACCTGCGCGGAATGCGAGGCGTAGTCGACCGGGATCCGGCGTGCCCGCACCCCCCGCGCCTCACAGTCCGCCAGCAGCCCCTCCAACGCCGCCGGCTCCCCCGACACCACCACCGAGCCGGGCCCGTTCACCGCCGCCACCGACAACCGGCCCTCCGCGGCGGCCACCAACTCCCCCGCCCCGACCGGGCTCAGCGCCAGCGACACCATCCCGCCCCGGCCCGCCAACCGCTCCGCGATCACCCGGCTGCGCACCGCCACGATCCGCGCCGCCTCCGACAGCGGCAACGCACCCGCCACACACGCCGCCGCGATCTCCCCCTGGGAGTGGCCCACCACCGCCGACGGCTCCACACCGTAGGAACGCCACAACGCCGCCAGCGACACCATCACCGCGAACGACACCGGCTGCACCACATCCACCCGCTCCAACGAAGGCGCGCCCGCAACCCCCCGCACCACATCGAGCACGTCCCAACCGACGAACGGCCGCAACGCCTCCGCACACTCCGCCAACCGCGCCGCGAACACCGGCGAGGAATCCACCAACTCCCCACCCATTCCCGCCCACTGCGCCCCCTGCCCCGGGAACACGAACACCACGCCGGAGGCGTCCAGCGGATCGGCCGTACCCTCCACCAGCGCGGGCGACGGCTCGCCCGAAGCCAGCGCACGGACGCCCGCCAGCGCCTGGGCCCGGTCCCCCGCCACGATCACGGCCCGGCGCTCCAGCCGCGCACGCCCCGAGGCCAGCGAATAGGCCACATCCGGCACACCCAGGTCGTCACGCGCCTCCCACCAGTCGGCCAACCGCGCCGCCTGCGCGCGCAACGCCGACCCGCCCCTCGCGGACACGACCAGCGGCACCACCCCCGGCCCCGACGACGCGGCCGACGGCTCCTCCACGGGCGCCTGCTCCAGCACCACATGCGCATTGGTCCCGCTGATCCCGAAGGAGGAGACAGCCGCCCGACGCGGCCGCTCCACCGAAGCACCCCACTCCCGGGCCTCCGACAGCAACTCCACCGACCCCGCGTCCCAGTCCACTTCCGGCGAGGGCTGGTCGGCGTGCAGCGTCCTCGGCAGCACACCCGCCCGCATCGCCGACACCATCTTGATCACACCGGCCACCCCGGCAGCCGCCTGCGGATGCCCGATGTTGGACTTGACCGACCCGAGGTACAACGGCCGCTCCGCCGGGCGGTCCTGGCCGTAGGTGGCGAGCAGCGCGTGGGCCTCGATCGGGTCGCCGAGGCGGGTCCCCGTGCCATGGGCCTCCACCACGTCCACGTCCGGCGCGGACAGTCCGGCGTTCGCCAGCGCCTGCCGGATCACCCGCTGCTGCGACGGACCGTTCGGCGCCGTCAGACCGTTCGACGCACCGTCCTGGTTCACCGCACTGCCCCGCACCACCGCCAGCACCGGATGCCCCAACCGCCGCGCGTCCGACAGCCGTTCCACCAGCAGGACACCAACGCCCTCGGCCATACCGAACCCCTCGGCATCCACCGAGAAGGAACGGCACCGACCGTCCCTCGACAACCCCCGCTGCCGCGAGAACTCCACGAACATCCCCGGAGTCGACATCACCGTCACCCCACCCGCCAACGCCAGGTCGCACTCACCCGACCGCAACGACTGCACCGCCAGGTGCAACGCCACCAACGACGACGAACACGCCGTGTCCACCGTCACCGCCGGCCCCTCCAACCCCAACGCGTACGAGACCCGGCCGGACAGGACGCTGAGCGTGTTGCCCGTCAGCAGGTAGCCGGCGAGGTCGTCCGAGCCCTCGTGCAGCCGGGGGCCGTACTCCTGGGAGAGCGCGCCGGCGAAGACGCCCGTCCGGCTCCCCCGTAGCGAGTCCGGGTCGATCCCCGCCCGCTCCACCGCCTCCCACGAGGTCTCCAGCAGCAACCGCTGCTGCGGGTCCATCGCCAGCGCCTCACGCGGCGAGATCCCGAAGAACGCCGCGTCGAACTCGGCCACCGCGTCGAGGAACCCACCGGCCCGCACATAGCTGGATCCCGGCCGCGCCGCCTCGGGATCGAACAGTGCCTCGTTGTCCCAGCCGCGGTCGGTCGGCAGCGGCCCCACGGCGTCCCCGCCGTCCACCACCAGCCGCCACAGGTCCTCCGGGGACCGCACCCCGCCGGGGTACCGGCAGCCGATGCCCACCACGGCCACCGGCTCGCCCGACGCGGCCTCCACCGCCCGCAGGCGCTCCCTGGTCTGCCGCAGGTCGGCCGACACACGCTTCAGGTAATCGAGGAGCTTCTCTTCGTTATCCATCGGGAATCCGTCCAACGGGTAGAGGCCGGGAGCGCCGTTCGAGGTCAGGCCGGGCGGTCGGGACAGGGGAGCCGCAGGGAGCAGCGGGGCAGCACGGAGCGGGGCGGGGCAGCACGGGACCGGGCGGAGCGGGGGCGGATCAGGACAGGCCGAATTCCTCGTCGATGAGCGAGAAGATGTCGTCGACGGTGGCGGACTCGTAGTCCCGCCGGTCCTCGGTGGCCCCCGTCTCGAAGGCGCGGGCCTCCTTCCACTTCCCGAGGAGGGCTTCGAGGCGCTCGGTGATGCCGGCGACTGCCTCGTCGTTCTGCGCCACCGCGCCGAGCGCGCCCTCCAGCCGGTCGAGTTCCTGGTAGACGGCCGCCCCGGCGCGGGCGTCCGGTACCGGCGCCCCGGTGGCCTCGGCCTCGCCGACGAGCCGGGCGCGCAGCAGGGCCGCGAGTTCGGCGGGCGTCGGGTGGTCGAACACGGTGGTGGTCGGCAACCGCAGTCCGGTCGCGGTGTTCAGCCGGTTCCGCAGCTCGGTGGCGGCCAGCGAGTCGAAGCCGAGGTCCCGGAACGCCCGGCGGGCGTCGACCGCGCCGGCGAGACCGTGCCCCAGCACCACGGCCGTCTCGTCGAGCACCAGGTCCAGGACCAGCCGCTCGCGCTCGGGCCCGCGGAGTCCGGCGAGCCGCTGGGCCAGCGTCGTCCCCCCGGTGGGCGAGGCCGCGGCGGCCGTCCGGCGGTCGGTCACCCGGACCAGCCCGCGCAGCAGCGGCGGTACGGCGGTCTGCCCGGCGCCGGAGGCCGCCCGTGCCCGCAGGGAGGCGGTGTCCAGACGCATCGGCACCAGGACCGGCGCGGCCGCGCGGTGGGCGGCGTCGAAGAGTGCCAGCCCCTCCTCGGTGGACAGCGCGCCCATGCCGACCCGCCGCATCCGGTCGAGGTCGGCGCCGTCGAGGTGCCCCGTCATGGCGCTGCGTTCGGCCCACAGCCCCCAGGCGAGTGCGAGGGCCGGGAGGCCGCGCGAGCGCCGGTGCGCGGCCAGGGCGTCCAGGAAGGCGTTGGCCGCCGCGTAGTTGCCCTGTCCGGCGGCGCCCACCAGGGCGGTGGCGGAGGAGAACAGGGCGAACACCGCGAGGTCCAGGTGCTCGGTCTGCCGGTGCAGGTGCCAGGCGGCGTCCACCTTCGGCGCCATGACGCCGTCCAGCCGCGCCCGGTCCAGCGAGGTGACGACCCCGTCGTCCAGCACGCCCGCCGTGTGGACCACCGCCGTCAGCGGGTGCTCGGCCGGGATCCCGGCCAGCAGACGGGCGACCGCCCCGCCGTCCGTGACGTCGCACGCGGCGACGGTCACGGTGGCGCCGAGAGCGGTCAGCTCGGCGGCGAGGGCGGCGGCTCCGTCGGCCTTCGCGCCCCGGCGCGAGGCCAGGAGCAGGTGCCGTACGCCGTGGCGGGTCACCAGGTGCCGGGCGGTCAGCGCGCCCAGCGTCCCCGGGGCGCCGGTGATCAGCGCGGTGCCGTCCGGGTCCGGCGCGGCGGGCACGGTCAGGACGATCTTCCCGATGTGCCGGGCCTGGCGGAGGTGGCGGAACGCCTCGGGGGCCCGCCGGACGTCCCAGACGGTCAGCGGCGTCCGGTGCAGGGCCCCGGCCGCGAACAGGGCCAGGACCTCCCGGAGCATCGCGCCGATCCGCCCGGGGTCGACCTCCATCAGGTCGAAGATCCGGTAGTCGACGCCGGGGTGCGCGGCGGCCACCTCGGCCCCGTCCCGGTGGTCGGTCTTCCCCATCTCCAGGAAGCGCCCTCCCCGTGTCAGCAGCCGCAGGGAGGCGTCGACGAACTCGCCGGCCAGCGAGTTGAGCACGACCGAGACCCCGCGCCCGCCGGTCGCCGCCAGGATCCGCTGCTCGAAGCCGAGGTCCCGGGAGGAGGCGATGTGCGCCTCGTCCAGACCCGACGCGCGCAGGGTGCCCCACTTGCCCGGGCCGGCCGTGCCGTAGACCTCGGCCCCCCAGTGCCGGGCCAGCTGCACCGCGGCCATGCCGACCCCGCCGGCCGCCGAGTGCACCAGGACGCTCTCGCCGCGCCGCAGGTCCGCCAAGTCCCGCAGGCCGTGGTAGGCGGTCAGGAAGATCACCGGGACGGCGGCCGCCTCGGCGAACGACCAGCCGTCGGGCATCGGGACGACGGCCCGGTGGTCGGCCACCGCGACCGGTCCGAACGCGCCGGAGAACAGGCCCATCACCCGGTCGCCGACGGCGAGCCCGGCCACCCCGGGACCGATCTCGGTGACCACGCCGGCGCCCTCGATGCCGAGCCCGTCGAGCCTCGGGACCAGGCCCAGCGCGACCACGACGTCACGGAAGTTGAGTCCGGCGGCGCGGACCGCGATCCGGACCCGGCCCTCGGCCAGCGGGCCGGTGGCGGAGTCGTCCGGGCCCGGCAGCAGCGCCAGGTTCTCCAGGGTGCCCTTGCCCTCGATGTCCAGCCGCCAGGCGGCCGCGCCGACCGGCGGCGTCAGCGCCGCTGTCGCCCCGGTGAGCCGGGGGACGCTCAGCGTGCCGTCGCGAAGGGCGAGTTGGGGCTCACCGGAGTGAACGGCCGCGGCCAGCAGCGCCGGTGGGGCGTCGCCCTCGTCCAGGTCCAGCAGGACGAAGCGGCCGGGGTTCTCGGCCTGCGCGGCCCGCACCAGGCCCCACACCGGGGCCTGCACCGGCGCGGCCGCTCCCTCGCCGGGGCGGACGGTCACGGCGCCCCTGGTCACCACCACCAGGCGGGAGGCGGCGAACCGGTCGTCGGAAAGCCAGGTCCGCAGCGCGTCGAGGACGTCGGCGGCCAGCGCGCGGGCCGCCGCCCCGAGGTCGGCCGCGCCGGGGGTCGCGGCCGGGGCGGCGCAGGGCAGGAGGACCACCTCCGGCACGGCACCGTTCGTCCGCGTCGCCGCCTCCGCCAGCGAGCGCAGATCGGCGAACGTCCCGCCGACCGGGCCGTCGGAGCCGGCGCCCCCGGGCCTCTGGCCCGCGAAGCCGGCGCCCCCGGGGCTCACCACGGCCCAGTCGCCTCCGGAGCCCGACGCGGTGGCCGCGGGCGCGCCGACGGCCACCCAGTCGACCTGGAAGAGCGCCTCGCCGTGGGCCCGGCCGACCTCGTCCAGTTGCTCCCGGGTGACCGGCCGCAGCGCCAGGGACTCGATTCCGGCGACCGGTCGGCCCGTGGTGTCGGCGACGCTCAGCGCCACCTTGCCGGCCCCCAGCGGGGTGACCGTGACCCGCAGCGCGGTCGCACCGACGGCGTGCAGCGTCAGGCCCTCCCAGGCGAAGGGCAGCTGCGGCAGGCCGTCCGCCGTTTCGGCGGCCGGCCGGGCCAGACCGATGACGTGCAGCGCGGCGTCCAGCAGCGCCGGGTGCACGGCGAAGCGGTCGGCGCCGTCGGCGGCCTCCTCGGGCAGCGCGACCTCGGCGAACACCTCGTCGCCCCGCCGCCAGGCCGCCCTGACGCCCCGGAAGGCCGGGCCGTAGGGCAGACCGGTCTCGGCCAGGCCGGCGTACAGCCCGTCGATCCGGACGGGTCCCGCTCCCGGTGGGGGCCAGGCCGCCGGGCCGGCGTCGCGTTCCCCGGCCGCTCCGGCCCCTCCTACCGGTCCGGCGGGCCCCGCCAGGCCGGTGGCGTGCCTGGTCCACGGCCGCTCGGCCGGCGCCCCCGCCGGCTGGGAGTGCAAGCTCACCGGTCGCCGACCGGCCTCGTCGGGCGCGCCGACCACCACCTGGAGCGACACCGCGCCCTGGTCCGGCAGGACGAGCGGGGCGTGCAGCGTGAGCTCCTCGATCCGGCCGCACCCGGCCCGGTCGGCGGCCTGGAAGGCCAGCTCCAGCAGGGCCGTGCCCGGGACCACCGTCGTCCCGAGGACGGTGTGGTCCGCCAGCCACGGGTGCTCGGCCAGCGAGAGCCGACCGGTGACGAGGACGCCGTCGGAGTCGGGCAGCGCGAGTGCCGCGCCCAGGAAGGGGTGATCGACCGGGGTGAGTCCCAGGGTGCTCGCGTCACCCGACGCGCCCGGGGCCGGCCGCCACCAGTAGGACTGCCGTTGGAACGCGTACGTCGGCAGGCTCGCCGGGGTGGCACCGGTGCCCGCGAACGCGGCCGTCCAGTCCACCGGGCCGCCCCGGACGAAGGCCTCGGCGGCCGAGGTGAGGAAGCGTTCGAGTCCGCCCTCGTTCCGGCGCAGCGTTCCCACCACGACGGCGTCACGGCCGAGTTCCTCGACCGTCTCCTCGATGCCCGGGCGCAGTACCGGGTGGGGGCTGACCTCGATGAAGACGCCGTGGCCCTGTGCGGAGAGCCGGTGGACGGCCTGGTCGAAGCGCACGGTCTCGCGCAGGTTGCGGTACCAGTAGTCGGCGTCGATCCCCTCGGTGTCCAGGAGGTCCCCGGTGACGGTGGAGTAGAACGCCACCTCCGAGGCCGCCGCCCGGTCCGGGCCGAGCGCGTCGAGCAGATGGTCCCGCACGGTCTCGACCTGCGCGGAATGCGAGGCGTAGTCGACCGGGATCCGGCGTGCCCGCACCCCCCGCGCCTCACAGTCCGCCAGCAGCCCCTCCAACGCCGCCGGCTCCCCCGACACCACCACCGAGCCGGGCCCGTTCACCGCCGCCACCGACAACCGGCCCTCCGCGGCGGCCACCAACTCCCCCGCCCCGACCGGGCTCAGCGCCAGCGACACCATCCCGCCCCGGCCCGCCAACCGCTCCGCGATCACCCGGCTGCGCACCGCCACGATCCGCGCCGCCTCCGACAGCGGCAACGCACCCGCCACACACGCCGCCGCGATCTCCCCCTGGGAGTGGCCCACCACCGCCGACGGCTCCACACCGTAGGAACGCCACAACGCCGCCAGCGACACCATCACCGCGAACGACACCGGCTGCACCACATCCACCCGCTCCAACGAAGGCGCGCCCGCAACCCCCCGCACCACATCGAGCACGTCCCAACCGACGAACGGCCGCAACGCCTCCGCACACTCCGCCAACCGCGCCGCGAACACCGGCGAGGAATCCACCAACTCCCCACCCATCCCCGCCCACTGCGCCCCCTGCCCCGGGAACACGAACACCACCCGGCCGGGCCGGACCGCCGCGTCGCCCACGATCACCTGCGGGACGGACCGGCCCTCGGCCAGTGCCGCCAGCCCGGTCCGGAACGCCTCCCGGTCCGCGCGGCCGGCCAGCAGCACGGCGCGGTGCTCGAAGACCGACCGGGTGACCACCGTCGCGAGGCCGGTGTCCACCGGCCGTTCGCCGCCCCGGACGTCCAGAGCACCCCGGACGTCCAGAGCGTCCCGGGCATCCAGGGCGCCCCGGGCGTCCAGGTGCGCCAGCAGACTCCGGGCCTGCGCGGCCAGCGCCTCCGGCGAGCGCCCCGAGAGCAGCCACGGCACCACCGCCGGCCCGCTCACCGGCCCGCTCTCCGGCCCGGCCGGCTCCTCGCCGGGCTCCTCGGCCGGCGCCTGCTCCAGCACCACGTGCGCGTTGGTCCCGCTGATCCCGAAGGAGGAGACGGCCGCGCGGCGCGGCCGCGCGCCCCGGAGCCACTCCCGGGCCTCGGTCAGCAGCTCGACCGCTCCCGAGCTCCAGTCCACGTGCGGGGACGGCTCGTCCACGTGCAGCGTCCTGGGCAGCACGCCCGCCCGCATCGCCGACACCATCTTGATCACGCCGGCCACCCCGGCGGCCGCCTGGGTGTGCCCGATGTTCGACTTCACCGAGCCCAACCGGAGCGGCGGCGCCCCCTCGGACCGACCCTGACCGTACGTGGCCAGCAGTGCCTCGGCCTCGATCGGGTCGCCGAGGCGGGTGCCCGTGCCATGGGCCTCCACGGCGTCCACGTCCCGCGCCGAGAGCCCCGCGTCCGCCAGCGCCTGCCGGATCACCCGCTGCTGCGAAGGACCGTTCGGCGCCGTCAGGCCGTTCGACGCACCGTCCTGGTTCACCGCACTGCCCCGCACCACCGCCAGCACCGGATGCCCCAACCGCCGCGCGTCCGACAGCCGTTCCACCAGCAGGACACCGACGCCCTCGCTCCAGCCCGTGCCGTCCGCGGCGGCGGCGAACGGCTTGCACCGTCCGTCCGGCGCCAGGCCCTGCTGCCGGCTGAACTCGACGAACATGCCCGGGGTCGGCATCACCGTGACCCCGCCGGCCAGCGCCAGGTCGCACTCGCCCGACCGCAGGGACCGCACCGCGAGGTGCAGCGCCACCAGCGACGAGGAACACGCCGTGTCCACCGTCAGCGCCGGCCCCTCCAGGCCCAGCGCGTATGCGACCCGCCCCGAGATCACGCTGGGGGTGACGCCGGTCAGCAGATAGCCGCCCTGGTCCTCCGAGCCCTCGTGCAGCCGGGGGCCGTACTCCTGGAAGGTCGCCCCGGCGAAGACGCCCGTCCGGCTCCCCCGCAGCGACAGCGGGTCGATCCCCGCCCGCTCCACCGCCTCCCACGAGGTCTCCAGCAGCAACCGCTGCTGCGGGTCCATCGCCAGCGCCTCACGCGGCGAGATCCCGAAGAACCCCGCGTCGAACTCGGCCACCGCGTCCAGGAACCCACCGGCCCGCACATAGCTGGACCCCGGCCGCCCGGCCTCCGGGTCGAACAGCTCTGCCAGGTCCCAGCCCCGGTCGGTCGGCAGCGGCCCGACGGCGTCCCCCCCGTCCACCACCAGCCGCCACAGGTCCTCCGGGGCCCGCACGCCCCCCGCGAACCGGCAGCCCATGCCCACCACGGCCACCGGCTCGCCCGACGCGGACTCCGCCGCGCGCAGCCGCTCCCTGGTCCGGTACAGGTCGGTGGTCACCCACCTGAGGTACTCGACCAGCTTCTCCTCGTTCGCCACTGCTCTCACTCCGTGTCGGTGCGGCCGTGCGGAAGGTTCGGACATCGCGCGTCGGGGCGCGTCAGGAGGTGCGGAACTCCTGGTCGATGAAGGCGAAGAGCTCGTCGACCGTCGCCGTCCGCAGCCTGTTCGGCTTCGGGTCGTCGCCGTCGGTTCGCGGCCTGGCGGCCAGCAGGGACCGCAGCCGGGCCTCGACCCGCTCCCAGGCGGCGCTGTCCGGCCCGAGCGCGGCCAGCGACCGCTCCAGCCGGTCCAGCTCCGCCAGGGCCCCGGAGCCCGCCGCGCGGTCCGCCGGCTGGAGCAGGGCGCCCAGCCGCTCGGCCAGGACGAGAGGCGTCGGATGGTCGAACAGCAGACCGGTCGGCAGCCGCAGCCCGGTGGCCGCGCCGAGCCGGTCCCGCAGCTCCACCGCGGTCAGCGAGTCGAAGCCCAGCTCCTTGAAGGAGAGCCCGGGGTCGACCGGCCCGGCGTCGTGGTGGCCGAGCACGGCGGCCGCCTCGGAGCGCACCAGGTCGAGCAGCGCGCCCGGGCCCCGGTCGCCGACCGGCGCCCGCTCCGGCCGGTCGACCGCGTCGGTCCCGGAAGGCGCGGCAGGCGCGGCAGGCGCGGTCGCCGTCCCGGCCACCGGGGCCGGCGGGAGCACGCCGCCCCCGAGCCAGTACCGCTCCCGCTGGAACGCGTAGGTGGGCAGCTCGACCCGCCGGGCGCCGTGCCCGGCGAATTCCGCCGCCCAGTCCACCTCGACGCCGTGGACGTGCAGCCGGGCGAGTGCGGTGACCAGTGCGTCGGCCTCGGGCCGGTCCTTGCGGAGCGTGGGCACGAGGACGGGACCGGCGCCCGGCCGCGCGGGCTCGGTCAGACAGTCCCGGCCCATCGTGGCGAGCGTGCCGTCCGGCCCGAGCTCCAGGTAGGCGGTGACGCCCTCGCGCTCCAGCCGGCGCATGCCGTCGAGGAACCGCACCGGCCTGCGCACGTGCCGCACCCAGTACTCGGCCGAGCCGAACTCCTCGGCCGTGACGAGATCGCCGGTGACCGTGGACACGACCGGCAGCTCCGGCGGCCGGAGGTCCAGGGCCGCCACGACGCCGCGGAAGTCGTCCAGCACGGCGTCCATGTGCGGGGAGTGGAACGCGTGGCTCACCCGCAGCCTTCTGGTCCGGCGGCCGGCGGTCCGCCAGTGGGCCGCGATCCGCTCGACCTCCTCGGCGTCCCCGGCGACCACGGTCGCCTCCGGGCCGTTGACGGCGGCGAGGCCGACCAGGTGCTCCCGGCCGGCCAGCAGCGGGAGCACCTCCTGCTCACCGGCCTGCAGCGCCGCCATGGCGCCGCCGGGCGGGAGCGCCTGCATGAGCCGGCCGCGGGCGGTCACCAGCGTGCAGGCGTCCGCGAGCGGGAACACCCCGGCGACGTGGGCGGCGGCCAGTTCGCCGACGGAGTGGCCGAGCAGGAGGTCCGGCCGGACGCCCCGGCTCTCCAGCAGCCGGAACAGGGCGACCTCGATCGCGAACAGGGCGGGCTGCGCGACACCGGTGCCGTCCAGCAGATCCGCGGCGGCGGAGCCCGGTGCCGCGAAGAGCACGTCCCGCAGCGGCCGGTCCGGGCCCGCTCCCGCGGCGGCCGCGGCCGCGTCGACGTGCTCGCAGACCGCGTCCAACGCCGCTGCGAACACCGGGTGTTCCTGGTAGAGCACACGCCCCGCTCCCGGCCGCTGGCTGCCCTGACCGGCGAACAGGAAGGCGAGCCGGGCGGGCCCGTACGCCTGCCCCGACAGCACCTCGGCGGCGCGCCCGCCCGCGGCCAGCGCCGTCAGGCCCCGCCGGAGCCCGGCGTCGTCCCGACCGGTCACCGCGGCGCGCTGCTCGAAGGCCGAGCGCGTCACGGCCAGCGAGTACCCGACGTCCGCCGCGCGGAGCCCGGGCCGCTCGTCGAGCCGCGCCAGCAGCGCGGCCGCCTGGGCCCGCAGCGCCGCCGGCGAGCGGCCGGACAGCAGCCACGGCACCGTCCGGGCCGCCCCCGCCCCGCCGCCCGAAGGCCCGGCCGCCGAGCCCCCGGCCTCCGCAACCTCGACCTCCGAGGGGCCGACCTCCGAGGGCCCGCCCTCCGTCCGCCCGCCCTCCGAGAGCCCCGGCTCCGAGGCGGTCGGCAGGGGCCCGGCGGCCAGCACCACATGGCAGTTGGTCCCGCCGAGGCCGAACGAACTCACTCCCGCCAGCAGCGGCCGGTCCGGCTCCGGCCACGGCCCCAGCTCCCGCTGCACGCGCAGGTGGAGCGAGTCCAGCGGAATCAGCGGATGGGGGCGCTCGTAGTGGAGGCTGGGCGGCAGCTCCCGGTGCCGCAGACTCAGGGCGACCTTCAGCAGCCCGACGATCCCGGCGGCGCCTTCGAGGTGCCCCACGTTGGTCTTCGCCGAGCCGACCGCCAGCGGCCGCCCGGGCTCCCGTAGCCGCCCGAGGGCGGCGCCGAGGGCCGCGGCCTCCACCGGATCGCCGACCTTGGTGCCCGTGCCGTGGAGTTCCACGTACTGGACGTCCGCCGGGTCCACCCCGGCCCGGCGGTAGGCGCGCCGGACGACCTCCTCCTGGGCCGCCGGGCTGGGTGCGGTGAGCCCCTCACCGCCGCCGTCGTTGTTCACCGCGCCGCCGAGGATCAGGCAGTGCACCCCGTCGCCGTCGGCGAGCGCGTCCGCGAGGCGCTTCAGGACGACCACCGCGCCGCCCTCACCCCGGACGTAGCCGTCCGCGCGGGCGTCGAAGGTGTGGCACCGGCCGGTCGGCGAGAGGCCGCCGAACCGGGCGACGGCGATGCTGCTCTGCGGGGCGAGGTTGAGGTTCACTCCCCCCGCGAGCGCGAGGTCGGTCTCGCCGGCGCGCAGGCTCTCACAGGCCTGGTGGACGGCGACCAGGGAGGACGACTGACCGGTGTCGGTCACCAGGCTGGGCCCGCGCAGGCCGAGGGTGTAGGAGACCCGGTTGGCGATCATGCTGCGCTGCAGCCCGGTCACGCTGTGCTGGGTGACGGCCTGCGGACCGCGCTGGTGCAACAGGGTCGCGTAGTCGTCCCATATCGCGCCGAAGAAGACACCGGCCGATCGTCCGTCGAGCGTCGCCGGGACGATCCCGGCGTACTCCAGGGCCTCCCAGGCGAGTTCCAGCATCAGCCGCTGCTGCGGGTCCGTCGCGACCGCCTCGCGCGGGGAAAGGCCGAAGAAGCCGGGGTCGAATCGGTCGACCTGATCGAGGAAACCGCCCCATCGGGGTATCGATCCGCCGGTTTCGACTGTTTGTCCGCCATCCGTCGGCAATTCACCCCACCGGCCTTCCGGGACCTCCGTGACAGAGGTTTCACCGTGCCGGAGAAGTCGCCACAGCTCATCGGGAGTCGAAGCTCCGGGTAACCGACACGACAGGCCGACAACGGCTATCGCATCACTGTGAGTGGAATACATGAGAGATTCGTAAGATACGTGTGCTTCCCGTGAGGCCACAGCGCAACTGAACCAGCATCAGCAGAACGCGTCAAGGGTCGCTCTGTACACGACATCAAGCTTCAGCGCCGGAGGTCAGAGGCCTGTCGGCGGCGCCCAACCGGCCGTACCCACAAGGCATCACGGCCGCGAGGGCGCTTCACCACGGCAATTGCCCGAACGGCCCCGCCGCCTTGCCCGTCCGGACACGACCCGTCGACCCGGTGGCCGATTGTTAACCCCCGGTAAAATCCCTGGCGGCACGAACTACCCGAGGTGTCCGACGTCCACGGACGACCGGATCCGGCCACTGAGGCCCGGCGCTCCCCACCGGGTGCCGGGCGGCCCGGAACACCCCCGCCGGGGCCCCGGCCCGGCCACCCGGCGACGGCCGAATCGCAGGTGGCTAGGCTGGAGATCGCCGAGGAGACCGGCACCTGCCCTGCGGACCGTGACGCCGGCGGCATCCACCGCCCCACCGCGGGGCAAGCATCGAGGAGCAGTCGTGACCGAACAGAGCGGCCCGCAGCGGAGCATCGCCGACATGATCCGCCGTCCCATGCTCACCGGCCTGCAGGACGCCGAGCTGATCGGCCCGCTGGGCACCACCCGGATCAACGAGTGGGTCGACTGGATCGCGGCGGTGGTCGCCGGCCAGATCGTCCAGCCGATCGCCAGTGAGCGCGACGCCTTCGCGGACCGGGTGGACACCCTCTCCGAGGTCGGCAAGCGCAACAAGCAGCTCTACCGGGACGCCGCCCAGGAGGCGCAGCAGCTGCGGTCCCGGGTCGCCGAGCTGGAGGCCGAGCTGGCGCGGCTGCGCGCCCCCGCGGGCCCGGCGCCCGACTCCGCGCCCGATTCCGCGACCCCGGCCCATGACGCCGCCACCCCGGTGACCGGTCCCACCCCCGCCCCGGCCGCCGACCCGGCGACCTCCGAGGGGGCAGGCGGCCCCTCGCTCTCGCTCCGGGACCGCCTGCGGTCCAAGTACCCCGCGACCGCCGAAGCCCTGGACCGGCGGGACGCCGCCGCGGCGGAGGGCGCCGAGCGGAACACCGAGGGCTGACCCGACGGGCCGGTGGTCCCCGGTCCCCAGCGGGGAACGCCCGCCGCACCCCGACCCCTCGATCCGCACCTCCGCCCGCACCACCCGACCCGGCCCTCCGCGCCCCCGACCCGACCCCGGTCTGCGTGTGCGCGGGAGCCCGGCTCCGTACCGGACCCGGCCGTCGGCGGCCGTCGGGCCGGTCGGCCGCCGCCCCGGCCGCCCCCACCACGCGCACACCGCGCGCTTGAAACCCGATCTTCCCGAACATTCACCCTATCGAGTAGATCAACCGCTCCGGAGGCCTCCGGCCGAGACCACCCCGCCTACCGTTGATCAGCGAACGGCAAGGGGGGTACCACCTGCGGGATCCCCCCTTCTGTCGCGCCGGATGACGGCCCGTCATCCAGCGCGGTCCTGCGCGGAGGGAGGCCCGTCCATGCCCATGAAGAACGGACCGGAGATCACCGGGGACACCTCGGCGGTACGGTCATGAGCCGTACCGCCCTGGATCGGATCCTCAGCGGCCCCAGCGGCCTCGGCACGGGCGGCCTGCACCCGGGCCGCCGTACGCCACCGCCCGAGGCCGGCGGCGCCGTTCCGGGCCTCTACTACCACCCGGTACCGGAGCCCGACCCCGGGCGCGTCGAGGAGGTCGGCAACCGGATCAAGACCTGGGCGGTGGACGAGGTCCAGCTGTACCCGCCGGAGTGGGAGGACCAGTTCGACGGGTTCTCGATCGGCCGGTACATGGTCGCCTGCCACCCCGACGCCCCCGACACCGACCACCTGATGGTCGCCGCCCGGCTGATGGTCGCCGAGAACGTGGTGGACGACTGCTACTGCGAGGACCACGGCGGCTCGCCGGTCGGCCTCGGCGGGCGGCTGCTCCTCGCGCACACCGCGCTCGACCCCCTGCACACCACGGCGGAGTACCAGCCGGCCTGGGAGGAGTCGCTCCAGGAGGACGCCCCGCGGCGCGCCTACCGCTCCGCCATGGACTACTTCCACCGCGCCGCGAGCCCGTCCCAGGCGGACCGGTTCCGGCACGACATGGCGCGCCTGCACCTGGGGTACCTCGCCGAGGCGGCCTGGGCCGAGACCGAGCACGTCCCCACGGTCTGGGAGTACCTGGCGATGCGCCAGTTCAACAACTTCCGCCCGTGCCCGACCATCACGGACACCGTCGGCGGCTACGAGCTGCCCGCCGACCTGCACACGCTGCCCGCCCTGCAACGGGTCATCGCGCTCGGTTCCAACGCCACCACGATCGTCAACGACCTCTACTCCTACACCAAGGAACTCGCCGGCCCCGGCCGGCACCTGAACCTCCCGGTGGTGCTCGCCGAGCAGGAGGGCGGCACCGACCGCGACGGCTACCTGAAGGCGGTCGAGGTCCACAACGACCTCATGCACGCCTTCGAGGCCGAGGCGGCCGCCCTGGCCGCCGCCTGCCCCGCGCCGCCCCTGCTGCGCTTCCTGCGCGGCGTGGCCGTGTGGATCGACGGCAACCACTACTGGCACCGGACCAACACCTACCGCTACAGCCTGCCCGACTTCTGGTAACCAAGGAGCTGACCCATGACCACGACCGATATCCCCACCACGCCCACCAGCCTCGTTCCCGGTCCCGCCACGCCCTACCAGGGCGACATCGCCCGCTACTGGGACCACGAGGCCCGGCCCGTCAATCTGCGCCTCGGTGACGTCGACGGCCTCTACCACCACCACTACGGCATCGGCGACATCGACCACGCCTCGCTGGGCGACCCGGACGACAGCGAGCGCGAGAAGAAGGTGATCGCCGAGCTGCACCGGCTGGAGTCCGCCCAGGCGGAGGTGCTGCTGGACCACCTGGGCCCGATCGCCCCCGACGCCACCCTGGTGGACGCCGGCTGCGGCCGCGGCGGCTCCATGGTGATGGCCCACCAGCGCTTCGGGTGCAAGGTCGAGGGCGTCACCCTCTCCGCCAAGCAGGCCGAGTTCGGCAACCGGCGCGCCCGGGAGCTCGGCATCGACGGCTCGGTCCGGTCCCGGGTCTGCAACATGCTCGACATGCCCTTCGAGACCGGCCAGGTGGCGGGCTCGTGGAACAACGAGTCCAGCATGTACGTCGACCTGCACGACCTCTTCGCCGAGCACTCCCGGATGCTGGCGGTCGGCGGCCGGTACGTCACCATCACGGGCTGCTGGAACCCCGCCTACGGGCAGCCGTCGAAGTGGGTGTCGCAGATCAACGCGCACTTCGAGTGCAACATCCACTCCCGCCGGGAGTACCTGCGTGCCATGGCGGACAACCGGCTCGTGCCGCAGGCCGTCATCGACCTCACCCCGGCGACCCTGCCGTACTGGGAGCTGCGCGCGACGTCCTCGCTCGTCACGGGCATCGAGGAGGCGTTCATCTCCTCGTACAAGGACGGCTCCTTCCAGTACGTCCTGATCGCGGCCGACCGGGTCTGACCTGGCCGACCGGGCCGACCGGGCCGACCTCCGGGGCCGGGTGTGGCGAGGGGCACCGCCCCGGCCGCACCCGGCCCGCCGCGTTCGCGACGGCCGGCCCCGCCGGTCAACGCGGAGTCAGAACGCGGAGTTGGCCACCCAGTGCGCCAGCAGGCCCTCGTCCCCCGTCACCTCGAAGCGGCCGGCGGCCCGGTCCAACCGGCCGTAGAGGAACAGCAGCAGGTCCGCGGCGGTGCCGCGCACCGTCACGTCGGCGGCCGTCCCGGCACCCTGCGGGTCGAGTCCGAAACCGTCGGGCCGCAGCCGGACCAACCAGTCCCCGGCCCCGTCGGTGCGGGTGAACCGGACGGTCCGGTCGTCCGCCCGCAGGAGGGCCGTCCCGGGCGCGAAGCCGGCGGCGAAGGGCAGGTTGACCAGGAACTCCGCGACGCCGTCGGCCGCCAGCGCCGGGTCGATCCCGGGGTGCAGGCCCAGGGCGAGCTCCGCGTCCACGCGGTGCACCAGGGTCTCGAAGAGCATCCGGCGCACCCAGAACCGGGCGTGCTGGTCGGCGCCCCAGGCCCACATCGGCGCGTCGAGGTCGGCCGCGGCGAACTCCGCACCGGCCTCGACCGCGGCCTCGGCCAGCCAGTCGGGGTAGCCGTCCGGCCCCTCCGGCAGCCGCAGGTCGACCTCCCGGCTGCGCGGCGGCTCCTGGATCCGCTGCCGCAGCAGCACGGTGAACCAGCGTTGCACGCTCCCGGCGTGACGCACCAGGTCGGCCAGCGTCCAGCCGGGGCAGGTGGGCACCGCGGTGGACGGGTCGGCGGCACGGACGACGGCGACGAAGCGGGCGGTCTCCGCGGCGACGGCGGCGGGGTGATCGAGGGTGGTGGTCATGGCCGCCATTCTCCCGGCCCCCGCCCGACCGGGCCGCCCCGGGTGGGCCGGAACCGGCCGCCCACCGGAGCGGCGGACCGGCCGCGGCCCGGCCGGACGGGTGATTGACTGGCCCTATGGACCTCGTTCATTCGACGTGCTGCCTCCCCCCGGTCCCGTCCGGCCGGCGCGCCGGGGCTCGACCGGACGGCCCGGCATGAGCGTCGCCGACCCGCCGGCCGCACCCGGCCCCGCCCCGAAGGCCCGGACCGCGCCCCCGTTCGACCCCGAGCTGGCCGCCGCGCTGGCGGCTCTGGGCGACGCGGCCGGGGAGCCGCTCACCCCGGCGAACCTGGCGGCCCGCCAGGCCCGGGACACCGCGACCCGGCCCCGGCCCGCCGTCCACGAGCTGACCGACGGCGGCCGTTTCGAGGTGGCCGAACTCCGGGTACCGGGACCGCCGGACGGGCCGGAGGTCACCCTGCTGAGCGCCCGGCCCGCCGGGATCTCCCGGCCGCTGCCGCTGCTGTACTACCTGCACGGCGGCGGCATGGTCATGGGCAACGCCTGGTCCGTCCTCCCCCGGGTGCTGCGGGAGTGGGCGCTCCCGCTGGAGCTGGCCGTCATCTCCGTCGAGTACCGGCTGGCGCCGCGGGCGCGGTACCCCGGACCGGTGGAGGACTGCTACGCCGGCCTCACCTGGGCGGCCGCGTACGCCGACCGGCTGGGAATCGACCCGGCGCGCATCGTGCTCGGCGGCAAGAGCGCCGGCGGCGGGCTCGCCGCCGCGCTCGCCCTGCTCGCCCGGGACCGGGGCGGGCCCGTCCCGCTCGGGCAACTGCTGCTCAGCCCGATGCTGGACGACCGCGACCGCACCTTCTCCAGCCACCAGCTGGCCGGCACCGACACCTGGGACCGCGTCTCCAACGCCACCGCGTGGCAGGCCCTGCTGGGTGACCGGTACGGTGCCGCGGACCTCCCGCCCTACGCGGCCCCCGCCCGCGCCACCGACCTGTCCGGGCTGCCCCCGGCCTACATCGACGTCGGATCGGCCGAGACCCTCCGGGACGAGGACGTCGCCTACGCCCAGGCGCTCTGGCAGGCCGGCGGCCGGGCCGAACTGCACGTGTGGCCCGGTGCCTGCCACGGCTTCGACACCCTCGCGCCGCACTCGGCGCTGGCCCGGGACGCCCGCGACGCCCGTACCCGCTGGCTCCGGCGCCTCCTCGCGCGCTGATCCGGCCGGCGCCGGCCACCGGGGGCCGTCGCCCTGGAGGCGTGCGACGCGTGGCGGGCGGGGCGGGTGCGCGGTGGCATCGCGCTCTCGACCGTTCCTCTCGACGTGTTCATACGCCCACCCAGGCGGCGCCGCCGAAGGTGCCGTCGGCGTTCCAGGCACTCCAGCCGCCGTTGGGCTCCGTCTGCCAGATGTGCGAGATGTTGGCTCCGCCGGGGGCGAGGGCGAACACCTCCAGCCGGCCGTCCGCGTTGCGGCTGACGTTCACGGTCGCGGCGGCGCCGCCGAAGGAGCCGTTCCAGGCGCCCCAGCCGGCGGACGGGGCCGCCTGTTCGCGGATCGCCACCCCGCTGCCGTTCGGTCCCAGCACGAAGACCGCCATCCGCCCGTCGGCCTGGTGACCGACCACCGGCGCACCACCGGTCGGACCCCCGAACGGCCCGGCGCCGTCACCGTTCCAGCCACTCCACCCGCCGTTGGGCTCCGTCTGCCAGATGTGCGAGATCGAACTGCGATCCGGCGCCACCGCGAACACCTCCAGCCGACCGTCCGCATTCTGACCGACACTCAGATCGGATGCCGCGGGCCCGAAGGAGCCGTTCCAGGCGCCCCAGCCGGCGGACGGGGCCACCTGTTCGCGGATCGCCACCCCGCTGCCGTTCGGTCCCAGCACGAAGACCGCCATCCGCCCGTCGGCCTGGTGACCGACCACCGGCGCACCACCGGTCGGGCCCCCGAACGGCCCGGCGCCGTCACCGTTCCAGCCACTCCACCCGCCGTTGGGCTCCGTCTGCCAGATGTGCGAGATCGAACTGCGATCCGGCGCCACCGCGAACACCTCCAGCCGACCGTCCGCATTCTGACCGACACTCAGGCCCGACGCCGCGGGCCCGAAGGAGGTGTCCCACGTGCTCCAGCCGCCGTTCGGCGTGGTCTGCCAGCTGTGCTGGATGCTGCTCCGGCCGGGGCCGAGGACGAACAGCTCCAGCCGCCCGTCGGGGTCGCGGCCGACCACCGGCAGGCCGCCGACCGGACCGCCGAGCCGCTGCCACGTTCCCCAGCCGCCGTTCGGTGCCGTCTGCTCGCGGAAGAACAGCCCCTGCTGGTCCGGCGCGACCGCGAACGCGACCATCGCCCCGTTGGCCTGCCGGCCGATCGCCGGGTTCTGCCGGCCGTCGCCGAAGTCGTCCCACCCCCTGGCGGTGGGCGCCAGTCGGACGTCCAGGTAGTCGGCGTCGATGTTGATGGTGATGCCGCCGTAGGTCTCGTTCTGGCCACCGGTGTACTGGTGGATCCGCTGGTGGTTCGCCCACAGGTGGTCCGGGATCGCCGGGTCCGAGGTGCTGGTGCTGCCGTTGCCCGGCCACGCCGCGAAGTCGATGACGTCCGGCATCGCGTAGGAGGAGTAGTGGGCGACCAGGTCGGAGATCGTGCTGCCGGCGCTGCCGTACACGCCCGACAGGTAGCCCCGGGCGTGCAACTGCGTGGTCCAGGCGGACAGGTAGCCGAGGACCAGGCCCGAGTACGACGGGGCGTAGTGCTCGTTGTCCATGTAGACCGGGGTGCCCGGGGGGAAGCCGAGGGCCGACATCTGCGCGATCGCGTCGTCGGCGTCTGCCGCGCCCTGGGCCGCGGAGGGGATCGTGGCGCAGCCGGGGCAGGCGCCCGGCGCCTGGTGGCCGACGTACAGCGGGAAGAAGTGCCAGCCGATCGAGGCCTGCCGGGCGACCCAGTCGGCGGTCAGGTTCGGCTGGTCGCAGGTGCGGTTGACGCCGCCGATGTAGATGCCGATCGCGCCGTAGGGCGAGGCGTCCATCCAGGTGCGCATGGTGGACGAGCTCGGGGCCGCGCACGGGTCGAAGCCCTGGCCCGTGTAGTTGGTGGCGCCGCCGTCCACCGCGGCGGTCAGCGCCGCGCCGGCGCCGGCCGTGATGCCGCCGGCGCCGGCCGGGTCGGCCGCGCTCCGCGGTGCCTGCGCCGTCCGGCGCGGCTGCGGCAGACCGGCCCGGTCGAGGACGGTCGCCACCGCCGCCCGGTCGGTGCCGTAGGCCGCGGTGACGGTGACCGCGCCGGTGGTCGCCGTGATCTCGCGGGAGGCGGTGTTCTCCCGTGCCCCGCGCTCCGCGCCGGGTAGGGCTGGCTGCACCAGGATCGCCTCGCTGCGTCCCCGCAGGTGGGACGGGCAGTCCTGGTTCTCGCCGGGGCGGCCGAGGTAGACGGCGTGCCGGTCGAACCGCACGCAGGTGTCCGGCGCCGCGTCCAGGTCGATCACCGGCCAGGTGCCGGGGACGCGCAGCGTGGTGCCCCGGTAGGTCACGTCCTTGGCGCCGTCGGTGGCCGCGGCGGCCGGGCCGGTGGTGGCGAGGACGGCGGAGGAGAGGAGCAGCGCGCCCACCAGCGCTCTGGTCAGGACGGCGAGTCTCACGGGGACTCCTTCCGGTGCGGGGGTCGCGGGGTGTCGAGGGGCGGCCGTGACGGCCGCTGCGGGGCGCGCACTACGGCCGGATCCCGTCGAACTGCAGGACCCGGTAGGCGCCCTGCGCGGTCCACTGGGAGACGATCAGCGTCAGCGAGTTCGCACCGGCGCTGCCGGGGTGGATGTAGCCGCCGTAGAGGCTCTCGACCTGCGGCCGGCGCCAGTGGTTCGGCGGCCAGAGGTTGCTCGCCACGATCTGCGGGACCGGCGTCGACCACGCGGCGTCGGGCCGGGGCGCGGTGCGCGTGCAGATCGAACCGTCCGTCAGGTCGAGGTAGCTCATGCAGTAGCGGCCGTCGATCCGCTTCACGGAGAACTCGCCGATGTTGTTCCCGGGGCCGAACAGCGGGGTCGGCGGGGTGCCGTCGGTGGCCCAGTGCCAGCCGCCGTCGTACGCCCAGTTCTGCTGGGCCCCGAAGTCGCCGGCCCGGAACGCGTCCGGGTCGATCCGGAACAACTGGATCGCGCCCTGGTCCGCGGTGTTCTTGTGGGTGCCGTTCCAGCGCTTGGAGTAGATGTAGAGCCAGCCGTCCGGGTCGATGCCGGCGAAGGACCACATCCCGTACATCGACTGGTTGACGCCCTGGTCCTGGCCGGGCCAGTGGTACGGGTAGTCGGTCCACGTCCGGCCGGAGTCGTCGGAGTAGGCGACGCCCGACATCAGTGAGCCGTCCTCGCCGGCGGGCAGCGGGTCCGGGCCGATGCCGCGCGCCACCGAGGTGTACTGGAGGTAGGTGCGGCCGCCGAACTCGATGCAGTCGTTCGGGATCCGGGTGCTCTCCACCCCGTGGCCGTTGTCGGTTCCGTGGCCGTAGTCGAGGAGCTGGGCCGCGGAACCGTCGGGCATGGCGTAGCCGAACGAGATCGGGGTCGCCCCGGAGCGGTCGAAGGTCGCCTGGTTCAGCATCACCGGGGAGCCGAGGTAGCCGTTGCCGGTGTCGAAGGAGTCGCCGAACACGTAGCCCCAGGTGTTGTCGTGCTCCCGGTAGTACGGGATGCCCAGGTCGCCGCTGCCCAGCCCGTACCGGCTCGCCGAGTCACCGGGCAGCTGGCACAGGGGCGCGCCGGTCTGGCCGACGCCGTTGGTCGCGGCGGCGGGCCCGGCGGCGGCGACCCCGGCGGCCACGGCGAGGCCGGTGCCCAGGGCGAGCCCCGTCCCGGTCCGCAGGAGCGAGCGCCGGGTGAGGGCCTGCCCCGGCTGCGGTGAAGTGGACATGGATCTCCTTCGGTTGCTGGGAGGGGTGGGGTGCCGCCGGCCGGGGCGCCGGACACGGCCCCCGGGGGCGTGCGGCCCCGGCGCCCATGCTGGGCTCCGGCCGACCGGCCGGGACAGGCCACGGACCGGCCAAGGGCGGCCGGTGCCGGCGGCGGCGCGGCCTACCGGTACCGGGTCACGACGGCCACCACGGCCACCACGGCCACCACGACGATCAGCAGGACGAGCGCAGCCGCGGCCGGCGCGAGCCAGCCGCGGCCGGCGTCGAGTCTTCTGCCGACCTCGACCTGGCCGCCGGGCGGGATGCCGGGATGCCGTTTCGCGTAGTGCTCGACCTGCTGCCGCTCCCCCTCGGACTCGCCGAGCCAGGCCGTCCTGGAACTGCACTCACCGCACCAGTAGCGGTAGGCCACGTCGACTCCTCGCTTCTCGCCGCACAGCGCCTGCACGAAGGCAGCGATTGTGGCGTTCGTCATGTTCGGTGGACAGGCCAACCGGCCGGACATCGCTGACCGGTCGTCACCGGTAGGCTCACCGGCGATTACCGGCGAGTAGAGAGGCGCCCCGTTGACGGATCAGCTCGGCACGCTGTTACGCCGGCTGCGCGGCCAGGCGGGCCTGACGCAGGAACAGGTGGCGGAGCGCTCCGGCGTCAGTGTGCGCACCATCCGCCGGCTGGAGAGCGGCAGGTCCAGCGACCATCGACTGGGTACGGTCAACCTGCTGGCCGACGCCCTCGACATCAGCGCGGAGGACCGCCGGCAGCTGGCGAGCACGCTCGCCGAGGCGCGCGGCGCGTCGGCTCCCGCGGTGCCCCGGCCGGCTCCCGCGCCGCTCGAACCGGCGCCCGCGCCACCCGGCGGCCCGGCCGCCGAGTCCCCGGCCCCCGGCCCGTCGGCGCCACCCGAGACCCCCGCGCCGCCCGCGCCCCGCCCGGTGCCCGGCGCGCTGGCCGACGCCGCGCAGGAGCTGGCCGGCGAGGTCAGACGCCGCTGGCGCCGCGAGGAGGCGCAGCGCCGGGTCCACGACCCGTTCCCGCTCCCGGTCCGGTGGCAGCGGGCACCGGCCGGGCTGACGGACCGTTCGGAGAACATCCAGCGGCTCGGCCCGGGGGCCGCCCCCCGCCCGATGGACCTCAGCGGTGACCTGCGGAGCGTGGCGGAGGTCTACCGGCGGATCTCCTCCGGGCGGCTGGTGATCCTCGGCCGGGCCGGCTCGGGCAAGTCGATCCTGACGATCAGGTTCGTCCTGGACCAGTTGGAGGCCCCGGGCGCCGCCGGCCGGGTCCCGGTCATCTTCAGTCTCGGCTCCTGGGACCCGACCACCACCGCGCTGCGGGACTGGCTGGTCGGGCGGCTGCTGCGTGACCACCCGCACCTGGCCCGCCGGGGACCGCACGGGTCGACGCTGGCCGCCGCGCTGGTCGACGCCGACCTCGTCCTCCCCGTCCTCGACGGGTTCGACGAGATCGCGGAGGGCCTGCGGCGGGAGGCCCTCGACGCCCTCAACGCCACCACCCTGCCGCTCGTCCTCACCAGCCGGCACGACGAGTTCGCCGAGGCCGTCCAGGAGGCGCACGCGCCGCTGCTCTGGGCGGCCGGCATCACGCTCGCCGACCTCACCCTCGACGACCTCGGCCACTACCTGCCCCGGACGGCCCGGTCGGTCGGCCGCGGCGACGCCGCCGCCGACGGGAGCGAGGACGGGAGCGAGGACGGGTCGCTGTGGGACACCGTGCTCGACGAGCTGCGCGCCGGGGAGAGCGGGGCGGGCGCCGCCCTCGCCGCGGTGCTGACCACGCCGCTCATGGTGATCCTGGCGCGCACCGCCTACAGCGAGACACCCGGCCGCGACCCCGCCGAACTGCTCGACACCGCCCGCTTCCCCACCGCGAAGTCCCTGGAGGAGCACCTGCTGGCGGGCTTCGTCCCCGCGGTGTACCGCCGCCGCGCCCCGGAGCGGGACGCCGCCGGCCGACCGGGCCGGCCGACGGGCTGGGACACCGGTCGCGCCCAGCACTGGCTCGGCCACCTCGCGCACCACCTGGTCCGGCTCGACCACGACCGGCAGGACCTCGCCTGGTGGCAGCTCGGCGACACGCTGCCGCGCTCGACCCGGGTCCTGGCCGTGGTCGTGGCCACCTCGCTGAGCGTCGCCCTCGCCGACTGGTTCGTCGGACTGTTCGTCAGCCTGCTCGGCATCGGCTTCGGCACCGGGGCCGGCGAGGTGCTGCTGCAGGGCAGCCTGATGGGGCCGGTGGCCGGGCTCGCCTTCGGGTCGGTGTACGCGATCCTGATCACCTTCGGCGGCGGGGAGGTCTTCGAGCCGTCCCGGGTGCGGCTGCGGCTGCCCGGCACCCACGACAGCCTCGGCCGGCGGCCGGTCCGCACCTTCCTCGCCCGGTTCGGGGACGGTCTGCTCGGCGGGTCCCTGATGGGCGTCGGCTGTGCCTGCGCGCTCGCGCTGGAACGCGCGCTGTACGCGGGCTCCCCGCTGACCGACCCGGACGTCCTCGAAGGCACCCTGATCAACATGCTCTGCCTCGGGCTGACCTTCGGGTCGGCGGCCGGCCTGGTCTTCGGGCTCTCGGCCGCGCTGGAGGCGCCGGTGGACGTCACCTCCTCGGCCACCCCGGTCAGCCTGCTCAGCGCCAACCGCGCCACGGTGGCCCGGCAGTTCCTCGTCCTGGCGCCGGCCCTCACCCTCACCATCGCCGGCGGCGGGCGCCTGGTCGTCGACCTGTTCCAGGGCGTCCTGGGTCCGCTGAACTGGGGGCTGGCGGACGGCCTGTTCATCGGGGCGGTCGGCGGGATCGGCGGGACGGTCGCCTATCTGCTCGCCTTCACCGCCTGGGGCCAGTGGCTGGTGCTGGCCCGGGTCTGGCTGCCGCTGACCGGCCGGCTGCCCTGGCGCCCGGTCGCGTTCCTGGACGACGCCTACCAGCGCGGCGTGCTGCGCCAGACCGGCGCGGTCTACCAGTTCCGGCACGAGCGGCTCCAGCACCACCTCGGCCGCACCTTCCGCCAGCAGCACGGCAAGTACGCACCGGCCACCTTCCCGCCCGCACCGGCCGGTACGCCGTGACCGCCGGCGCCCGGTCCGCCGGCGCCGCCCGGGTGGGGCGCGGGAATCCGCAGGCCGGGGGCGGGCATCCGCGGGCCGGAGCGGGGCCGGTCACATGTGGCCGGTGCGATGGCCTGTCCGCCGGCGCGGCCGGCCCGCAGGATCGCGGGTACCAGGTCGGCGCCGCGCCGACGGTCCGGGCCCATCGGACCGGTCGCGAGCACCGCGCGCCGCCATGACCACCCGCAGCCCGAGGAGTCCGATGAAACCCCTACGTCTGACCGCCGCCGGCGCGGCGCTGGCGCTCGCCGCCCTCGCCGGTGCCGGGCCGGCGCACGCCGACACCCCGACCGCCGCCGGCCTCCTCCAGGCCGGCGCCCAGCAGGGGGTCGCCGACGGATACCCCGGCGTGATCGGCCTGGTCCGCCAGGGTGACACCACCCAGTACGTGCACGCGGGCGTCGGCGACCTGTCCACCAGGGTGCCCACCGATCCGAAGGCCAGGTTCCGGATCGGCAGCAACACCAAGGCGTTCACCGCCACCGTGCTGCTCCAGCTGGAGGGCGAGCAGCGGCTGTCCCTCGACGACACCGTCGCGAAGTGGCTGCCCGGCGCGGTCGCCGCGAACGGCTACGACGGCAGCACGATCACGATCCGCCAGTTGCTGAACCACACCTCCGGCCTGCCCGACTACGCCAAGGACACCGGGTTCGCGCTGTCCTACGCGCTGAACACCGAGCCCACCAAGGCCTGGCCGGCGCAGACCCTGGTGAACCTCGGCCTCGCCCAGCACCGGCCCACCGGCACTCCGGGCGGGCAGTGGAGCTACTCCAACACCAACTACGTCCTGGCCGGCATGGTGATCAAGGCCGTCACCGGCAACGACGCCGCCACCGAGATCCGGCAGCGGATCATCGAACCGCTCGGCCTCGCCGACACGACCTTCCCGACCAGCGATCCGACCATCTCCGGCAACCACCTGCACGGCTACGAGTACCCGGTGATCGGCATCGGCATCAGGGACGTCACCGTCTCCGACGTCCAGACCTTCGGGCCCGCCGGGGCGATCGTGTCGACCCTGGACGACCTGACGGCCTTCTCCCGGGCCCTGGTCACCGGCCGGCTCCTGGCACCCGCGCAGGAGGCCGAGCTCAAGACCACCGTCCCGGTGACCGCCGACGGCACCGTGGGCTACGGCCTGGGCATCATCCACGTGCAGCTGCCGTGCGGCCAGTGGGCCTGGAGCCACAACGGCGCCGTACTGGGCTACTTCAGCGACTGGTACACCAGCGACGACGGCGCCAAGCAGGTCGCGCGCGCCAACAACGAGTTCCACCTGCTCGCCGGGACGAAGGGCCAGCAGGACACCGGCAAGGCGACGGTCGACGCCTACTGCGCGCTGTAGCACCGCGCCCCGCCCCCGTCCGTCGCCCGGCCGCGGGGCCCGCTCCCCCCTGCACCCACCCCGAGAGGACCTTCGATGACCTCCTTCCCGCCCGCCTGGCGCCGGCACGCCAGGGCGGCCGTCGTCGCCGCGGCGATGGCCGTGTCCGCGCTGCTCGTCGGTGCGCCCGCGCACGCGGCCGACCCGGCCCCGCCGACCTTCACCGACGGGTTCGGCCTGACCCAGGTCGGCGCCCCCGACGTGCACTCGGACACCGACTTCACGCTGACCGTGACCACCGGTCAGCTCTCCGGCACGCACAAGATCCGGATCCTCCTCCCCCGGGGCTACGCCGCCGACCCCGGCCGGCGCTGGCCGGTGACGTACTTCCTGCACGGCGGGGCCGGCACCGTGGACGACGTCGCGGCCGCGCCCGCCCTGCACTCCGACGCGATGATCACCGTCGTCCCGGACGGCGGCCTCAAGGGCTGGTACGCCGACTGGGTCATGCAGAACACCGTGCTCGGCGCGGCCAACTGGCAGACCTTCCACACCAGCCAGGTCGTCCCCTTCATCGACGCCAACCTGCGCACCCTCGGCGACCGGTCGCACCGGGCCGTCGTCGGCCTGTCGATGGGCGGCTACGGCGCGCTGCGCTACGCCGAGTTCCGGCCCGACCTGTTCGGCCACGTCGCCTCGCTGTCCGGCGGCATCGACCTCGGCATGACCGAGATCCGCGCCACGGTCCTGGCCACCGAACTCAACCTCCCGGGCGCGTGGTGCGCCGTGAGCACCTCCGGCAGCGGCCAGTGCGTCGGCTACGGGCCCTACGTCGACAGCGACGCGATCTTCGGCTCGCCCTACCCGGTCTTCGGCGCCGACCACGTCTGGAACGAGGTCAACCCGGCCGCGGGCGCCAACCTGGCCAAGCTGGCCGCCACCGACGTCGCCCTCTACACCGGCGACCGGGGGCCCATCGACCACTTCACGGCGATCGCCACCGACACCGTCCGGACCCGGCTGAACCAGCTCGGCATCGCCAGCCGCTACGTCGACTACGGCGACGGCTCGACCCTGTCGCCCACCTGCGACGGCGGCCACAACTACGGCTGCTGGGCGCCGGCGCTCGCCGACTACGTCCCCCGGCTCCAGGCCGCCTTCGACCGGGCGGGCTGAGCCCCGGCCGACCGGTGGGCCCGCACCGCCGGGACGGGCCCGCCCGGTCACCGCGAACACCACGGACGCGACGAACACCCCGAACACGAGGCAGAGGACAGCGCATGACCGGGCAGGACGGCCTCGCGGACGGCCGGAGCGAGCTTCTGACGCTGATCGACGAGGCGGCGGTCCGCAACCGGCTGGGTGACCGGGTGGCGGTCTACCCGGGCACCCGGTCGCAGGCGAGTTCGCTCGGCTGCGCGGTGACCGGGGCGGTGGTCTTCGGGGGGCTGGCGCTGGTGCTCTCGCTCACCGAGGCGGCGGCGCTGGCGGTCATCCCGCTCGGACTGCTGCTGCTGGTCCCGCTGGGCATCTGGAAGGAACGGTCCACGACGGCGAAGAACCAGGGCGTCCGGCTCGACCTCCACGAGCGCGGTCTCACCGCCGTGGTGAAGGGCCGAGTCCACGCCGTCCGCTACGAGAGCACGTCCGTCCTCCAGAACACCGTCCGGCACACCGGCGTCGGCGGCTACACGTCCTACGAGTACACGCTCACCGACGTGGACGGCGCGGAGGTCGTGCTGCGCGGCCGGGCGGACGGGTCGGGCGAGGTCGCCGAGAAGGGCGGATTCAGCAACCCGCGGGAGTGGGGGCCGGCGCTCCAGCAGGCCGTCACCCGGGCCCAGCTCCCCGGGGCGGTCGCCGCCCTGGACTCGGGCGGGCGACTGGAGTTCGGCCGGCTCTGGCTGACCGTGGACGCCGTCGGCTCGGCCCGCGAGTCCGCGCAGTGGCAGGAGATCCAGGAGATCAAGGTCTTCGACGGCTTCGTCAAGCTCAGGGTCGCCGGCCGGTGGCGGGCCCTGACCCACGCCGCCGTGAGCACGATCCCGAACTTCTTCGTCTTCCTCGCCCTCGCCGAACACCTGCGGCGCTCCGCCGGCCGGCCGGCGGGCTGACGACGCGGCGGGTGCCGGTCCCACGGGGGTGGGCCGGCGCCCGTCGGTCGTCGATCCGCTCCCAGCCGCGTTCGGGGCGCCGCTCCGCTAGCTGCTCCGGATCGCGGCTGCGGGCCGACCGGAGCCCGGAGGCGGCGCCGGCGGACGACGTCCGGGACGCCGCGAACTGACCGGGGTACCGGCGCGGGACCGGGCGCCCCGCCGTTTCGGGGCCCGAAATCGTCACCGTGGGTAGTGGCCCTCCGGGCGTCGGGTGAGGGCTGTGGTGCGCGCCACCCGACCCCGGACCCCCACCCCCCACGATCCGCACCCCCCGCCGACACCCCGTCACCCACCGTCGACGATGTGCCCGGCCTCACACCCCCAAACCTGTGGCCCGGACCACTCCCACCCCCCAAACGATCTTGAAAAACGGGGCAAACACCTTCAAAACAGCCCAATCCCTAGATCCATACCCCCGGTAACCACCCACCCACCAGCCCAAACCTACGAATCCTTGAAACCCCCCACCCCACCCCCGTAACTTCGAACCCGTTGCACCGACCACCACGCACCGCAGGGCCCACCACCCCGCACCGCACCCGGTGCCCCCACCCCCCGCGACACGAAACCACCCCACCCAGGGCCTGGTTCCGCACGCTCGCACCCACCCCCCGAAAGGACCCGCATGACCCTCCGTAACGAGACCACCGCCGCCACCACCACCGCCACCAAGCGCCGCAACCGCGTCCGCACGGCACTCATGGCCGGCGCCCTCACCGCCCTGCCCGTGGCCGGCCTCGTCACGGCCAACACCGCCTCCGCCGCCCCCGCCAACGTCTGGGACAAGGTCGCCGCCTGCGAAGCCACCGGCAACTGGGCCATCAACTCCGGCAACGGCTTCTACGGCGGCCTCCAGTTCACCTCCAGCACCTGGGCAGCCTTCGGCGGCACCACCTACGCCCCCCAGGCCCACCAGGCCACCAAGGCCCAGCAGATCGCCATCGGCGAGAAGGTCCTCGCCGCCCAGGGCCCCGGCGCCTGGCCCGTCTGCTCCGTCAAGGCCGGCCTCACCAAGTAACACCCCCAGCACCACCCGCCACACCCGCCCACCCGGGCACGACAACGCCGCTGCACCCGACCACCCGGTCCGGTCCAGCGGCGTCGTGGCACACCCGGCCACCGACGCGGCCCGGTCGCTACCGCGCGAGCCGCCCCAGCAGCCCGGAGGCCGCCGCGATGCCGAGCCCCGAGGCCAGCGTCAGCACCGCGAAGTCCAGCGGAAGGTGCGCGGGGGTGCCGATGAGGAGCCCCCGCAGCGCGTCGACCTGGTAGCTGAGCGGGTTGGCCCGGCTGACCGCCTGCAGCCAGCCGGGCATCAGGTCCACCGGGTAGAGCGCGTTCGAGGCGAAGAACAGCGGCATGGTGATCGCCTGGCCGATGCCCATCAGCCGGTCCCGGGTGAGCACGAGGCCGGCGATGGCCATCGACAGGCACGAGAAGAAGGCCGACCCGAGCACCACCGCGACCACGACGCCGAGCAGCCGCAGCGGGTTCCAGGTCATCGCGACCCCGAGCGCCGCCGCGAGCACCACCACCACCGCGGCCTGCAGCACCGCCTTGACCCCGGCGGCGAAGGCCTTCCCGGTGACCAGCGCGGCCCGCGGGGTCGGGGTGACCAGCAGCTTGGTGAGCACGCCGGAGTCCCGCTCCCAGATGATCATGATGCCGTAGAAGATCGCGATGAACATCGCCGACTGGGCGATGATCCCGGGCGCCAGGAAGTCCAGGTACGGGATCCCGCCGGTCGGGATCGCCTTCAGCCGGGTGAAGGTCTCGCCGAAGATCAGCAGCCAGAGCGCCGGCTGGACCGCCCGGGTGTACAGCTCGGTCCGGTCGTGGCGCAGCTTCTGCAGTTCGACCACGCACATCGCGGCCACCCGGGCCGGCACCACCCGCCACCCGGTGCGGGCACGCGGCGGGACCAGCAGCAGAGCGAGGTCGGGCAGGTCGGTGGCCGGGGCGGGGCCGGCGGGTTCAGCCGACACGGCCGGCCGTGCGACGGGTTCGGCGGACATCGCTGAAGTCTCCTTCCGTGGCCTCGCCACGGCCCAGGCCGCGGCCCGAGAAGTGGCGGAACACGTCGTCCAGACTGGGCTCGGACTGCCGCGGGTCCTGTTCCCGGACCCGGTCCTTGAGCTCTCCCGGGGTGCCGAGCGCGCGGATCCGGCCGCGGTCCATCAGCGCGATCCGGTCGCAGTGCCGGTCGGCCTCGTCCATGTAGTGGGTGGTCACCAGGACGGTCATCCCGGTGGCCCGGCGGATCGCGTCGACGCGCTCCCAGACGCCGGCCCGGGCGATCGGGTCCAGGCCGATCGTCGGCTCGTCCAGGACGAGCAGGCGCGGGGCACTGACCAGGGCCTGGGCGAGTTCGAGCCGGCGCACCATGCCTCCGGAGAAGGTGCCGGCCATCCGGTCGGCGGCCTCGGTGAGGTCGACGGCGGCCAGCGCCTGGGCGACCCGCTCGGACCGCTCGGACCTCGGCACGTCGAAGACCCGGGCGAACAGGGCGACGTTCTCGCGACCGGTCAGCCCCGCGTCGGCGGACAGCTGCTGCGGGACGTAGCCCAGCAGCCGGCGCACCTGCGTCCGCTGCCGGGCCGCGTCGTGGCCGAAGACCCGGACCATGCCGGCGGCCGTCGGGAGCAGGGTGGTGATCGCCCGGATCGTGGTGGTCTTGCCGGCGCCGTTGGGGCCGAGCAGGCCGAACACCTCGCCGGTGCGGACCGTCAGGTCGACCCCGTCGACCGCCTTGGTGGCACCGTCCTTCCCCCGGCCGCGATGGAAGGAGTACTCCAGGCCGCGGCAGACCACCGCCTCGTCCTCGCCCGACGTCATCGCCGCACCCTCCCCTTCGTCGCCGGCTTCTCCGGCTTCTCCGGCTTCGTCGTCTCCGGCCTCGTCTCCGGTCGGGCGCGCAGACCCACCGCGACGCCGCGCAGCGCGGGCAGCGCGGCGTCCAGCGCCGTCCGCTCCTCGGCGGACAGCCCCGCCACCACCTCGCCGACCAGCGCCGACCGCCGGGCCCGCCAGGCCGCGAGCCGTTCGACCGCCTCGTCGGTGACGTGGAGCAGGGCGGCCCGGCGGTCGGCCGGGTCCACCTCGCGGCGCAGCAGGCCCAGCGCGACCAGTTGGTTGACCAGGGTGGAGACCGAGTTGCCGGCCAGGCAGAGCTCCGCGGCCGCGTCCGAGACCCGCAGGCCCGGCGAGTCGGCCACCAGGCGCAGCAGTTCGACCTGCGCGCCGCGCAGCCGGGGCTCGGTCAGGCCCTCCCGCAGCCGTCGTCGGACCAGGCGCTGGATCCCGACGAGGAGGGTGGAGAACTCGTCGCCCAGGGCGGTGTCGGGGGTGTCCGTGACATCCGCGGTCATGCCTCCATTTTAGCTCTCAGTGAGAGCTATCCGTCCAGGGCGCGGGCGGTGGAACGCCGCTCGGACCGGACGTTCACGTCGGATTCACGCCAGCGCGACACCCGGCCGGACTGGTGGACTTCGACCTGAACCCACCCCACACGGACAGGACCGCCGGCGTGCCCGACACCGCTCTCCCCACCCCGCCCGCACCCGCCCCGCCCACACCCGCCGGCGCCCCGCCCCGCCCCCGCGCCAGGACCGGCGGCTGGCCCGCCGTCCTGGCCGTGACGGCCGGCGTCTTCTCCCTCGTCACCACCGAGATCCTGCCGATCGGCCTGCTCACCCCGATCGGCGCCTCCTTCCGGATCTCCGACGGCACGGCCGGACTGATGATGACGCTGCCCGGCCTGGTCGCCGCGGTGGCCGCGCCGGTGGTCACCGTCACCACCCGGCGCGCCGACCGCCGCACCATGCTCTGCGGCCTGCTGGCGCTGCTGGCGCTCGCCGACCTGCTCAACGCGCTCGCCCCCGCCTACTGGGCGGTGCTGGCGGCCCGGGTCGCGCTCGGCCTGGTGATCGGCGCCTTCTGGTCGATCGGGTCGGGGCTCGCCCCGCGCCTCGTCGCACCGGAGCGGCAGGCCCGGGCGAACACCGTGTTCTTCACCGCCGTGCCGCTCGGCTCGGTCATCGGCGTGCCGGCCGGGGTCCTGCTGGGCTCACTGGCCGGCTGGCGCACCGCCTTCGCCGCGATGGCCGCGCTGACCGTACTGGTGCTCCTCGCACTCCTGGTCTCGCTGCCGCCGCTCCCGCCGGGGGCCGGCACGGGTCTCGGCCTGCTGCGCGGGCTGCTCGCCGGGCGGGGCACCCGCAGCGGCCTGGCGGTGACCTTCCTGATCGTGCTGGCCCACTTCGGCAGCTACACCTACGTCTCGCCGTTCCTGGCGGAGGTCACCCACGCGGGGCCGGGGCTGGTCACCGGGCTCCTGCTCGGTTACGGCGCGGCCGGGCTGCTCGGCAACGTCCTCGCCGGTGACCGGGCGGCCCGGGCCCCCGGAGCGGCGCTGGCCGGCGCCGCCGCCCTGCTCGCCGGCGCGACCCTGCTGCTGCCGGTCCTGGGCGGCTCCGGTCCGGGCGCCGCCGTCGTCCTGGTGCTCTGGGGGGTGGCGTACGGCGCCGTCCCGGTCTGCTCGCTGACCTGGTTCCTCGCCGCGGCGCCGCAGGCACCGGAGGCGGCCGGGGTGGTGTTCACCTCGTCCTTCCAGGCGACCCTGTCGATCGGCGCCCTGGCGGGCGGCACCGTGGTGGACCACGGGTCGACCACCGCCGTGATGCTGCTGGGCGGCGGCACCGCGCTCCTCGCGGCGGCCACCGCCTGGGCCTGCCGCGGCCGGATCCACCCCACCGCCTCGGGGGCTCCGAACGGCCGGTAGACCCGGGCCCGGCGCGCACCCGCCGGGCCGGGCCGCCACTACGGGACCGGCTGCGGTCGGGTGACGCAGTGGATGCCGCCCCCGCCGAGGCCGATGCGGTCGATGTTCAGCTGCTCGACGACCCGGCCGCGGAAGAGCAGACCGGAGCTTCGCCTTCGCCGCGGCGTCGGAGGGGAATCCCCGAACTGGGCGGCGCGGAACGTGGGGCCGGGGCCGCTGCTACGGGAGCGGCCCCTGCATCGTGGAGCAGTGGATGCCGCCGACCCCGGCCACCAGGCGGTCGACGTCGAGCTGGACGACCTCGCGCCCGAAGAACGCCTCGGCGAGTGCCCAACGGGTGACCGGTGGCCCTGCCGTGGGCGGTCGGGCCGTCGTACCCGGCGCCACAGCCCCGCTCTCAGTCTGACTGAAAGTTCGATCAAGGCCGCGGACACGGGTGTGACCCGCCGAGTCGGGCCCGCTTCCCCGGGCACGAACAGGTCCGGACCGGTCCGGTCCGGACCCCGGCGCCTAGCGGCGCAGCCGCTCCAGCTCGATGTCGATCGCACCGGCCATCAGCTCACGCGCGTGCTCCCCCGGCAGGCTGCCGCTGAGCCACCGGACGCTGAGCCCCTCCACGAGCGCGGTCAGCCGCTCGGCGGAACTCGCCAGCGCGGCGGCCCCGTTCATCGGCCGCACCTTGCCCAGCAGGTCGGCGACCTCCTGCACCCACACCAGCGTCGCGCGGGCCAGGTCCTCCCGCAGGTCCGGGTCGAACACCGCGCTCGCCCGCAGCTCGCCCCAGGCCGTGCTGTTCTCCCGCACCTCGGGAGTGTCCTGGAGCTCCAGCAGCAGGGTCTGCTCCAGCTCGCCCCGGGCGTCCAGCGGCGGGGCGTCCGGAGCGCGCTCGGTCGTGTAGCGACCGGCCCGGCCGTTGATGAACTCCAACGTCGCCCGGAGGATCCCCGCGCGGTCCTTGAAGTGGTAGTAGATCAGCGCGGTGGAGACGCCGGCTTCGGACGCCAGCTCCTCCACCCGCAGCCCGCGGACACCGCGCCGGGCGATGACCCGCGCGGCCGCTTCCATGATCAAGCTTCGACGGTCAGCCACGGGGGATCATCCTATCGGGAGGTCCGCCCGGTGGATGCCTTCCGACCCGAACCTGACTGAAACTACAGTCGGGGTGATGATCCGGTGCGATTCCGGACACCGGCGCAGCCGTGGGCCCTCCCACCGGGCCGGCGCCGCCACCCCCACTCGATCCGCCTCACCCGGTCCGCCTGAGCCGCGGGGCCGGGCCCGGCGGCCCCCCGCGTCACCCGGCCGACCCGAGCACGACCGGGTCCCGGGCGAGGTCGGCCAGCAGGGCGTCCAGCTTCGCCCGGTCGACCGAGGGCATCACGAAGACGTGCACGTAGCTGCGGCGGGTGGTCTCGTCGCCCGGGACCATCAGCACGTCCTGGGAGGACAGCGACCACTTCGCCACCAGCTCGGGGCTCGGCTTGCGGAACCGCACGGTGACCGCGCCCGGGGTGCGGGCCGGCCAGAGTTCGACGCCCGTCTCCCGCTCGATCCCCCGCAGCCGCCGCTCCAGGTACCCGGCCAGCTCCTGGGCCCGGCGTATCCGGTCCACCTGGTCCTGGTAGGAGTGCCGGGACAGGTGGTCCCAGATGACCAGCGGGGAGAAGCCGTTGCGGGAGCCCGCGAAGGTGGTGTCCGGCGCGCCGATGTACTCCGGCTGGGACGGCGGCGAGATCTGGTACTTGACCTTCGTCATGTAGATGCCGCAGGGCCAGGGCGCGCCGGGCCACTTGTGGCCGCTCATCGCGATCGAGGAGACCATGTCCAGCTCGCCGTGCTCCCGGGTGGGCAGCCTCAGGCCGAAGTCGTACTCGGGCAGCTCGACGTCGGGGGTCCAGCCGTACGCCGGGTCCTGGTTGGCCAGCCGCAGGAATGGCGCGTAGCCGGCGCCGAGCGCGCCGTCCACGTGGATCCAGAAGCCCCGGCGCAGGTCGACCAGCGGCTCCCCGGTCCGCGGGTCCGTGCCGTAGACCACCTGGCGCTCGACCAGGCCGTACCGCTCGAAGATCGGCAGCAGCCGCTCGCAGACCTGCCGGACGTCGTCGTGGGCGCCCTTGAAGGTGCTGCCGAGGTTGAGGTTCACGAAGACCGGGTGCCCGTTCGCGGCGAAGAACTCGACCAGCACCGCGAGGGCGTCGACGTCGATCTCGCCCGGGCCGTCCCAGGAGAGGCCCGAGGGGCCGGGGCGGGAGGGCACCTCGGTGGGCCACTCGCGGCGCCCCGTGGCGGGGTCGACCAGCGGGCACCGGTCCGCGTACTTCTCCAGGCCCACGGCGTGGAAGGTCTCGACACCCAGCACCCGCACCGCCTTGGCGAAGGAGTAGTGGGTGTCCTCGGAGTAGAAGGCCACCGGCCGGTGCGCGTTCGGGTTGTCCCGGTCGGGCGCGGCCTGCACGTACCGAAGGGCGTCGAACGGGGCCGTCGGCGGCTGGATCAGCGCCTTGCCGCTCAGGTAGTCCCGGGCGTTCCAGAGCGCGTACATGTTGCCCTCGGTCGAGCCCATCGAGAGCATGTAGCCCCAGTAGGACTCGGGGTCGGCGGGGTCGTGCGGCCGCTCGGCGTTCCACAGGGCCGCGTAGTAGTCGAGCACCGCGCGCTCGACCACCTTGGTGTTCGGCTTGTAGCCGCCGCTCTGGAACGGGTCGCCGAGGTTGTTGATGTTGTTCGGCATGAACCGGGCCAGGTCCAGTGCGCAGCCCTGCATGTCCTGGGTGGCCTGGTAGCCCACCAGGTGCCGGCGCTTGCGGGTCAGGTACTCGTCCACGGTGTCCAGGGCGCGCAGGCGCCGGTCGTCGTCCAGCCCGCCGGTGGGGAGCACGAAGTCGCGGCCGTCCAGCTCCGCCCCCGGGTCGACGGCGGTCGCGGCGGCGAAGGTGGCGGTCGGGCTCATGGGCGCGGCACTCCAGGGTGTTGGTGTGGGGGGCGACGTGGGGGTCGCGGTGGGGGCCGCACGGGGTCGCCGCGGGCCGTCCACCGGCGGGGAACGCCGCAGGGGCGTTCGACGCTCGCGGTCAGGATGGAACTTCCCGGCGCCCGGGGGAAGTTCCTCCGCACAAGATTCGGTGGCACGGCCCGAGATCTTGCGGATCGGCGGAAACAGCTGGAATCCTGCCCGGCATGCCGAACATTCCACCGCCCCGCAGAGCGCCCGTCGACGACGTGGACCGGGCCATCCTGCGCGTCCTCTCCGAGCACGCCCGGCTGCCCAACAACGCGCTCGCCGAGGCGGTGGGCATCGCCCCCTCCACCTGTCTGGCCAGGGTCCGCGCCCTCCAGGAGCGCGGGATCATCCGGGGCTTCCGGGCCGACGTCGACCCCGCCGCGATCGGCCTGCCGCTGCAGGCGATGATCTCCGTCCGGCTGCGCGCCCACACCCGGGAGCAGAACGAGAGCTTCCGCGGCACCGCCCCCGACCTGCCCGGCGTCCTGGCGGTGTTCCACATGGCGGGGTCCGACGACTACCTGCTGCACGTCGGCGTCGCCGGGCCCGAGGGCCTGCGCGACTTCGTGGTGGACCACCTCACCACCCACCCGGCGGTGGCGCAGACCCGGACCAACCTGATCTTCGAGCAGATAGCCGGCCGCCGCTACCTCGGCGACCCGCTCCCGTCGACCGGCTGAGCGGCCGAGCCCCCGGCGAGCGGCGGACCGGCCGGTCCGCCGGAGCAGCGGGGTACCGGGGTACCCGGGCCCCGCCGGTGCGGCACGTCCGGCCGAATCGGAGGAGCATCGAGTGCGGGGGCGACCGCGGCGGCCGCGCCCGCCGGTGCGGCGGCACTCGGCGCGGTCGGCCGGGCACGAGGAGGAAGGCCATGATCGTCGACTGCGCGCACTACCGCGACGGACGCCGCCAGCACGAGGGCCCCATGCCGCTGGAGGAGGCGGCCGCGCGCTGCGCGCAGGGCGGGTTCGTCTGGCTGGGCCTGTTCGAACCGGCCCCCGAGGAGCTGGCCACCGTGCGCGAGGGCTTCGGACTGCACGAACTCGCCGTCGAGGACGCCCAGGCCCACCACCTGCGGCCCAAGGCCGAGCGCTACGAGGACGGCACCGAGCTGATCATCCTGCGCACCGCGCGCTACGACGACGACCGCGAGGAGGTCGACTCCGGCGAGATCAGCGTCTTCCTCGCCGAGCACTTCGTGATCACCGTCCGCCAGGGCATCGCCAGCGAGCTGGCCGGCGCCCGCAACCGGCTCGAACGCAGCCCCGAACTGCTGCGGACCGGCAGCGCCTCGACCCTGTGGGCGATCCTCGACCAGGTGGTCGACAGCTACGCGCCCGTCGTCACCGAACTCGAACGCGACATCGAGGAGATCGAGGCCACGGTGTTCTCGGGCACGGTCGCCCCGACCGAACGGATCTACTTCCTGCGCCGCGAGGCCACCGACTTCTACCGGGTCGTCCACCCCCTGCTCGCCGTGCTCGCCCGGCGGCTCCAGCCCGGCCGGTCGGCGCCCGAACTGCTGCCGTACTTCCGGGACGTGCACGACCACCTGCTGCTGGTCAACGAGGAGGTCGCCGCCCAGCGCGACCTGCTGGCCACCGTCCTGGAGGCGAACATCGCGGTGATCTCCGTCGAGCAGAACCGGATCAACCTCCGGCAGACCGCCACCATGGAGCGGCTCACCATCGTCGCGACCGTCTTCCTCCCGCTGTCCTTCGTGGTCGGCTTCTTCGGCCAGAACTTCGGCTGGCTGGTCGACCACATCGGCAGCCTCACCGCGTTCGTCGCGCTCAACGTCGGCGGCCTGCTGCTGCCGTGCCTGCTGCTGTACATCTGGCTGCGCCGGCGGCGCGCCCGCCCGGCACCCCCGGTCCCGGGGGCGAACAGCGCCGTCCGGCACACCCCGAGAGCCCCGATGGGGTAGGGCGGCCCACCGCCCGCGACGGATACCGGCCACCTGACGCGCGGCCTGTTCCCCACCCGCCCGCCGAGGCGTAGCGTGACCGCGTGAACGCGGACCCGCTCTCCCGGCACGACGTCGTGATCGTTGGCGGCGGCCACAACGCCCTGGTGGCGGCGGCCTATCTGGCCCGGGCCGGCCTCCGGGTGCTGGTGCTCGAACGGCTGGCGCAGGTCGGCGGGGCGGCTGTGTCGGCCCGGGCGTTCGCGGGCGTGGACGCCCGGCTGTCGCGCTACTCGTACCTGGTGAGCCTGCTGCCGCGCCGGGTCGTCCGGGACCTCGGGCTCCGGCTGGACCTGCGGCGGCGCCGGATCTCCTCCTACACGCCCACCGTCCGGGACGGCCGGCCGACCGGTCTGCTGGTGGACGCCGCCGACCCCGCCCGGACCGCGGCGTCCTTCCGGGCGCTGACCGGTGACCCGCGCGAGTGGGAGGCCTGGCAGAGCTTCTACGCGGCGACCGGGAAGCTCGCCGAGCGGGTGTTCCCGACGCTCACCGAGCCGCTGCCCGCCCGGGCCGGGCTGCGCCGGCGGGTCGCGGACGACGCCCTCTGGGAGTCGTTCTTCGAACGCCCGCTGGGCGAGACGATCGAGCGGACCTTCACCGACGACCTGGTCCGCGGCGTGGTGCTGACGGACGCGCTGATCGGCACCTTCACCCACGCCCACGACCCCTCGCTGCTGCAGAACCGCTGCTTCCTGTACCACGTGATCGGCAACGGGACGGGCGACTGGGACGTCCCGGTCGGCGGGATGGGCGCGGTGACGGGCGCGCTGGCCGAGGCGGCGCTGGCGGCCGGCGCGGAGATCCGGACCGGCTGCGAGGTCACCGCCGTCGCCACCGACGGCACCGGAGAGGCCGAGGTGTCCTACCGCCACCGGGGCGGCGAGGCCACCGCGGTGGGCCGCCGGGTCCTGGCGAACGCCGCCCCGGCCGTCCTGGCCCGGCTGCTGGGCGAGGACCCCGGGCCCGCCCCGGAGGGCGCCCAGCTGAAGGTCAACATGGTGCTGCGCCGGCTGCCACGGCTCCGGGACCCGGCCGCGGATCCCCGCGACGCCTTCGCGGGGACCTTCCACATCGCCGAGGGGTACCGGCAGTTGGAGACGGCCCACGCCGAGGCGTCGGCCGGCCGGATGCCCTCGGTGCCGCCGTCGGAGATCTACTGCCACACCCTCACCGACCCGTCGATCCTCGGGCCCGAGGCGCTCCGGCAGGGGCTCCAGACGCTCACCCTGTTCGGACTGCACATGCCCGCGCGGCTGTTCACCGATCCGGCGGCCAAGGAGCTCGCGCTCGCGGCGAGCCTGGCCCGGCTCGACGAGGTGCTGGCCGAGCCGCTCGCCGACTGCCTGGCCACCGACGCCGCCGGGCGGCCGTGCGTGGAGGTCAGGACGCCGCTGGACCTGGAGCGGGAGGTCGGCCTGCCGGGCGGTCACATCTTCCACCGGGACCTCGCGTTCCCCTACGCGACCGGGGAGCCGGACGGCGCCGCCGCCCGCTGGGGCGTGGCGACGGCGCACCCGAACGTGCTGCTGTGCGGCGCGGGGGCGGTCCGCGGCGGCGGCGTCAGCGGCATCCCCGGCCACAACGCGGCACAGGCCGTCCTGGAGGACCTCGGGCCGTAGCCGCCGAACGGCCGCCGGCTCAGCGCACCGGCAGGTCCAGCACGGCCGGGTCGGCCCGCGTGGAGCCGAAGGTCACGGTGGAGCCGGACGGCGTGCGACCGCCGTAGAGGGCGTCCCGGGTGCCGAGCACCAGCGCGAGCCGGTGACCGGCGGGCAGGTCGTAGGCGGTGGCGAAGAGCGTGACGTCCAGCGGGAACGGCTGGCCCGGCGTCCGGTCGGACCAGCTCTGCGGGCCGTGCGAGATCAGCCGGCCCACACCCAGCGCGTCCACGTCGTAGAGGTAGGCGACGGCCGTGCCCTGCGGGGCGGAGGCGGTCACCGTGGTGTGCACCCGGGCCGCTCCGCGCACCGCCAGGCCCTGCGGCCGGGGCGGCGACTGCCGGACGACGGCGGCGGAGCGGTCCAGCAGCGGGACGGCCGCGGTCGGCGCCCGGTGGAGCACCTGGTCCGCCAGCCCGGACAGCAGGGCGACGCCGCCGCTCGCCCCGGAGGCGGCGTTGCCGCGCAGCGTCGACCGCCAGTCCCCGGCGGCCGGTCCGCCGAGGTCCTCGGCACCCAGCGCCAGCGTCTCGGTCCGGGAGCTGACGGCCTGCCAGTCGGGGTGGGCCTCGTGCGCACCGGTGGGGCGGACCGCCAGGTCGACCGGCGGCCGCGAGTCGCCGGGGGCACCCTTGAGGTACTGGTCGAGCCAGGAACGGGCGCTGCTCCAGGCGGCGTTGGAGAGGCCGAGCAGGCCGGTGAACTCCTGGCTGGCATGGTCGCCCGGGCGCAGTTCGAGGCGCTTGGGCCCGGTGAGGCGCTGGTAGAAGGCCGCCACCTGGCCGGGGTTGAAGAAGCTGTCGCCCCAGGCGTTCGCCAGCAGGACGGCGGTGCCGTTGGCGTTGATCCGGTCCAGGTAGCGGGCCGGTGAGCGGGTGTCCGCCCACCGGACGACCTCGGGCAGGTCGCGGTCGGCGAAGAGGTCGTCCAGCACCCGGCTGAACTCGGGGCTCCGGCGGCCGGTCGGCGCCTGGATCCCGGCGAGCACCGCGGCCGCCTGGACGTGCCGGGTCTGCCCGCTGTACAGCGAGTCGGTCAGGTCGGCCCAGCCGCTCAGCGAGGCGACGGCCTTGATCCGGGGGTCGAAGGCGGCGCCGAGGAGGGTGAGGCCGCCGCCCAGCGAGAGCCCCACCATGCCGATCCGCTCCGGGTCCGCCGGGGTCCGCGCCAGCGCCCAGTCGATCACCGTGGAGATGTCGGCGACGTCCTTCGGCCCGGCGACGTCGACCTCGCCGCCGGAGCCCCAGAAGCCGCGCACCGTGTAGGTGACGACCACGTAGCCCGCGGCGGCGAGCGCGTGGCCCTGGGCGACGTACTCCAGGTCGTTCTGCCCCCAGCTGGCCGGCTGCACCACCAGCGGGTACCGCCCCCGCGGGTCGGCCCCCGGACTGCCGGGGGCCGGGGCGAACACGTCCGCCTTGAGCACCACGCCGTCGTTCGCCGGGATGTCGGCCAGCCGGAACGACCCGACGGCGCCGGCGGCGGGGCCGGCTGCCGGGCCGCTCGCGGGGGTCCCCGTCGCGGCCGCCGCGGCGGCGGGCCGTGCGACGGCGGCCCCACCGAGCGCGAGCGCCGCAACCAGGACGGCACTGGCCGCCCGGCGGCCGGGACGGGGGTGGGCTCGTTCCATCACTGCTCCCTCTGTATTCGAACCACTGGAATCACGCGAATCCTCGGAGCCCGCTCGGAGCGACTCGGAGCGACTCGGATCGCTCGGATCGCTCGGATTACGGAGGCCACTCGGACCATGCGGACAACACGGGCCGCACGAACCTCGCGACTCCGCCCGGCCGTCGAGCCTAGCGAGCTGATGGCCCATCAGAGGAGGTGATGATCAGCCACATTACTCGCCAGTAGCCGTCGATGGATCACCCCGCCGCCCCGCCCCACCCCCGCCGATCGGCAGGGTCGCCGACCCGCCGAACGTCCGCAATGCGGCGTCCGGTGCCCGGTCATCGGGCATGATCACTTACGCTACTGAGCAGTCATCAGTTCGACGGATGACCGAACAGCACATGAACCATCGAACAACCAGGGGGAAACCATGCTCCGTCGCATGTCCGCACTGACCGTCTCGGCCGTTCTCGCCGGTGGCCTGCTCCTCGCCGCCGCGCCCGCCCAGGCCGCGCCCGCCCAGGCCCGCGCCTCCGTCTCGGTCAACATCGGTGAGCTGCAGGTCCAGGCCGCCAAGCTGCGCCAGCAGGCCCAGCGCCTGCGCAGCCAGGGCCACTTCCAGGAGGCCAACGTCACGGACGCCCGCGCGGCCGCCATCGAGGCGCAGATCCGCCGCTACGAGGAGTGCGAGCGCAGCGTCCACTGCTGACCGGTCCACCCGGGAGACCCCCGCGACGCGGCGCCCCGGCGCTGCGACGCGGGGGTCTCCCCGCGTTCCCCGCTACGGCCGGCCCGGGGCGGCGGGGCCGCCCGGCCGGCGGGTGTGGGCGAGGAGCGCCGGGACGACGACGTCCCACGTCCCCTCGGGAAAGACCTCGTGCCCGGTGCGTTCGAGGGCGATGAAGCGGGCGCCGGGAATCTCCGCCGCCAGGGCGCGCCCGTGCTCGACCGGGAACAGCGGGTCCTCGTCGCCGTGGAGCACCAGGGTGGGCGCGGTGATCCCGCCGAGCCGGTGGCGCCAGGGGCGGCCGGCATCGAGGAGGTAGGGGTTGGTCGACTGGGCGGCGATGTCGGCGGCGTGGTCCACGACCCGGGCGGCCAGCCGGCGCACGGCGTCCTCGTCGAACGGTCGCGAGACGGCGGCGAAGGGGCGCTCGCCCTCGACGATCGAGGCGATGACGGCGTCCCGGTCGGACCAGTCGACCCCGCCACCGCCGTCCGCTCCGGCCTCGCCGTCACCGTCCTCCACTCCGGGCCCGGACCCGGCCCCGGAACCGGCCTCGGACTGGGCCTCGGACTGGGCCTCGGACCGGGCGAAGAAGGCCGCGAGCCGGTCCGACATCGGCGGGAGGTCCGCCTGCTCCTGCCCGGGGATGCCGGGCGTGGACGACGCGCAGGTGAGCGTGGCCACCCGGTCCGGATGGTCGAGGGCCAGCAGCTGGCCGACCGTGGCACCCTGCGACATGCCGACGACGTGGGCCGCGCCCAGGCCGAGGGCGCCGATCAGGACGGCGGCATCGTCGGCCAGGTCCGGCAGCCCGTACGGCGGGGCGCCCACCTGGTAGGTCGTCGATCCCCCCGCGTCGCGGCTGTCGTACCGGATGACGAACCTGCCCCCGTCGGCCAGCCGCCGGACGAAGCCGTCGCTCCAGTTGAGCGCGCAGTGGCCCGCGCCGTGGATCAGGAGGACGGCGGGATCGGCGGGATCGCCGAGGAGGTCGGCGCTCAGCTCCGCGCCGTTGACCTTGAGGATGCGCCGGCCGGTCGCCATCGGGCCGCTCCTTCGCGGATTTCCGTCACGTGTCACGACGACCCTACGGCCAGGCGGGTCGTTCCCCGGCGAACGTCCGCACCCGACCGGTGGGTGGTGCGCTTCGGTCCCGTCGCCCGTGGGCAGCCTTCCCGGGCGGGGACACGGATGCGAGGAGGACGGCATGCGCCAGGACGAGGCCAAGCACTTCGACGAGCGGACGGCGGCGGGTGACACCGCCGCCGAGCCCGGCGGCGCGGCCGATCCCGAGGCCCGCTACCGCCGTTCCTCGGCCTTCCTCATCGACGAGGCCCTCGGCTTCCTCTTCCCCGCCGCCCTCCGCGCCGCCGCCGACGTCGGCGTGGCCGACCACCTCGCGGACGGCCCCCGCACGCCCGCCGAACTCGCCACCACGACCGGCCTGGACGCCCGCAGCCTGCACCGGGTGCTGCGCCTGCTCGCCACCCGGGGCGTGGTGGCGGAGGACGACGCGGGCCGGTTCACGCTGACCGACGCCGGCCAGGCGCTGCGCAGCGACGTCCCCTGCTCGGCCCGGACGGCCGTCCAGATGCTCACCGACCGCACCATGTGGCAGCCGGCCGGCGAGCTGACGAGCTGCCTGACCGAGGGCACCGCGTCGTTCGAGGCCATCTTCGGCATGCCGTTCTTCGACTGGTTCGCCCAGGACGCGCGGACCGCCGCCGTCTTCCACGGCGGCATGGCGGCGATGTCCGACGCCGAGAACGCGGTCATCGCGGCGGCCTACGACTTCCCGGAGACCGGCACCGTCGTGGACGTCGGCGGCGGCCACGGCGGCCTGCTACTGGAGGTGCTGCGCCGCAACCCGGGCGTGGCGGGCGTCCTCTACGACCGCGCCCACGTCCTGGCCGGCCATCGTCTCGACACCGACAAGGAGATCGCGGGCCGCTGGACCCTCGCGGAGGGCGACTTCTTCGTGTCCGCACCGCCCGGCGACATCCACCTGCTCAAGCGCATCACGCACGACTGGGACGACGAGACCTGCGTGACCCTGCTGACCAGCTGCCGCCGCTCGCTCCACCCGGGCGGCCGCGTCCTGGTCCTGGACGCGGTGGTCCCCCGGGGCAACGCCCCGCACCAGTCCAAGACCCTGGACCTGATGATGATGGCCTCCCTCACCGGCCGCGAACGCACCGAGGCGGACTTCGCCGCCCTCTTCGACCGCGCCGGCCTACGCCTCTCCCGCGTCCTCCCCACCCCCACCGTCCTTTCCGTGGTCGAGGCCGTTCCGGCCTGACGGATCATCATGTACTGCTCGGAGGTGGTGGTCCCGGCTCCCGGGTCGAGTCGGCGGGGAGGAGTTCGGCGGTGCGGTGGGCGACCTCGTGGTGGAGGGCGTCGCGGACGACCCGGACGGCGGGGTGGGTCACCGCCTCGCGCCGTACGGCCAGCGTGATCGGCAGCCGGATGTCGACCTCGTCCGGCAACAGCCTTCGCAGCCGGGCCCGTTCGGCGAGGAAGGCCGGCAACACGCCGATCCCGGCGCCGAGTCGGGTGGCTTCGACCTGGGCGAAGACGTTGGTGGAGGAGAACGCGGGTGTGACGCCCGGCAGATGGCGTTCGATGTCGAGGTCGCCGACCTGGAGCATCGAGTCGATGTAGAAGATCAGCGGATGCTCCCGCAGCTCGGCGACCGAGCCGGGCGGACCGGACCGCGCGAGGTACTCGTCGGCGGCGTACAGGCCCAGCGCGTAGTCGGTCAGGTGCTCGGTGACCAGGCGGCTGCGCGGTGGCCGGCCGATCGCCAGGGCGAGGTCGAATCCGGTCGGGCGCAGATTCAACTGCCGCGTGGCCGTGATGAGTTCGACGCGCAGTCGGGGGTGGCGCCGGCGTACCCGGACCAGTGCCGGGGTGGCGAAGACGGTGCCGAAGCCGTCCGGGGCGCTCACCCGGACGGTGCCGTGCAGGGACGGCGCGTCCTGACCGGAGACCGCGTCGACGACCCGGACGAGGGCGTCCTCGATCGCGCGGGCGCTGTCCGCGACGGACCGGCCGGCGTCGGTCAGGCCCCAGCCCTCCGTGCCGCGTTCGATCAGCCGTACCCCGAGGCTCTTCTCCAGCGCGGTGATCCGGCGGGACACCGTGGTGTGGTCCACGCCGAGCGCGTCGGCCGCGCTGACCAGCCGGCCCGTGCGGGCGACGGCGAGCAGGTACCGCAGGTCGTCCGCGCGGAGTGCGCGCGGGTCGGGGCCGCCGTGCTCCGGCCGCGTCGGCGGCTCCGGGTCGTCGCCGACCGGGCGGGTACGGGAGGGCACCGAGGCAGCGTATCTGCATTCGCGCACACCCCGTCTGCACGATTGGTGCTTGAGCGCACGACTCGGGGGCGGCAGAGTCGGGGCACCGTCGGCCGGCGCACCCGGCCGCCGTTCCTCCCCGCGTCGAGAGGGTCCCCCATGGTCGCCGGCCTGTCCCTGCCCCGGATCGTGCGCGTCGGCCGCGGCGCCGTCGAGGAACTGGGCGACGTCGTCGCCGGACTGGGGCTGAGCCGGCCCCTGCTCGTCACCGACGCGTTCCTGGTCGGGACGGGCGGGGCGGAGCGGGTGACCGCGACGCTGGTCCGGGCCGGGCTGAGCCCTCGCCTGTTCTCCGGCACCGTGCCCGACCCGACCACCGACTCGCTGGCCGCGGGCCTGGAGGCGCTGCACGGGCACCGGGCGGACTCCGTCATCGGGTTCGGCGGCGGCAGCCCGATGGACAGCGCCAAGGCGCTCGCCCTGCTGGGCGTTCAGGGCGGTCGGATGCGCGACTACAAGGCGCCGCGCGTCAACCACGGGCCGGCGCTCCCGGTGATCGCCGTCCCCACCACCGTCGGCAGCGGCTCGGAGGCGACCCAGGTCACCGTCATCACCGACAGCGGCACGGACGAGAAGATGCTCTGCCTGGGCCCGGCGTTCCAGCCGATCGCCGCCGTCGTCGACGCGGACCTGACCCTGTCGATGCCGCCCCGGCTGACCGCCGACACCGGCGTCGACGCCCTCACCCACGCCGTCGAGGCGTACGTCAGCCGCAAGGCCAACGCCTTCTCCGACGGTCTGGCCCTCACCGCGATCGCCACCATCGGCCGCCATCTGCGCCGCGTCTACGCGGACGGTTCGGACGCCGTGGCGCGCGAGGCCATGATGCTCGCCGCGACCCAGGCCGGGATGGCCTTCTCGAACTCCAGCGTCGCCCTCGTACACGGCATGAGCCGTCCGATCGGCGCCCACTTCCACGTCGCCCACGGCCTGTCGAACGCGATGCTGTTCCCCGCGGTGACCGCCTTCTCGGTGGCCGCGGCCCCCGGCCGGTACGCCGACTGCGCCCGCGCCCTGGGCGCCGCGAGCGTGACGGACGCCGAGGGCGCGGCCGCCGCCAAGCTCGTCGACGCCCTCCACGAGCTCTGCCACGACCTGGCCGTCCCCACCCCCCGCGCCCACGGCATCGACCCGGCCGCGTGGGCCCGGCTGACGCCCCTGATGGCCGAGCAGGCCCTGGGGTCGGGCTCCCCCGCCAACAACCCCGTCGTGCCCACCGCCGAGCAGATCCAGGAGCTCTACGCCCGGATCTACGCCTGATCACCGCCGACGCCCGCCGGGCTCACCCGTCCGCAGGGCCAGCCGCGCGTAGGCCCGCACGTCCGCGTCGGAGTCGGCGAGCCGTTCCCGCAGGCCCGCGGCGACCGCCGGGGCGGACGGTGTTCTCGCTGGTCATCGGGGCTGCTCCGGACATCGGCGGGTGGTTCGGCCAGACCCCTGGAGCCGAACCCGCCGGTTCTTCGCTGCCGCCGCGTCACGCCATCTGACCAGCCATCACGACCACCTCCGACCTGCGGGAGCACCGCCCGGCGCGACCGAACTGCCACCTGGCGCCGCCGCGCCGGGCACCCCCGTCCGCACGGTGCGGTGGCGCCGGGTCGGCCCAGCCCGGGCGGCCGGTCGAGGCAGCACGGCCGCGTGGTGCCGGCCCCCGGCTCAGTTCGGCGCCGCGGCCACGGCCACCGGCGACGAGCCGCCGGGCACCAGCAGCCGCGGCGCCCCGCCGCCGTCCGCCGGCACGCTCCAGACGTCGGTGCCCTTGCCGCCCTGGCCGGGCAGCGCGTACCCGAGCGTCTCCCCGTCGAGCCAGACCGCCTGGTCGTCCACGCTGCGCGACTCGGCCAGCGGGTGCTCGCCCATCCCCGCCAGCTCCAGCACGTGGAGCCGCCAGGGCGCCGCCGGGTCGGTCGAGACCTTCTTCTTGAAGGCGATCCGGGTGCCGTCCGGCGAGAGCGAGGGGCACTCCACGTTCTCCCGCAGGGTGCGGGCCGACCAGGCCCGGAGGTCCCCCTCGACCAGGTGGGTCCGGCCGCCGGTCGAGACGGTGGCGTAGAAGCGGTTGTCGTCGGCGGCGAAGCTGACGCCCCAGTAGTTGACGTCGGCGGCGTGGTAGCGGGCGCCGTCGACGGTCAGCGGGATGGACTCGATGGACTTGACCAGGTAGCCGGTACGCAGGTCCAGGACCGACGTCCGGGTGGAGAAGGTGCCCGCCGCATAGGAGTCCCCCACCGCGAAGGCGGTCCAGGCGAGCAGGTGGCCGGAGGCCGACACCCGGGCCCGGTTCGGGATCCCGGGCACCGTCACCGACTGGAGCTCGGTGAACTTCCGGTCGTACACCACCGCCTGGGTCCGGGCCGGGGTGCCGGGCAGCGCGCGCAGGCACAGCGCCCGGTCCCCCGCGGCGTGGAAGCGGACGCAGGACGGGCCGTCCGCCACCCCCGGACCGCGGGCGACCCGCCCGGTGGCGGAATCCCGGTAGTAGAGCCCGGGCTCGTCCAGGGTGAACGAGCCCGCGGCGGCGACCAGCCGCTGCCCGCCGCCGCGTTCCCTGGCGTGCAGGACGTACCCCAGGGAACCGCCCAGCAGCACCAGGGCCGCGGTGATCAGCACCAGCGAACGCGCTTTCACGAGACCTCCCTCTCCGGCCGCTCCGGCAGGATCCGCCGTGCCGCGACGAGTGCGGCGGCCAGCGCGAGCGCGGCCGCCGCCAGGGCCGGACGCGGCCCCCACCACGTCCAGGCCGCACCGAAGCCCGCCGCGCCGACCAGCCGGGCGAGCGCCTGACCGGTCTGCAGCACCGCGAGCCCGCTCGCCCGGCCGTCGAGCGGCAGGACCGGCCCGGCGAGTGCCATCAGCACACCGTCCGTGGCGGCGTAGAAGACGCCCAGGAGGACCAGGACGAGTACGGTGGCCGGCCAGCCCGGCGGGGCCATCACCACGAGGTAGGCCGCGAGCAGCGCACCGTGCCCCCAGAGGAACGGGGTGCGCCGCCCGGACCGGTCCGCGATCCGGCCCGCCGGTACGGCCAGCAGCAGGTAGCACGCCGCGGCGCCGAGCGGCAGCAGCGGGAAGAGCAGGGCCGGCAGGTCCAGGCCGCGCTGGAGCAGCAGGTAGAGGAAGGAGTCGCCGATCGTCGCGGCGCCCAGCAGCACGGCGGCCGTGACGACCCGCCGGAACACCGGGTCGCCGAGTGCCCTGGGCTTCTTCCCCGTCCTGCCGCGCTCGCCGGTCCTCCCGCCGGCCGGCCTCGGCTTCACGCCGACCGCCGGCTTCACATCGGCCACCGGCTTCACGCCGACCGCCGGCTTCACATCGGCCACCGGCTTCACGCCGACTGCCGGCCTCGCCCCGGCCGGGACGAAGAGCACCAGCACCAGCACGCCGAACAGCCCGGTGGCGAAGCTGACCACGAAGACCGCGTCGTACGCGTCCGCCGTCGCCCACAGCACCACGAACGCGACCAGGGGGCCCAGCAGCGCCCCCGTGGTGTCCATCGCCCGGTGCACCCCGAACGCCCGCCCGAGCTCCTCCGGCGGCGCGCTGAGCGAGATCATCGCGTCCCGCGGCGCGGTCCGCACGCCCTTGCCGAGCCGGTCGGCGGCCAGCGCGGCGGCGATCCCGGCGGCCGCGCCGCCGGCCAGCAGCAGCCCGAGCCGGGAGAGCGCCGACAGCAGGTAGCCGACCCCGGCGACCGTCCGGTGCCGGCCGCCGCCGCGGTCGGCGAGCTTGCCGCCGAGCAGCCGGACCAGTGCCGTCGCCCCGTTGAACAGCCCGTCGAGGAAACCGAATTGAAGCGGCGAGAGGCCGAGCCCCAGCACCAGGTAGAGCGGCAGCACGGCGGTGACCATCTCCGAGGAGACATCGGTGACCAGGCTGACCGCGCCGAGCGCGACGACCGTGCCCGGGACGCGCCGTCCCGCCCCGGCGGGGCGGGACGGCGCGTCCGGACGGCGGCCCGTGGTGGCGAGGTACATCATCAGTGGCAGCTGTACTTCGGGCTGGTGTCCTTGACCTGGCCGTCCGTCCCGACGTAGCTCCAGCCGTAGCCGGAGTCGGTGAAGTCCAGCTTCAGCACGCCGTAGTCACCGCTGATCCGCTTCTGGCTGTTCGGCTGGACCTGCTCGATCGGGTAGGGCTCGGCGCCGCCCATCCCGCCGACGATCTCGACGATCCCGTCCGCGGTCGCCTTCCCGTCCGGGTCCTGCGGGGCGAACCGCTCGTAGTGGTGGTCGTGCCCGTTCAGCACCAGGTCGGCCTTGGCCCCGTAGAGGATCTTCCACACCGGCCGGGAGACCGGGTCGTTGCCGTGGCCGCCGGAGGAGTACAGCGGGTGGTGCCAGTAGGCGGCGATGCACTTCTTCCCGTTGGCCGCCAGGTCGGCCTTCAGCCAGTCGATCTGGGCGCTCTGGTCGAAGGCGTTGGAGTCCAGCGCGACGAAGTGCCAGTTTCCCTCGTCGAAGCTGTAGTAGCTCTTCCCCTGCGGGTAGGCGATGCTGCCGAAGTACGCCTTGTACCCGGCGAGCGACCCGGCCGGGTCGTAGGTCTCGTGGTTGCCCGGCACCGGATGGGTCTTCGCCTTGAACGCCCCCCAGGTCTTGTCGTAGTAGGCCTTGAAGTCCGCCAACCGGGCGTCGTCGTACTGGCTGTCACCCATCGTCAGGTAGAACTTGGGGTTGATCTGCTGGGCCAGCGCGGCCGTCTTCGGGTGCGCGCAGCCGCTGTCCGCGGCGGTGCACTGGGCGGCGATGTCGCCCGCCGCCACCACGGTGAACGCCCCGCCCGGCGCGGTACCGGTCGGCGAGGGGGTGCCGGTCGGCGACGGGGTGCCGTCCGGCACTCCGTACACCTGCATCTCGAACAGCGAGTACCCGTACGACGTCCCGCGCGCCGTCCCGTACATCCGGACGTAGCGGCCCTTTCCGGCCAGCCCCGTCCAGTCGTCCGTCCCGCCGTTACCGGCCTTCTCCTCGGCCACCGCCGTCCAGGTCACCCCGTCCGCCGACACCTCCAGCCGGTACGCCTTCGCATAGGCGGCCTCCCAACTCAGTTTCACCCGGGAGACGTTGGCGCTCACCCCGAGGTCGACCCGCAGCCACTGCGGGTCCTTCCCCTCCACACTGGCCCACCGGGTGGAGGTACTCCCGTCGAACGCCTTCCCCGCCGCGTACGACGACCCCTCGGTGGAGGAGGCCGTCGCGGCCTTCCCCTGCGAGAGCAGCGGGTCGACCGCCGCCCCCGCCTGCCCGGACCAGCCGAGCAACAGGCCGCCGAGCAACGTGATCACAGCGGCGAACACTCCGACACGAACAGGTCTTGCCGAGACACCCAGACGCATCCCTGAACTCCATGACGTTGAGTAGATGGCGAGAGCTGGACTCCGGTCCACAGCACACGAACTCACCGGGCGAGCGGCAACCGCGCCACCGCAGCGGCCGGGTCAGAGCTCTCGCTGAGCACGTCACACCCCCTTCGAGCCGGGGTGCCGTGCCAAGCCGCCGACCGACAGCCTAATGGATAGTAAAGTTCCCTACCAATAGTTCGGCAGCACCGAACTTCCGCCCGCCCAGCGGATCATGGCCCTGTCCGAACGCCTCGCCGGACCCGTCTCCACGGCCCCGACCGACCGCCGGAATGCCCGCTACCGCCTCGGACCTGCGGCCGCGTACGCCGCGGCGCCGGTCGCGAACAGGGCCCACGCCGTCCCGGTGGACGCCGCCGTGCCGGGCAGAACGGCCATCCAGTGGAGCACCTGCCCCGCGGTGCCGCCCGGCGGCGGTAGGAGGAGGGTGAACGCGAGCCAACCGGCCGGCAGGGTTCAGGCGAACGACGCCCCACACAGCGCCGCGCCGAGCGCCGCCAGGCCGACCAGGCCGACCAGGCCGACGCTGTCCCGGACGACCACCCCGACGGGGCCGGACGCGCCGATCAGCAGCACGTGCACCACCCGGCGGGACAGCCGGCGCATCGCCGCCGTCCGCTCCAGCACCACGTCCTCGTCCAGGCCGCCCGGTGCTCTCCTCCGTGCTCTCACACCAGCCGGACGCCCGAAGCCGCAGCCAGGCGCTACCTCCGCCATGACCTGCGTCCCGTTCGGCACGGGAGTGCGAGGCCCCGGCCACCGAGGGAGCGCCGCCGGGCCCCGTCCCGCCGGGAGCGCCCTCGCGCGCCGGCCGGTCAGGCCGTGGCGGCCAGCCCGCAGCCCTGCTCCAGGAACGCCATGGTGCCGATGACGCCGCCGAGTTCGCGGATCGGCCGGGCGGCGCCGAACGGCGCGTTCCAGAACTCGCCCCGCCGCGGGGTGGGCGGGCCGACGTACGCGTACGGCTCCGCCTGGAACGCGTCGCCGGGTGAGACGCCGTAGTTCACGCCGTCGACGGTCACCCCGATGTCGAAGTGCTCGGGCCAGATGACCGGGTCCGCCCCCGCGAACAGCCCGCGCAACGCGGCGTCCCCGAGCGCGAAGCACCGCGCGAGCCGGCGGGCGGCGGACGGGTCCGTCTCGACGGCGTCGTCGGCGGCCACGACCGGTCCGTCCCCGTACAGCCCGGCCGGGGCACCGACCGCGAGTCCGAGGGCCGCACCGAGCGCCGTGCAGGTGGTCCATTCGAGGGACAGCGCCTGCCCGGGCGCGACCAGCTCCGCGCCGATCACCCGCAGCCGCGGTTCGGCCGTGGTGGCGAAGCCCCCCGCGCAGGCGCGCAGCCTGATGGTTCCGCTGTCCCGGTACTGCGGCCCGGCCAGGACCAGCTCGGCCACCGCGTGCAGGGCCCGGCGGGTGCGTACGAGAGTCTCGGTGTCCATGAGGGCATGCTCCCGCAGCCCGAGGCACCGCGCACAGCCTGCCGCCGGGCGGCCGCACCGGCCGGCCCCCGCCGGTCGTCGCCGATCCTCGCGCCGCACGTGGTGGCCCTCGGCCCGCCGGACCCGTGCGACGGCAGCGGGGCGCGTCCTCAGGCCCGGCCGGTCGGCCGCAGTTCGCGTTCGAGCGCGGCCAGCGCGAAGGCGTGCGCCGAGGCGTGCTGCCAACGGGCCCGCCCGAACATCACGTCCCCGGAGAGCCCGTTGAGCATGGCCACCGCCCTGATGACGAACTCGGTAGGGTCCACGTCGGCGAACTGCCCCAGCGCCCGCCCCTCCCGGAGGACGGCTTCCAGCCGCTCCTCCCAGACGTCGGACAGGTCGGTGAGGACCTGCCGGCCGGCGTCGTCGTGGCACTGGGCCAGCACCTGCGTCCACAGCGCGTAGCGTTCGTCGCCCGGGTGGCGGGGCAGGTAGTAGCGGACGAACAGCGCCAGTTTCTCGGCGGGGGACGCGGCTTCGTCCGCGGCCCGCTCGAACCGGGAGCCGAGGTCAGCCTCGCTCCACGCGAGGACCTCCAGCAGCAGCCGGTCCTTCTTGCCGAAGTGGTAGAGGATGTGCCCGGTGCTCATGCCGGCCCGCGCGGCGATGTCCGACATCCGCACGGCCGCGGTGCCCTTCTCGGCGATGACGCTGATGGCGGCCCGCATCGCCCGCCCCCGCGCCTCGTCGCCGCTGGGCTGGCGCTTCCGGTCGACCGAGGTCGGGGAAGGCTGGGGAGCGGCGCCCGGTTCAGTGCCCGTCCCAGCGCCCGACGCACCGCACGCCTCGGCACCCTGCGCGGCACCCGTCACCGGCTCGGTCTCTCTCGTCGACATGGCCGCACCTCGATCCTGGGGGTCTAGATCCGTAGTCTAGACTGAAATTCTAGTCAGTGCGCCGGAGGCGTGGCGGCCGCGTACGCGCGACCGGCCCGCCGCCCGGCGATCCACCTGCCCGACCCCCACCCAGGAGGCACCCGCATGACGCGCGGATTCGACGTTGTGGAGACCTGTATCGCCGACCTGCGCGAGGCACTGGAGAAGGGCCGGACCACCGCGGTCGAGCTGCTCGACGCCTACCTCGCACGGATCGACGCGTACGACCGGCCCGGCACCGCCACCGCCCTCAACGCGATGGTCGTGATGAACCCGGACGCCCGCGCCGAGGCCGAGGCCTCCGACGCTCGCCGCGCGCGCGGCGAGACGCTCGGCCCGCTGGACGGCATCCCGTACACCGCGAAGGACAGCTACCTCGCGAAGGGGCTGACGGCCGCCGCCGGTTCGCCGGCCTTCGAGCACCTCGTCGCCCAGCGCGACGCCTTCGCCATCGAGCGGCTGCGCGCGGGCGGCGCCGTCCTCATCGGCCTGACCAACATGCCGCCGATGGCCAACGGCGGCATGCAGCGCGGCGTCTACGGCCGCGCGGAGAGCCCGTACAGCGCCGACTGGCTCACCAGCGCCTACGGCTCCGGCTCCTCCAACGGCTCCGGCACCGCGACCGCCGCGTCGTTCGGCGCGTTCGGCCTCGGTGAGGAGACCTGGTCCTCGGGCCGGGCCCCCGCCTCCAACAACGCGCTGTGCGCCTACACGCCCAGCCGCGGCGTGATCTCGGTGCGCGGCAACTGGCCGCTCGTGCCGACCATGGACGTCGTGGTCCCGCACACCCGCACCATGGCCGACCTGTTCGAGCTGCTCGACGTCATCGTCGCCGACGACCCGGAGACCCGCGGCGACCTGTGGCGCGCCCAGCCGTGGGTGCCGCTGCCCGCCGCCTCCCGGGTGCGGCCCGCCTCCTACCCGGCCCTCGCCCCCGCCGACGCCGGGGCGGCGCGCGCCGCGCTCGCCGGCAAGCGCGTCGGCGTGCCCAGGATGTACATCAACGCCGACCCCGAGGCCGGGACGAACCCCGAGGGCGGCATCGGCGGCCAGACCGGACAGCGGATCGACACCCGCCCCTCGGTGATCGCCCTGTGGGAAGCCGCACGCCGCGACCTGGAGGCCGCCGGCGCCGAGGTCGTCGAGGTCGACTTCCCCGTCGTGTCGAACTACGAGTCCGACCGCCCCGGCACGCCCTCGCTGCTCACCCGCGGCCTGGTCGGCCGTGACTACCTCACCGTCGAGATCGAGGACCTCTCCGCCTGGGCGTGGGACGACTTCCTGCGCGCCAACGCCGACCCCGCGCTCGCCACCCTGGCCGAGGTCGACGGCGACCGCATCTGGCCCAAGCAGCAGGGCGAACTCCCCGACCGCTACGACGGCTTCGACGACACCATCGGCGACTACCCGCGCTTCGTCCGCGAGCGCCCGTACGCCTCCTTCACCGACATGCCGCACCTCGAAGCGGGCCTGCGCGGACTGGAGGAGACCCGCCGGGTCGACCTGGAGGAGTGGATGGACGAACTGCGCCTGGACGCCGTCGTGTTCCCCGCGGTCGCGGATGTCGGCCCCGCCGACATGGACGTCTCCGAGGCGTCCGCCGACCTCGGCTGGCGCAACGGCGTCTGGGTCGCCAACGGCAACCTGGTCCCCCGCCACCTCGGCATCCCCACGGTGACCGTGCCCATGGGCACCATGACCGACACCGGCATGCCCGTCGGCCTCACCTTCGCCGGCCGCGCCTACGACGACAACGCGCTCCTGACCCTCGGCGCCGCCTTCGAGGCGACGGCCCCCCGCCGCACGGAACCGCCGCGCACCCCTCGACTGCCCGCCGAGTGACGTGACGGGGCGGAGCGGGGCGGGGGCGGGGCGGGGGTCTCCCCGCTCCGCTCCGCCGCTGGCGTGGGACGCGAGGGCGCGCCGCCCGACATCTCCGCCGACGTCCGAATGTGTCCCGATCGATCAGGAATCGAGAAGCGCGGGCCACGGCGTTGCCCCTAGCCTGCACGCCATGGACATCAGCATTCACACCACCACCCTTCCGCACGACGACCCGGACGCGTCGCTGGTCTTCTACCGCGACGTCCTGGGCTTCGAGGTCTGCAGCGATGTCGGGCAGGGCAGGATGCGCTGGATCACGGTCGGCCCGGCCGGGCAGCCGGGCACGTCGATCCTGCTGGCGCCGCCCGCCGCCGACCCCGGCATCAGCGAGGACGAGCGCCGCACGATCACCGAGATGATGGCCAAGGGCACCTACGGCTGGATCCTGCTGGCCACCCCGGACCTCGACGCCACCTTCGAGAAGGTGCAGGCCGGTGACAGCGAGGTCGTCCAGGAGCCGACCGACCAGCCGTACGGCGTCCGCGACTGCGCGTTCCGCGATCCCGCGGGCAATCTGATCCGCATCCAGGAACTGCGCTGAGCCGTACGGGTACCGGCGCGGCTGTGCGAGCCGCCGCGCGACCACCCGTGAGGGGTACCGGCGGCACGTGGACGCGTCCGGGGGGCAGCCGTCTCGGCCACCCCCGGTCACTCGAAGACGCCGATGGGCAGGGCAGACGGAGAACGAGGGGGTTCCCATGTGCAGGCCGGAATGGCGGCGAGCGCTCGTCCAGGCGCAGCGCCTGGCCGACTTCGCGCGGTTGCGCCGCGTCCGCGATCGGATCGACCGGGAGTACGCGCGGCCGCTGGACGTGGCGGCGCTCGCCCGCGACGCGAACATGCCCGCCGGGCAGCTGAGTCGGGAGTTCCGCGCCGCTTACGGCCGGTCGCCGTACGCGTATCTGATGGCGCGTCGCATCGAGCGGGCGGCGGCGCTGCTGCGGCGGGGCGACCTCGGCGTCACCGAGGTCTGCCGCGCGGTCGGCTGCGCGTCGCTGGGTACGTTCACCACCCGCTTCACCGAGCTGGTCGGCATGCCGCCAGGAGCCTTCCGGCGCCGGGCGGCGGACGCGGCGGGTGCGGCGGACGCGGCGGCCGGCCGTCCCGCTCCCGCGGCGGGGCCGGCGATCATCCTGGACGGGATGCCCGCGTGGGTCGCGAGGCGGGTCGCGAGACCGGTCAGGAATCGAGAAGCCCCGGCCGCCGGGCAGCGCCTAGCGTGATGGTCATGGCAACCACCGCTTCCACCGCAGCCCACACGTCCCTCTCCTCCGTCACCCTTGAGGTGGCCGACCCCGAGGCCGCCCTCCGCTTCTACCGCGCCTTCGGCGTGGACGCGCACATCCGCCTGCGGGCGTCCGGGGCGCACTCCTCCGGCTTCCGCGGCTTCACCCTGGCGCTCACGGTGTCCGGGCCCGCGACCGTCGACGGCTTCGTCGGCGCCGCCGTGGACGCCGGGGCAACCGTCCTGAAGCCCGCCGCGAAGTCGCTGTGGGGCTACGGCGGCGTCGTCCAGGCCCCGGACGGGACGATCTGGAAGATCGCGACCTCCGCGAAGAAGGACAGCGGCCCCGCCACCCGCGAGATCGACGAGGTCGTCCTACTGCTCGGCGTCGAGGACGTGAAGGCCACCAAGCAGGTCTACGTCGACCGGGGCCTGACCGTGGCCAAGAGCTTCGGCGGCAAGTACACCGAGTTCGCCCCCGGTCGGGCCGGCACCGTCAAGCTGGCGCTGTACAAGCGCCGCGCGCTGGCCAAGGACCTCGGCGTCCCCGTCGACGGCACGGGCTCGCACCGCATCGTGCTCGGCAGCGACGCCGGGGCCTTCACCGACCAGGACGGGTTCGTCTGGGAGGCCGCCGAGGCGCTCGCCCCCACGCCGTCCTGACGACGGGCCGCGCCTCCGACGGGCCACCGGGTCCTGCGCGCCCAACCCCGCTCGATCGTCCGCGCCGCCGACGACAGCCGGGCCCCGGCCCGGATCGCCGACGCGTACACCCCCACACATCGCGTACACCTCCACCAGTAGCGCACACACATCCACCAGTACAAGGAGTGAGCCATGAAGGCGCACGTCAGCTCCATCCTCCTCGGCGTCCGGGACATGGACCGGGCCAAGCGGTTCTACACCGAGGGGCTCGGCTGGAAGATCCAGAACGACTACGGCGTCTCGGTGTTCTTCGCATCGGACGGCGCCTCGCCGGTCGGCTTCTACGGCCGCGAGGGCCTGGCCGACCTGGTCGGCACGGACCAGGAGGGCAGCGGCTTCAGCGGCCTGGTCCTGACTTACGTCGTCCGTAGTGAGGCACGGGTCGACGAGATCATGACGGAGGCCCAGCAGGCCGGCGCCACCGTCCTCAAGCCCGCCGGCGCTCTGCCGTGGGGCGGGTACGGCGGCACCTTCGCCGACCCGGAGGGCTACATCTGGAGCCTCGGCTACAGCGCCCAGGGAACCGACCAGCCCTACGCCGAGTAACCGCGATCGCGCAGGACCCACGAGCGGGTCGCGAGCCCCGTGACCCGCGCCCGCTCGGACGCCCCGCGGCGACCGCTACCGCCGGGACGGCCGCCCCACCCCCGGCGCCTCACGTGATCCGTCTGCCGGTCGGCCCAGACGAGGGACCCGCCGCCGTCGAGCGTCAGCACGGAGCCGGACGCGAAGGCCGACGTTCCAGCCAGGGGTATCCACTGGGGCCAGGGCCCGACGGTCGCCTTTCGCGCCGCGGTGGGGGCGCCCTTCGTGGCTACTTGCTGTTGAGGCTGGTGTGGTTCCACCAGCCCTGGCGCCCGGCGGTGAAGCTGACCTCGCGGCTGCCGGATGGAACTGCCCCTGCATCGGCTTCGGCTTCTCGGGATCGATGTAGTCGGAGTCGGGTTTGAAGGTGAGGATGGTCCTTCCGCAGAACGTCTGGTACGGGGCTCCTGCGATGCGCCGGGCCGCATAGCCGCCGACGGGGCGGACCACCGATGCCGAGTCGCGGCGGCCGGCAACCACTCGACCCGTCGGCCGGGCTGTCTTCTGTACGGCCCCATCCGAGAGCCCGCCGGCGACGGGCTCGACCCCCGGCTCGACCCCTGGTCCGCCCCCAGGAGCGACGCCCCGCGCGACTCCGGACGCGTCTGCGCGGGGCCCCCGGTCCGGCCGAGGCGGGTTTCTTCCGGCGGCTGAACATTCGTTGACCTGGTTCGGGTCAGCTGCCAGGCTGTCGGACGTGAGCCAATCCGAGCGCCTTGTGGGCCGCCTGCACGTCGATCTACGACGACACGCGAGCGCCATCTGTGCTGTCTGCCACTGACCGGCGCCCCTTGGCGCTGACGCGCTCCTCTCACCTGTCGGCCTGAACCGGCACGGTCGCCCTACCGGCACGGTTGCCTTACCGGCACGGTTGCCCTGACGTCGCGGCCGCAGCTCCGGGCTGTCGCCGTACCCGGCCGTGCCGTCCTGCGCGGCCTCCGCGCCCTAGGCGCCCCGCCCCGGCCCTGTGCGCCGGGTGCGCTCCTGTTCACCATCAGCCGTTCACCCGCCTCGCCGCGTGACGCGCAGCCCTGCCGCGCGTCCCCGTCGGCGTACCCAGCCGACCCCGCAAAGGACCTCCCCATGCCCGTGACCTCATGGCCCGCTCCCCCACCCACCTCCCGACGCCGGTTCCTCACGCTGGCCGCGGTCGCGGCGGCGGCCGCCGCCTGCGGCCGGGCGACGGCGGCCGGCGGCGCCGAGACGAAGAAGCTCCGCTACCAGGGCTGGGTCGGGCAGGTGACGTTGCCCGAACTCGCCGAGGATCTCGGCTACTTCGGCGACGTGAAGCTGGAGTGGGTGGGTAACACGATCAGCGGCCCGCAGGACATCCAGTCGGCGGCGACCGGGCAGACGGACTTCGGCGGGGCGTTCAACGGCGCCGTCGTCAAGCTGATCGCGGCCGGGGCCCCGGTGAAGGCGGCGATCAGCTACTACGGCGTCGACGCCGCCTCCTACAACGGCTACTACGTGCTGGAGGACAGCCCGATCCGCTCCGCCCGGGACCTGGTCGGCAAGAAGGTCGGGATGAACACGCTCGGCGCCCACGTCGAGGCGGTGCTGGACACCTACCTCCAGCGCAACGGCTTCGCCGCATCGGAGTTGCGCCGGGTCGAGCGGATCGTCGTGCCCCCGGTGAACACCGAGCAGGCGCTGCGCCAGAAGCAGATCGAGGTCGCCTCGCTGGGCGGCGTCCTGCGGGACAAGGCGCTGGCGGCGGGCGGGATCAGGCCGCTGTTCAGCGACTTCGACCTGCTGGGCGCCTTCAGCGCCGGCACGTACGTGCTGACCGACAGGTTCCTCAACCAGAACCCGACCACGTCGAGGGTCTTCGTCACGGGGGTCGCGAAGGCGATCGAGTGGGCCCGGACGACGCCGCGCGAGGAGGTGATCGCCCGGAGCACGGACATCATCAAGCGCCGTGGCCGCAACGAGGACGTCGCGGCGCTCCAGTACTGGAAGTCCTTCGGCGTCGCCGAGCCCGGCGGCCGGATCACGGACCAGACCTTCCAGCTCTGGATCGACTGGCTGACCGCCCACGGTGACATCAAGGCCGGGCAGGTCAAGGCGGCCGACCTCTACACCAACCAGTTCAACGGCTACTCGGCCGCCTCGCCCACTCCCACCGCCGGGAGCTGAGCCCGCGATGACCGATCACATCAGCCTCCGCCAGGTCACCAAGACGTTCCCGGTCCGGGGGCGTGCGGGAGACCGCCCACCCTCCGGGTTCATCGCCCTCGATTCGGTCGAACTCGACGTCGCCAAGGGCGAGTTCCTGACGGTCGTCGGACCGAGCGGCTGCGGGAAATCCACCTTGCTGGACCTCCTCGGGGGACTGACGGCGCCGACCTCCGGCGAGATCCTGCTCGACGGCCGGCCGGTCACCGGCCCGGGGATCGACCGCAGCATCGTCTTCCAGCAGTACGCACTGCTGCCGTGGCGGACGGCCCAGGGCAACGTGGAGTTCGGCCTGGAGGCCACCGGCGTGGCGAGGCGGCAACGGGCCGCCAGGGCACGGGAGTACCTCGACCTGGTCGGTCTCACCGGCTTCGAGGACCGCCACCCGCACGAACTCTCCGGCGGCATGAAGCAGCGGGTCGCGATCGCCCGCAGTCTCGCGTACGACCCGGCCGTCCTGTTGATGGACGAACCGTTCGCGGCGCTCGACGCACAGACCCGCGAGTCGCTCCAGGACGAACTACTGCGGATCTGGCGGCGGACGGGCAAGACCGTCGTGTTCATCACCCATGGCATCGAGGAGGCGGTCTACCTGGGCGGTCGCGTCGCGGTGCTCACGTCGCGGCCGGGCCGGGTGAAGGAAGTCGTCCCGATCGACCTGGGTGAGCGTGCGGCCGGTCACGACCTGCGATCCAGCCCGGAGTTCGCCCGCTACCGCCACCGGATCTGGAGCCTGCTGCACGACGAGGTCAGCCGTGCGCAGCAGTTGGAGAGAGAGGTCAGCCGCATATGAGCACCGATCTGAACCCGCGCGCGGCGGTGGACGTGCGGACGCTCCCCGTCGAACCCCGGCCTACGGTCGAACCGCCCCCGGGCGGGGTATCAGCCCCGAGCAGTGCATCGACCCCGCCACCGGCCCCGGGTGGGACGGCGGCCCCGGCGCCGGCCCTCCGGTCGAGGGTGCCGCGCCGTCTGCTGCGGCTACTGCTGAGCGGCGCCACGAAATCCGTGGCGATCGTCGCGCTGCTGCTGCTCTGGGAGCTCGCCCCGCGGTTCGAGCTGGTGGACCCGACCTTCCTGCCGCCGTTCAGCGAGGTGCTGGGCGCCTGGTACGGGCTGCTGCAGAACGGCCAGCTGGCCGACAACACGCTGGCCAGCCTGACCCGTTCGCTCAGCGGCTTCGGCCTGGCGGTGGTGATCGGTGTGCCGCTCGGCCTGCTGATCGGCTGGTACCGGCCGGTGGCCGACCTGCTCAGCCCGCTGCTGGAGCTGTTCCGCAACACGGCGGCGCTCGCCCTGCTCCCGGTGTTCGTGCTGATCCTCGGCATCGGCGAGACGTCCAAGATCTCGATCGTGCTGTACGCCTGCCTGTGGCCGATCCTGCTCAACACCATCAGCGCGGTGCGCAGTGTGGACCCGACGCTGATCCGGCTCGCCCGCTCGCTGGACCTCTCCGCGCCCCGGCTGTTCCAGAAGGTGATCCTGCCCGCCTCGGTGCCGGTGGTCTTCACCGGCGTCCGGCTCGCCGGGGCGGTGTCGATCCTGGTACTGGTGGCCGCCGAGATGGTGGGGGCGAAGGCGGGACTCGGCTATCTGATCAACGCGTCGCAGTACAACTTCGCGATCCCGCAGATGTACGCGGGGATCGTGACGATCTCCGTCATCGGGCTGGTCTTCAACCAGCTGCTGGTCGCGCTGGAGCGCCGGTTCACCGCCTGGCGCGCCCCGCTGGGCGGTTGAGAGGCCTGACATGAGTACACGACAGGAGCTCACGACCGACGTCCTGGTGGTCGGCGGCGGCCCGGCGGCCACCTGGGCGGCGCTGGACGCGGCCCGCGCGGGCGCGGACGTCGTCCTGGCCGACAAGGGGTACTGCGGGACGAGCGGCTCGACGGCGGCAGGCGGCACCGGTGTCTGGTACGTCGACCCGGAGCCGGTGCGGCGCGAGGCGGCGATGGCGAGCCGGGAGGCGCTCGGCGGCTACCTGGCCGACCGTCGCTGGATGACCAGAGTCCTCGACCAGACCTACGCCAACATGAACGAGCTGGCGGAAAGCGGGAGTTATCCCTTCCCGACCAGTCCGGACGGCCGCCAGCTGCGGAACGGTCTGCAGGGCCCCGAGTACATGCGCCGGATGCGGATCCGGGTGCGGCGGGCGGGTGTCCGCATCCTCGACCACAGCCCCGTCACCGAACTGCTCACCGCCATCGACGGTTCGGTCGCCGGTGCTGCGGGCCACCGCCGGCAGGCCGGGCACCCCTTCCTGGTGCGGTCGGGCGCCGTGGTGCTCGCCACCGGGGGCTGCGCGTTCCTCAGCAAGGCACTCGGCACCAACACCAACACCGGCGACGGCGCCCTGTACGCGGCCGAAGTCGGCGCCGAGCTCTCGGGGATGGAGTTCTCCAACGCCTACGGCATCGCGCCGGAGCACACCTCGGTGACCAAGACCGCCTTCTACTCGTACGCCAGTTTCACCACGGCGGACGGTGCCCCGTTGGAGGGCGCGGCCAGCCAGGGCGGCCGTTCGGTGATCGCCCGTTCACTGCTGGCGGGGAACAAGGTGTACTGCCTGCTGGACCGCGCCGACGAAGCGGCCCGACGCGCGATGCGCCTGGCCCAGCCCAACTTCTTCCTGACCTTCGACCGGCTGGGCATCGACCCGTTCACCGACCGGTTCGCCGTCACCCTGCTCGCCGAGGGCACCGTGCGCGGCACCGGCGGCATCCGGATCGCGGGCGACGACTGCCGCACCACCGTCCCCGGCCTGTACGCCGCCGGGGACGCCGCCACCCGTGAGGAGATCTGCGGGGGCTTCACCGGCGGCGGCAGCCACAACGCGGCATGGGCGATGTCCTCGGGCACCTGGGCCGGGCGAGGCGCCGCCGGGTACGCGCGTGCGCTCGGGCCCGGTGCCCATCGTCGTACGCTCGCCCCAGCCGGCCGGGCCGGGCTGCGCCCCACCGGGACGCCCGGCGGGGACGCCCGCGAGATCGTCACCACCGTCCAGCACGAGGTGCTTCCGTACGACAAGAACTACCTCCGGCACGGGGACGGCCTCACCGGGGCGCTCACCGTGCTCGACGACGCCTGGGCGCGGCTGCGGGCCGGGTTGCGGGCCACCGGTGCGGACGCGATCCGGGCCCGGCAGGCGGCGGCGCTCGCCGCGAACGCCCGCTGGATGTACCGCTCGGCGCTCGCCCGTACCGAATCCCGGGGGATGGCCCGCCGGCTCGACCACCCCGACCAGGATCCGGCGCAGCACCACCGGATCGCCACCGGCGGCCTGGACGAGGTCTGGACCCGCCCGCTGCCCCGCACCACCACGGAGGTCACCGCATGATCGAACTCGTCTCCCCGGAACGCTGCATCGCCTGCGACAAGTGCATCAAGGTCTGCCCGACCGACGTCTTCGAGCGGGGCACCGACGGCATCCCGTCGATCGCCCGGCAGGACGACTGCCAGACCTGCTTCCAGTGCGAAGCCAACTGCCCGGTCGACGCGCTGTTCGTCGCCCCGTACACCCACCCGCAGCCGCAGGACCCGGCCGTCCGCGACGAGCGGCGGCTGACCGAGGCCGGGCTGCTCGGCAGCTACCGCGCGCAGATCGGCTGGGGCCGGGGCCGGACCCCGGGCGCGCTGCGCGCGATCGGCCCGACCCTGGGGCCGGCCGCTTCGGCCGCCCCCATCACCTCCTGACCGTCCGTACCGTACCCAGCGTCCGAAGGAGATCCCCATGACCAGCACCTTCGAGATCCGCAAGATCGGCGGCCGGATCGGCGCCGAGATCCTCGGCGTCGACACCGCCGCCGCACTCGACGCGGAGACCGTCGAGAAGCTCAACGCCGCGTTGGTGGAGCACAAGGCGCTCTTCTTCCGCGCCCAGCAGCTGGACGACGACGGCCAGACCCGCTTCGCCGCCAACTTCGGCACCCTCACCACCGCGCACCCGACCGTCCCCGCGCTCGACGGCCAGCCGAACGTCCTGGCGGTGGACAGCGAGGACGGCGGCCGGGCCAACCGCTGGCACACCGACGTGACCTTCGTCCGTACGCCTCCGAAGGCCAGCACCCTGCGCAGCCTGATCGTCCCGCCGTACGGCGGCAACACGCTGATCGCCAACACCCAGGCCGCGTACCGGGACCTTCCGGAGCAGCTGCGCGAGTTCGCCGACCGGCTCTGGGCCGTGCACACCAACGACTACGACTACGCGCAGGGAAAGGAGCTGGACGCCGCGGACCAGGAGCGCCGCCGGGTCTTCACCGCCCGCAAGTACCGCACCGTCCACCCGGTGGTACGGGTGCACCCGGAGAGCGGTGAGCGTGGGCTGTTCATCGGCGGCTTCGCGCAGTCGGTCGTCGGCCTGCCGACCGCGGAGTCCCACGACCTGCTGCGCAGCCTGCAGGCGTACGTGACCCGGCCCGAGAACGTGGTCCGCTGGCGCTGGGAGCTGGGGGACGTGGTGCTGTTCGACAACCGCGCCACCCAGCACTACGCGCCGGACGACTACGACGACCTGCCGCGCCGCCTGCACCGCGTCACCGTCGCCGGTGACGTCCCGGTGGGTGTGACGGGCGAGCCCAGCCAGGTGCTGGAGGGTGACGACGCCTCGCACTACACCTCCTGACCGGCAGCCCGGCCGCGCGGAGGACTCCGTGCGGCCGGGCCGAGGGCTGAGGGCTGCGGGCGGCCGACGCCATGGGGGAAGGCCCGGACCGAGTGGTCCGGGCCTTCCCCCGTGCAGCCGGGCGCCGGGCCGACGTGCGGGCCGGCGCCCGACCCGACGCGCGACCGTTACGACGCGCGACCGTTACGGCGCGGTGTACCGCCCGGCCGGGCGCGGCAGGCCGTAGTGCTCGCGCAGGGTGTTCCCGGTGTAGCCCTCGCGGAACAGGCCGCGTGCCCGCAGGATCGGGACCACCTGCTCGACGAAGTCGTCCAGGCCGCCGGGCAGGACGGGCGGCATGATGTTGAAGCCGTCGGCGGCGCCCTGAGTGAACCAGGTCTCGATGTGGTCGGCGAGGTGCTCGGGGGTGCCGACCACGACCTGGTGGCCACGGCCGCCGCCGAGCCGTCCGACGAGTTGGCGCAGGGTCAGCCGGTCGCGCTCGGCGAGGTCGCGGATCAGCTCGAAGCGGCTCTTGGCACCGTTGATCCGGGTGACCGGCGGCAGCGGCGGCAGCGGTTCGTCCAGTGGGTGGTCGGTGAGGTCGACGCCGAGCACCGTGGAGAGCACGCCGACCGCGCGGGCCGGGTTGATCAGCGCGTCCAGTTCCTCGTCCAGGGCACGTGCCTCCGCCTCGGTGGAGCCGAGGACGGGGACGACGCCGGGCAGGATCTTTACCCGGGCCGGGTCGCGGCCGGCCTCGGCGGTCCGTCGCTTGAGGTCGCCGTAGAAGGCCTGCCCCTCGGCCAGTGTCTGCTGCGCGGTGAACACCGCCTCCGCCCAACGGGCCGCGAAGGCCTTGCCGTCGTCCGAGGATCCGGCCTGCACGAGCAGCGGGTGGCCCTGCGGGCTGCGCGGGATGTTCAGCGGCCCGCGCACCTGGAAGTGCTTTCCGACGTGGTCGATGTCGTGCACCCGGTCCGGGGCGGCGAAGGCCCCGTTCGCAGGGTCGAGCAACAGCGCGTCGTCCTCCCAGCTGTCCCACAGGGCGGTGACCACGTCGAGGAACTCGGCGGCCCGCTCATACCGGACGGCATGGTCCTGGTTGGCGCTGCGGCCGAAGTTCTGGGCGGCGCGGTCGCCGGCCGAGGTGACGATGTTCCAGCCGGCCCGCCCGTGGCTGATGTGGTCCAGTGAGGCGAACTGCCGGGCCAGGTTGTAGGGCTCGGAGAAGCCGGTGGAGACGGTGCCGATCAGGCCGATCCTCGTGGTCACCGCAGCCAGCGCGGTGAGCAGGGTGAATGGTTCGAAGTGGCTGATCAGGCCCCATCCACCGTCGGAGCGGGCCTCGACGCCGTCGGCGAGGAACACCGAGTCGAAGGCGGCCGCCTCGGCCGTCCGGGCGAGCCTCTGGAAGTGCGCGACGTCGCCTGCGGCGGACGGGTCGGTGCGGGGGTGGCGCCAGGCGGCCTCGTGGTGGCCCACTCCCATCAGGAAGAGGTTGAAGTGAAGTTGGCGATCGGCGGGACTTTCGGGCATGGCGGAACGCTCCGGGGCTCGGCAGGCGGGCGGGAGAAAGGGGATTGACCCGATTCTCCGACCCGCCGTCCGGCCGTTCAACGATTCGCCTGGCGGTGGAATTAATGCGCCGTTGACGAGGGCTCAACGCATCGCCCGGGCGGTCGAGCTCCCGGCCGTCCGCAGCTCCATCGGCCGCTGGTAGACGCTGTCGAGCACCCCGGCGCAGGCCGCGACCGCCAGCACGTCGACGCCGAAGGCAGTGGCGGTGACCAGCTGCTCGGGTGCGGCGTTGGAGTGCAGGCGGATCTGTTCGGCCAGGTAGGGGTGCAGGCAGGGCGCCACCGACAGCCCCGCCTCACTGACCACCAGGACTTCGGGGTTGAGGACGTCCAGCAGCAGGCCGGCGGCGGGCGCGACGAGCCGGAGCCGCTCCTCGAAGAGGCGGATCGCAGCGCGGTTCCCGGCGCCGGCCAGGTCCAGCAACAGGCCGAAGTCGGGTTCGGGGACGAGGCCGAGGGCGTGGGCCCGGCGGGCCAGGGTCCGATCCGCGACGGCGGCCTGGAGGCAGCCCGTCCGTCCGCAGGAGCAGGGCTCGGTGGAGGCGGGTACGGCGAGGTGGCCGATGTCGCCCGCGCGGGACCGCCTCCCGCGCAGCACGCTGCCACCGGTGGCGATGGCCGCGTCGACGACGTTGCCGACGAACAGCTGGACCAGTTCGGTGGCCGTGCTGCCGGCGCCGAACAGCAGCTCCGCCTGGGCCAGCGCCCGGGCGTGGCTGTCGACGTGCACGGGCAGCCGGGTGGCGTCGGCCAGGACGTCGCGGACGGGGACGTCGTACCAGCCGAGCGGGCCGTGGGCGACGACGCGGCCGGTCTCGGAGTCCACCCAGCCGCCGGTGACCACCCCGAGGCCGAGCACCGAGTGGCCGGTGGCCCGGCGGCCCAGGAAACCCGGTAGGTACGCCCTGATGGTGCCCAGGACCGCGGCGGCGTCCCCGCGCCGGGGCAGGCGTTCGTGGGCGACCACCCGTCCCCGCAGGTCCAGCAGGGCGAAGGTGATCCACGGCACCCCGATGTGCACCCCGCAGGCGAGGTGGTGACGGGTGTCGATGTCCAGCGGCAGCTGCGGGCGCCCCGCCCTGGGCGGACCGTCCGGCGGTGGCAGGACGCGCAGCAGCCCGAGTCCGGTGAGGTCGGCGGTGTGCCGGGAGACGGCAGCCGGGCTGAGGCCGGTGGCCCGGCCGACGGCGCTGCGGGTCAGCGGGCCGCCGGTCAGTACCGCGCGCAGCACGGCCCCGGCCCCGCCGCCCTCGGTGGGCGACGCGGTCCTGCCGTGCGTGGGCGGGGCGACCAGGGAGAGCATGCGGTCGATGCTCCCAGCAGCGTGTTGCACAGGCGTGGCGCGAGCGTGAAGCAGCCCCGCCCGGTGCCCGACCAGACCGGCCCGCCTACCTCGCGGACCGCTTCCGCTGGGCGGCGATCACGTCCCGATACCAGCCGTACGAGGCCCTGGGGGTCCGCTTCTGCGTCTCGAAGTCGACATGGACGAGACCGAATCTCTGACTGAACCCCTCGGCCCATTCGTAGTTGTCGAGCAGTGACCAGGTGTAGTAGCCGCGCACGTCCACGCCGTCGGCGACCGCTGCGGCCACCGCGTCGAGGTGGCCGGCGAGGTAGTCGACGCGGGGCTGGTCGTCGAGGGTTTCGGTGGTCGAGCAGCCGTTCTCGGTGATGGTGACGGGCGGGAGGGCGGCGCCGTAGCGCTGGCGGAGGCCGACGAGGAGTTCGCGCAGGCCGTCGGGGACGACGGGCCAGTCGAAGGCGGTGCGGGGGACGCCCTCGATGGGGGCTTCGGTGAAGGGGAGGCCGGGGTCGGTGGGGGCGGCGATGCGGGTGGGGTTGTAGTAGTTGACGCCGAGGCCGTCGAGGGGCGTCCCGGCGATCAGCTTCAGGTCGCCGTCCCGGACGCTGCCGCCGAGGTCGGGGCCGACGCCGTAGGCGGCGAGGTCGGGGTAGCGGCCGAGCAGGAGCGGGTCGCTGAACAGGCGGTTGTGCAGGGCGTCGTAGGCCTGCGCGGCGACCAGGTCGGCTTCCGAGGAGGAGGCGGGCCAGACCGGGGTGAGGTTGTTGGCGATCATCACCTCCAGGCCGCGCTCGCGCAGGGCGGCAGCGGCCAGGACGTGGCCGAGCAGCTGGTGGTGGGCGGCCGGGAGTGCGTCCAGCATCAGGGTCCGGCCGGGGGCGTGGATGCCCATCGCGTAGCCGTAGACCATGTGCACGAAGGGCTCGTTGAGGGTGATCCAGGCGGGTACCCGGTCGCCGAGCCGGTCCGCGGCCACCGCCGCGTACTCGGCGAACCGGTACGCGGTGTCGCGGTTCAGCCAGCCGCCGGCGTCCTCCAGAGCCTGCGGCAGGTCCCAGTGGAAGAGCGTGGGCAGCGGGGTGATCCCGGCATCCAACACGGCGTCCACCAGCCGGTCGTAGAAGTCGAGCCCGGCGGGATTGACCGGGCCCGCGCCGGTGGGCTGCACGCGAGGCCAGGCGATCGAGAACCGGTAGCCGTCCAGCCCGAGGCCCCGCATCAGCGCGATGTCCTCGGGATACCGGTGGTAGTGGTCGCAGGCCACCGCCCCGGTGTGCCCGTCCCGCACCGCGCCGGGCCGGGCGGCGAACACGTCCCAGACCGAAGGCCCGCGGCCGTCCTCCTCGACGGCCCCCTCGATCTGGTAGGCCGCCGTGGAGACGCCCCAGCGGAACCCGGACGGCAGTTCAAGTCGAGCCTGCATGACAACCTCCTACAGAAACGCGAGGAGGGCTCATGTTACTGGCCGGACGCCGAAGCACCAGAGGTGGACGGCCAGGACATCCGGAGGTTGACGTGCCACCGCGGACACGTCGACATCGGCGACCCCGCGCCGACATCGCCCCGGAAGCCTGACCAAGCCCCGGGCGCGGGCGAGTTGCGCCGACCGCACCCGGCCGGCAAGGGTGGCCACCCGGCCCGGCGGAAGCGCCGGGCCGGGTGGCCGGGGCGGGTCAGCCGACGGGGTTGAGCGCCCACTGCTGGTTCGTCTTCGCCGGGCCGCCCGGGGACCACTGGATCACGGGGGTCGTGTCACTCGGGTCCCCGCCGGAGACGTCGAGGACGAGGCCGCTGTTGAAGTTGACGACGGCCGAGGTGGTGCCGTTCACGTTGACCTTGCCCCAGCGCTGGTTGGCGCCGCCGTTGCACGTCCACTGGTCGACCGCGGTGCCCCGGTCGGTGCTCCAGCCCGGCACCTCAAGGCACTTACCGCTGTACACGTTCACGAGGAAGCCGTCGCTGATCCGCCACTGCTGCGCGGTGTCGGAGCACCAGGACGACTGCCGGACCGGCGCACCGTCGTCGGTGCGGAAGTCCACGACTCCCAGGCACTTGCCGGTCTCGGCGTTCTGGAGCGCCACCGCGGAGTCGGCCGAGAGCGGGACGTAGGACATCCCGGACGCCGAGGCCGGGGCGGCGGCCAGCAGCCCGGCGCCGAGCCCGAGGGCGACCGCAGTGGCGGCGGAGCCGAGACGGCGCTTGGCAAGGACGTGGTTGTTCATGGTTCCCCCATGGGATCTCTGTACCTGTGCTTCGGATCGAGACACCCGGGCTTCCCGACCGTCTCAACCTCATAGACGTGCCGACCCCGGTGAGGTTGCAGGTGTCCTGGAACTATTTTTGACGCCCCGTCGGACCTCCGCGTGCCCCTCACCGCCCGGGCAGCCCGGTCGCCGGGGGCTCCTCCGCGTCGGGCGCGACCGGGCGGGGTAGAGGGCGGGTGACCTGTCGGCGGGGTGGAGGGACTGTGCCGTGCCTTGGTGGGTGCTGCTTGTCGTCGCCTACGGGTCGACCGCGGCCTGCGCCGTCCGGTACCGGCGCGCGCTCCGCGTCTTCCTGGACGCTCCGGTCGTTCCGCGGGCGCCCGGCGAGGAGTTCACGCTCTACGAGGTGGCCTTCCTGCAGCTCTACGAGGACCGGGTCGCCCGGGCGGCCATGGCCGCGATGGTGCTGGGCGGGCGGCTGAGGGCGCGGGACAAGGTGCTCACCGTCATCGATCCCGTGCCGCGCGACGCGGTCGAAGCCGACGTGATCAAGGTGATCGGGCTTTCGCCGAGCCGCCGGACCTGGCGCCGGATGAACCGGTTCCAGCGGAGCCGGGCCGTCCTCGCGATCGGTGACCGGCTCGGCGACCAGGGGCTGGTGCGGCACCCCGGCCGGTCCCGGGCGGCGCAGCGGAGCCACACCTGGCTGGTGTGGGCCCAGGTGGCGTCCGTCGCGATGGGACTGACCGCCGTCGGCCTGGCCGCCGCCGAGGGAGGCCGCGCGTTCCTGGTCCCGCTCGTGGCCACGGCCGTCCTCCTCGCGGTCGGCTGGAAGGCCGCCGCCCCGCCGGTGAGCGGCCACTACTGGCACTGCAGCCGGACGGACGCGGGGCGGGCCGCGCTGGAGGCCCACTACGCCGACCACGAGCCGTGGATCCCCCGCACCAACGACGATCTCTCCGCGCACGATGCCGAGTTGCTCGCCACCGCCGTTCGTCGGGGCGGCTTCACCGGCAGGCTCGGCCCCCTCTCCGGGGCCGTCTCCTGGCCCGAAGGTCCGCATACCGGGCCGCCCGTCGACGACCCCCCGGGGCTCGGCGGTCTCTGACGCGACGCCGGGCCCGGCGCCCGACCTGGCACCCGGAACGGCGCCCGGCCCGGCCCCGGGGCGGGCGCCAGGAGGTCGCCCGCCGCCCCTCCCCCGTCGGACGACGGGTGCCACCGGGATGCTACCCGTCGGTACGATGCCACCCCTGCACGGAACAGGCACAGCACAGCAGGGGCACCGCAGGGCGCGGCACGGCACAGGCGGGACGGGGACGATGGGGATACGGCTGCTCGGACCGGTCGAGCTGTGGCGCGCGGACGGCGAGGCCGCCGCGGTCGGCGGTGCGAAGCGGCGGGCGGTGCTCGCCCTGCTCGCGCTGGAGCTGGGCCGGACGGTGGCGGTCGAGCGGCTCTTCGAGCTGATGTGGGGCGACGAGCCGCCGATCCAGGCGAAGGCGGCGTTGCAGGGGCACGTCGCGGCGCTGCGCAAGGTGCTGGCCGGCTCGGGGTTCACGCTCACCACCCGCGCGCCCGGCTACCGGCTCGACGGCGACCCCGGGGCGGTCGACGCCCTCGCCGCCGGGGCACTGGCCGCGCGGGCCGCCGAGACAACCGACGACGCCACCGCCGCCGGGCTGCTCCAGCGGGCGCTCGGGCTCTGGCGCGGCGCCGCCCTGGCCGATCTTCCGGCCACCCCGCTCTGCACCGATCTGGCCGGCCGGCTCGACGAGGGCCGGACCGAGGCCCTGACCGCGTGGGCGCGGCGCCAGCTGCGGCTCGGCCTGGGCCACGCGGCCGTCCCCGTCCTGGAGCAGAGCGTCCGCGCGGACGGACTGCGGGAGCCCACCGCGGCCCTGCTGATGCGCTGTCTGCACCAGAGCGGTCGCGGTGCGGACGCACTGCGCGTCTACCACCGGGCCCGTGCCCGGCTGGACGAGGAACTGGGCGTCGCACCGGGGCCCGCGCTGCAGGCAGCCCTGGCCGAGCTGCCGGCCACCGACCGCCCCGGCCGGGGCGCCCCTTCCCGTCAGGCCCCCGACACCCCCGACACCTCCGACACCTCCGACAACACGGCCGCCGTCGAGCCGCCGGTGGCCGTCGGGGACCTGCCCGGGCCGCCCCGGGGCTTCGTCGGGCGCTCGTCGGAGCACCACTGGCTCGGCCGGCAGTGCGGGCCCGACCGGACCGGGGACGGCCTGGCCGTGGTGACCGGCCCCGCCGGGGTGGGAAAGACCGCGACGGTGCTCCACTGGGCCCACCGCGTCGCGGCGGGCTTCCCGGACGGCGTCCTCTTCGCGGACCTGCGCGGCTTCGACCCCGCCGGTCCGGGCGACCCGGCCCGGGCCCTGGGCCGCTTCCTCCGCGCGCTCGGCCTCCCCGAGCAGGCGATCCCGGAGGACCGGGCCGCGCGCGCGGCACTGTTCCGTGACCGCACCCAGGGGCGCCGGCTGCTCGTCGTGCTGGACAACGCGCGGTGCGCCGCCGAGGTGGCCGACCTGCTGCCGTCCGGGCCCGGCTGCGCCACCGTGATCACCAGCCGGAACAGCCTGGAGGACCTGGTCGTCACCGACGGCGCCGCGCTGCTCCAGCTCGCCGCCCTGCCGTCCGCCGACGCGCACCGCCTGCTGGAGCGCCTGCTCACCGCCGAGCGCGTGGCGGCGGAGCCGGAGCCGGCCGGGCGGCTGATCGGTCTCTGCGACCGGCTCCCGCTGGCGCTGCGGATCGTGGCCGCCCGGCTCGCCGCCCGCCCGGGCTGGCGGATCGCCGACCTGGTGGACGAGCTGAGCGACGAGGGCACCCGGCTGGCCGCGCTCGGCACCCAGGGCGGGGCGGTCAGCGTCCGGGCGGCGCTCACCCTGACGCACCACCATCTCCCGGACGGCGCGCGGAGCCTGCTCGCGCTGCTGACCGTGCACCCGGGCAGCACCACCGACCCGTACGCGGCCGCCGCGCTGCTGGACACCGACGCCGAGGGCGCCCGGCACGCGCTCGGCCCGCTCACCGCGCACCACCTACTGGCGGAGCAGACGCCCGGTCGCTTCGGCCGGCACGACCTGGTCCGGCTCTACGGTTCGGAGCTGTTCGCCCGCTTCGCCCCCGAGCGGCAACGGGCGGCGTTCCGGCGCCTGGTCGACTACGAGCTCGTCGCGACCGGCCTGGCGGTCCGGCGGATCAACCCGTACCACGAGCCGTTCCGGCCGGCCGGGCCCGGGCCGCGCGCGCTGCCGCGGCTCGGCGACGTCCGGTCCACGCTCGCCTGGTGCCACGCCGAGGAGCCGGTGCTCCGCGCGCTGGTGACGGCCGCGACCGATCGCGGCGAGTACGAACGCGCGTGGCGCCTGGCCCGGTCGGCCTCGATCCTCTACTACGGCGCCGGGCGGGTCGCCGACCGGCTCGACTGCCTGCGGGTCGGGCTGCGGGCCGCCCGGCTGGACGGCGGCCGGGAGGGGCTGGCCGCCATGGAGGCGGCGACGGCCTGCGCCCTCGGCTCCAGCGGACGCGTCGCCGAGGCGCTGCCGCTCGCCGGGCGGGCCGTCGGCCGGACCACCCCGGACGACGGCGAACTGCACATCCACGCCCTCTCCGTACGGTCCTCGATGGCCGCCCTGTCCGGCGACCCGGCCGAGGCGGACCGGATCGCGCGGGCCGCCCTCGCCCTCATCCGGGCGAGCGGACTGCGCGAGCACGCCGCCACCGTGCTCAGCAACGCGGCGGCGATCAAGGTGGTGCTGGGCGAGCCGGCGGCCGCGCTGGAGCACGCCCGCGAGACGCGCGCGCTGCTGTCCGACCGTCCGACCGCCAACGCCCACCTGTGGGCGATGGTCAGCGAGGCCCTCGCCCGGCAGGCGCTGGGCGAACCGGAGGCGGCCGAACGGGTCTGGCGGGAGGCGCTGCACCTGTGCGGGTCGAGCGGCAACGTCCGGCTGCACGCCCTGGTGCGGCGTCACTTCGCCGACTTCCTGGCGGGGACGGGACGCACCGAGGAGGCCGGCGACCAGCTCCGGGCGGCGGGCGAGCTGTACACCGCGCACGGGGACGTCCGGCTGGCCGAGGACCTGGACGGGCGGCTGGCCGGACCGGCGGGCCGCCGGACCCCGGCGGGCCCGACCGCGATCGCGCCCACCCCCCGGGCCCGCCACGGCCTGCGACTCGCCTAGCACGGGACACCGGAGACGAGATGACCATCCATCACCTGAACTGCGCCACCATGTGCCCCGTCGGGGGCCGGCTGCTCCTGGGCAGCGGCGGACCGCTGATCGGCCGGCTGACGGCCCACTGCCTGCTGGTGGAGGGCGCGGACGGACTGGTCCTGGTCGACACCGGGTTCGGGACCGCTGACGTCGCGGACCCGCGGCGGCTCGGGCGGTCCTTCCTGCGGACGGTCCGGCCCCGGCTCCGGCCGGCCGCCACCGCGGTGCACCGGATCCGCGCGCTCGGCCACGACCCGCGCGACGTCCGCGACATCGTCCTGACCCACCTCGACCCCGACCACGCCGGCGGGATCGGCGACTTCCCGCACGCCCGGGTCCACGTCCTGGCCGACGAGCTCCGGGCCGTCGAGGCCCTGGCGACCCGCGGGGAACGCGACCGCTACCGCCCGGTCCAGTGGGCCCACGGTCCGCGCTGGGTGAAGCACCGACCGGACGCCGCCACCGAGAGCTGGTACGGCTTCCGCGCGATCCCGGCGCCCTGGCGCGGGGGCCCCGACCTGCTGCTCGTGCCCCTGCCGGGGCACACCCGCGGCCACTGCGGCGTCGCCGTCCGGGAGGCCGACCGCTGGCTGCTGCACTGCGGCGACGCCTACTTCTCGCAGACGGACGTCGACCCCGCCGCACCCCGCCGCCCGCCCGGGCTGACGGCCTTCCAGCGCATGATGGCGTTCGACAACGGCGCCCGCCTGCAGAACCGGGAACGCCTGCGCGAACTGCGCCGCGCGCACCACGACGAGGTCCGACTGATCTGCGCCCACGACCCGGCCGACTTCCCCCGCCCCCCGGCACCGCACCCGGGACGGCCCTGACCCGCGGGTGGGTCCGGGCGCCGGCGGGTACGTCGGGGTACCGGCGGGTACGTCGGGGCGCGTCGGGGCGCGGCGCCCCGACGACGGCCCCGGACCGCCGGGTCGCTACTCCGGGGAGCCGCCGGCCACCGCCACCGGCCGCCGCGTGGCGGCGACGGCGCCCCCGACCGCCTTCAGCGCGTCGACCTCGCCCTTGCCGAAGAAGCCGTTGTCGCCCTCGGTGCCGACGCAGCGGGTGTCCGAGGCGGGGCACGGCTGAGGGTCGGCCTGGGCGGCGAGGCGCTCGCGGATCCCGGCCGGGGTGAGCGACGGGTCGGTGCTCGCGATCAGCGCGGCGACACCCGTGACGTGCGGGGAGGCCATCGAGGTGCCGCTCATCATGCCGTAGCCCCCGCCGGGCACGGTCGAGTACACGTCCGCGTCACCGTCGCCGCCCGGCGCCGCGAGGGCGATGACGCCCTCGCCGTAGTTGGAGTAGGACGCCCAGCCGCCGCCGACGGCCGTGGAGGCGACGGCCACCACACCCGGAAGCTCGGCGGGGACGTCGAGGCAGGCCTTGGTGACGGTCCGTTCGAAGGGCTCGGAGTCGCTGGGGCTCGACGTGTCCGTCGGCGTTCCGGCGAAGTCCTGGTTGGCGTTGCCGGCGGCGGCGACCTGGAGCGATCCCCGGCTCTCGGCGTACTCCTGGGCGCGCCTGACGCCCTCGATGATGGCGGCCTGATCCGGGTTGTCCGGGCAGTTGAACAGCCACGGGTCGGTCTCGTTGCTGCTGTTGGTCACCCGGAAGCCGTGGTCACCGGCCCAGACGAGCCCGCACACGGCGTTCTCGGCGTAGGTGAGGCTGCCCGGCTCCGCGGTCCGGACCGAGGCGATCTCCACGCCCGGGGCGACACCGACGACGCCCACGCCGTTCCTGGCCGCGGCTATGATCCCCGCGACGTGGGTGCCGTGCGAGCCGATGGCGCGCCAGGATCCGGCCCGGGTATCGGTCCTGCCGTAGGCGCAGGAGACGGAGTCAGCGGCGTCGAAGTTGGGCGCGAGGTCCTGGTGCAGGTCGTCCACACCGGTGTCCAGCACGCCGACCTTGACGGTGCGGGAGCCGGTGGTCACGTCCCAGGCCTGGTCGGCCCTGATCTGGCTCATGTTCCAGCCGACGGTCTCGTCGGGGGCCTCGTCCGACTCGTCGGGGGCGGCCGGCACCGCCGGGGCGTAGGCGTCGGCCGGCACGTCGGCGGTGCGGGTGGCGCCCACCTGCTGGATCCCGGGCACGCCCCGCAGCGTGGTCGCGAAGTCGCCGGTGGTCGAGTGCGCGACGACCACGCCGATCGCGTCGTAGGAGGCGAAGACCGTGCCCCCCTTCGCCACCACGGCGGCCTTGGCGGAGTGGACGTCGGCGGGTGCGCTGATCACCAGGTACGAGCGGATCCCGGCGGACCAGCCGGGCGGGGCCGCCTCCGGCGTGGAGGCGGGGATGGCCGTGAGCACCGCGGGGACGCCGACCGCCACCGCGGTCAGGGCGGCGACAGCGAGGACCCGACGACCGGTCCGCCGACGTACCAGGGGTGACATGTGTTCTCCGATCAGCCCGTCTGCAAGGCGTTCGCACGAGGTCTCGACGCAACGTGCCAGGGCAATGATCCCTTGAACCGGGGACCGCTCACGACACACCCCTGTCACCCGCCGGAACAGCACCGGTCTCCGGCCCCGCGGCCGGCCCTCTCCCACGGCCGGCCCTTCCCGCGGGCGGCCGCGCGCCGGTCAGGGCTTGACGGCCACGGCGGCGTAGGCGGAGGCCTCGGCCTCGGTGATCTCCGGGCCGGAGCCGTCCGGATCGGGCCGCCAGCGGTGGGTGGCCACCACACCGGGGTCGCGGATCTCCCAGCCGTCGAGGAAGCTCCGGACCTCCTCCCGGCCGCGCATCCGCACCGGGGTGCCGGCGGCGGCGTACACCTGGCTGACGCGCTCGGCGGCGGCGGGCGCGAAGTCCGCCGTGCCGTGGCTGATCACGAGGGCGCTGCCGGGGGCGAGCGCGCTCTTGAGCCGGTCCACCACGGCGTGCGCCTGCCGCTCGTCCGGGATGAAGTGCAGGAGCGCCACGAGGCTGAGGGCCACCGGCCGCGCCAGGTCCAGGGCCTCCCGCAGCTCCGCGGACTCCAGGATGGCCTCGGGCTTGTGGACGTCGGCCTGGAGGTAGACCGTGCGGCCCGCCGGGTTGGAACGCAGGAGGGCCTGGGCGTGGGCGAAGACGATCGGGTCGTTGTCCGTGTAGAGCACCCGGGCCTGCGGATTGACCTGCTGGGCGATCTCGTGGAGGTTGGGGCTGGTCGGGATGCCGGTACCGATGTCCAGGAACTGGTCGATCCCCGTACCGGCCAGGAAGCGGATGGACCGGTGCATGAACGCCCGGTTCGCCCGGGCCGCGACGGGCGCCCAGGGAAAGACGGCCAGGGCCTGCCCCGCGGCCTCGCGGTCGGCCGCGAAGTTGGTCGTCCCACCGAGGTAGTAGTCGTACATCCGGGCCGAGTGCGCCCGGTGCAACTGCAGATCGACCTCGACGCCGTCGTGACTTCCCCTGCTCCCCGCCATCTGTCTCCCCCGCCTTGTCGGCCCGTGGGCCGCGCCACCCCCATGCGCCATGCGGCGCGCGCTCAGGCGCGCCAGGGCGCACCTCTCAGTGGAGACATCTGCCCACGACCGATGCCGGTCAACCGGCGCGGCGGCCGCTGCGACCGGCGCCTCACTGAACCGGTCCAACCTATGCCACCGGCATGTGACGATCCATCAGTATCGTCTGCGTATTCATCATATTACTTTCAGTCAGTATTCTTGATTCTCTCTTTGCACACAGCCGCCCCTGCTGCGCTTGCATGTTCCACGGGGGCCTCAACCGTTCCCTCGCTCAGGCTCGGTGGCCCCACACCGCAGACACGAGGAGGACCGACATGACGATCGACCGGCAGGCGCCGCCCCCGACGGGCGGGCGCAGGGGAGGGCAAGCCATGAACGACAGCAGCGCACCGGACGGTCCCCGCTTGCGGCTCACCTTCGAGGCGTTCTGCGCCACCCACGAGCGGGCCTGGTCGGGCTTCGCCCGCACCCAGGTCGGCGCCGACCACGGCGCCGCCGAACTGATCGTCGCCGAGATGAAGGCCCACCTGCGTCGCAACTGGTCCCTCGCCCTGCGCCAGGAGATCCCCGCCGCCTACGCCTGGCGCCTGCTCAAGGAGCACCTCGGCGCTTGGCTGGACGCCCAGAGCCAGCCCGCCGCGGTGCAGATCGCCGCGATGGACGCCGTGATCGGACACTTCTGCCGACAGGCCCGGCTCAGCCTGGAGACCCTGCCCGAGCAGATCGGCCTGCTCACCGCGATCCTCGCCCTACCCGAGCGCCAACGCGACATCATGGTCCTCACCTACTGCCTCGACCTGGACGACGACGAGGCCGCCGCCTACCTCGGCACGCCGACCGCCACCCTGCGGTCCAACCGCCGCCACGCCCGCCGGCGGATAGCCAAGGCCATCGGCCGACCCGACCTCTCGGACAGGGAGTCCCGGTGAACCGCAATCTCGACCACCCCGGCCTCACCTCCTGGCTCGACGGCGGCCCGGCCTGCAACGGCTGGCCGACCGACACGGAAGCGGGAGGCCGGACGGAGGTCTTCACCGGCACCGCGGCCGCACCGCCCGTGCAGCCGCCGCGGATCACCGTCGCACCGGCACCCTTCCCCTCCGCCCACGAGCAGGCCGCCCACGAACTCTCTCTCGCCATCGCCCTGGTCCTCAACGCACCGCAGGCCGGCGCGTCCCTGAAACAGCTGGTCAACGGGTCCCGGATCCACCCGGAGGGCGCGCTCGTCCTCGCCTGTCTGCTGGCCCTCACCGGCCGGGTGGACGCCGCGCAGTTCTGGTGGCAGTTCGCGGCCGGCTCCGGTAGCACCACCGCCGCGTACCTCCTCCACCTGCACCACCAGCAGGCGGGCGAGACGCGGGACGCCGCCTACTGGCGCGCCCAGGCGGAGAACCTGGCCGAGAACTCGCGGCACCGCCCCGGACCCCACCGCCCCGCCACCGCGCTGCTCCCCGAGCAGGTGCGGCACGACATCCTCGCCCGCTGCCACGACGGTCTCGCCCCCCGCCTCCCGCCCCGGCTGCAGGCCGTCCTCAACCAACTCGTCGTGGACGGCGAGGACGAGGACTTCGGCGAGATCCCCCAGCCGTCCGCCAGCCTGGTCGAGGACCTCGCCGCAGCCCGGTGACGCGACCCGGTGACGCAGCCCGGACGACGCGTCAGCCGGGTGCGGCCCAGGCGGCGCGGCCGAGGGGGCGCCGCGCCGGCCTCCGCTCGCGGGTCGCGGGCCACCGCCGCCGGGGCGGGGTGCGCCGACGCGGTGTCCGCGTACCCCACCCCACCCCACCCCGGCCGCCCGGCGCTACCTCGGATCACGGTTGAAGACCGACTTCGACCAGAGGTAGCCGAGGACGGTGAGCGCCACGCACCAGGCGACGGCGAGCCAGCCGTTGTAGCCGATCCCGCTGCCGAGCAGCAGGCCGCGCAGGGTCTCGATGGCCGGCGTGAACGGCTGGTACTCGGCGATCGGCTGGAACCAGCCCGGCATCGCGTCGACCGGGACGAAGGCACTGGAGATCAGCGGCAGGACGATCAGCGGCAGCGCGTTGTTGCTGGCGGCCTCGGCGTTCGGGCTGACCATGCCCATCCCCACCGCGATCCAGGTGAGCGCCAGGGCGACGAGCGCGAGCAGACCGAAGGCGGCCAGCCACTCCAGGGCGGTGGCGTCCGTGGAGCGGAAGCCGATGGCCACGGCGACGGCGCCCACGAGGAGGACACTGGCGACCGACTGCAGGACGCTGCCGATGACGTGTCCGACGAGGATCGACCCGCGGTGGATCGCCATGGTGCGGAAGCGGGCGATGATGCCCTCGGTCATGTCGTTGGAGACGGACACCGCCGTCCCGACCACCGTGCCACCGATGGTCATCAGCAGGATGCCCGGCACGACGTAGGCGATGTACGCGGAGCGGTCGGCGCCGCCACCCATCCCCGCGCTCATCACGTCCCCGAACACGTAGACGAAGAGCAGCAGCAGGACGATCGGGGTGAGCAGCAGGTTCAGGGTGAGTGACGGGTAGCGCCGGGCGTGCAGGAGATTGCGGCGCAGCATCGTGGAGGAGTCGCGCACGGCGAGGGAGAGGGAGCTCATCGGACGGTCTCCTTGGACTGGTCGGTGCCGCCGGTCAGGGCGAAGAACACGTCGTCGAGGTCGGGGGTGTGGACGGTGAGTTCGTCGGCCGCGATGCCGGTGGCGTCCAGCCGGTCGAGGACGGCGCGCAGGTCGCGCTGGCTGCCGTCGCTGGGGATCCGCAGGGCCAGGGCCTCGTCGTCGCGGGTGACGTCGTGCAGGGCGAGGGCGGCGGACCGGTAGGCGGCCGGGTCGGCGAAGCGCAGCCGCACGTGGCCGCCGGGAATGAGTCGCTTCAGCTCGTCGGCGGTGCCTTCGGCGGCGATCCGGCCGTCGTTCAGGACCGCGATGCGGTCGGCGAGTTGGTCGGCCTCCCCCAGGTACTGGGTGGTGAGGAGGACGGTCACGCCGCCGGTGACGAGTTCGCGGATGATCTGCCACATGGTGTGGCGCGAGCGCGGGTCGAGGCCGGTGGTCGGCTCGTCGAGGAAGATGACCCGCGGGCCGCCGACCAGCGTCATGGCGATGTCCAGCCGGCGCTTCATGCCGCCGGAGTAGGTGGAGGCGGGCTTCCCGGCCGCCTCCACCAGGTCGAAGCGTTCCAGGAGTTCGGCGGCGACCCGGCGGCCCTCGCGCTTGGTGAGGTGGTGCAGGTCGGCCATCAGGAGCATGTTCTCCTCGCCGGTGATCAGGCCGTCGACGGCGGAGAACTGCCCGGTGACACCGATCGCGGCGCGCACCGCCTGCGGCGCGGTGGCGATGTCGTGGCCCGCCACCCGGGCCTGTCCGCCGTCGGCGCCGATCAGGGTGGAGAGGATCTTGACGACGGTGGTCTTGCCGGCCCCGTTCGGGCCGAGCAGCGCGAACACGGACCCGTCCGGGATCCGCAGATCGATGCCGTCGAGGACGGTCTTGTCCCCGTAGGACTTGCGCAGACCGACGGCGGAGACGGCGGCCGGTGGCAGGTGACCGTCGGCCCGCCTGGGTGTGGGCATGGCGGATGAAGGCATGAGCCCTCCCGTTCGAGAACTGAAGTGACTGGGGCGTGTGCGAGGTGGCGGCGCCGGGGCTCAGCCCGCGGCCCGGAGGAGGTCGATGGTGCTCTGCCGGGTGTGGTTCTTCGGACCACGACGTCGTCGATCGTCTCCGGGATCACTGACGTCGCGAGGCCGATGACGCTATGGTGGCACCATGATGGCGCCATCCGCAAGCCTTTATGGCACCCACCCTGACATCGGCCTCGTGCCAGGCATTCCCGGGCCTCCCAGCTGCCCGATCCTGGAGCAAGCACCCCCAACGACCGGGCACCTCGCACCCCGAAGCCCCTGGAGGCAGCACCCGTGGCGCCTCATGACGTCTCATGACACCGGATGACACCAGATGGCACCACCCACGCGCCAGGCGTTGCCACGACGCCACCCGCAGGCACCCCACCGGCCCGCCCGACATCCGCCCCGGCCCCGGCCCCCGGCCCCGGACGAGCACCCGGCCCCCGACCCGCGACCCCCGGCCCGCGACCCGCCCGCCCTGCCACCGCGCGGGTCGCGGCATAGCCTGGACGCAGGACCGGACGCGGTGCCCGTGCGAGCACCGGGCTGCCCCGCGACGCCGCCCCGCAGTCAGGAGGAGCCGGCCATGAGAAACCCCGTCGTCGTGGGCGTCGCCGCCTCCCAGTCGAGCCTGGAGGCCGTGGACTGGGCGTCGGACGAGGCCTGGCTGCGCAACGCGCCGCTCCGCGTGGTCCACGCCTGGTTCGGTGAGGCGGCACACGCTCCCGCGGGTCAGGAGACCCGGCTCAGCAAGGACGCGGGCGCCGGCCTGCTCGACGCGGCCCGCGAACGCGCCCTGCTGAGGCACCCCGGCCTCGCCGTCGTGACGGAGCTGGTGGACGACCATCCGCGGCAGGCGCTGGCGGCAGCGGCCGAGGAGGCCCTGCTCCTGGTCCTGGGCGCCCGGGGTACGGGGGGCTTCCCCCGCCTGCTGCTCGGCTCGACCAGTCTCCGGGCCGCCGGCCACGCCACCTGCCCGGTCGTCGTCGTGCACGACACCGGGGCCGGCGCCGGCGGCGGCGGCGTGCTGGTGGGCGTCCAGGGCAAGGGACACGACGACGAGGTCCTCGCCTACGCCTTCGACTCCGCGCGGCGCCGGAACCTCCCCCTGTTCGCCGTCCACGCCTGGGCCTATCCGCTGGTCGCCGGGCCCGCGCACGACCTCCCGCTGGTCTACGAGGAGGCGGACATCGCCGCCGAGCACGACCGGCTGCTGGCCGAGGTGCTGGCCGGCCCGCGCGAACAGTTCCCGGACGTCACCGTCACCGCGACCGCGGTGCGGTCCAACCCGGCCCGCGAGCTGGTCGCCGGGTCGCAGACCCAGCGACTGGTCGTCGTCGGACGCCACGGTGAGCAGCGCGGACCGCTCGGCAGGCTGGGCTCGACCAGCCAGGCGGTCGTCCGGCACGCCGGCTGCCCGGTCGCGGTCGTTCCGGTCTGAGCGCCCGGCCCGCCTCGACGCCCGCAGCCCCCGGAGTCCCGCTCACCCGACGTGGACGCGGGGGCGGCGGCCGCGGTCCGGCTCGGCCTCCCGCAGCACCTCGCGGGTGACCGGCGCGACCTCGCCGTGGCCGAACAGGAAGAACCGCAGGAACTGGGCGAACGGGTTGCCCTCGGTCCACTCGAAGTAGATGTGCGGCTGCTGCCCCGTCCGGTCCCGGACTTCCATCAGGAGGGCCGCCAGGGCGTTCGGCACGCTGGAGCTCTCCAGGGTGAGCACCCGGTAGCGGTCGTGCAGGACCTCCCCGTGGACCTTCAGGACGGTCTCGAACTCCGACGGGTCGAGCACGGTGACCTCGACGAAGACCAGGTCGTCCTCGGCGGGGATGTCGTTGTCCGCCCGGATCTGGCGCTTCTTCTCCTGGTACTCCGCGAGGTCCCGGCTGTTCGGCTCGTTGGCGATCAGGCGCAGCGGGCGGTGCGTGTAGTCGCGGACGAAACGCTCGGCGGCCTCGTCGAACGCGACGTCCGTCACCCGCAGCTCGAAGGCCCGCTTGAGCCGGGAGAGCAGCGACAGCAGGATGATGCCGGCGATGAAGCAGGCACCGATCTTGACGCCGTCCGGCCGCTCGGCGATGTTCAGCGCCGTGGTGTAGACGAAGACCGCCGCGATCACCGCGAAGCCGACGGTCCAGTTGCGCTGGCGGGCCTTGTGCGCGGCGATGGTGACGGCGATCGCGGCCGAGGTGATCAGCACCAGCACGCCGGTGGCGTACGCGCCGCCCTGCGCGTCGACGCTCGCGTCGAAGAGCCAGGTCACCAGGAAGGCGATCAGGGTGAGCACGATGACCATCGGCCGCACCGCCCGCGCCCAGGCCGGCGCCATGCCGTAGCGCGGCAGGTAGCGGGGCATCAGGTTGAGCATGCCCGCCATCGCCGACGCGCCGGCGAACCAGAGGATCAGGATCGTGGCCAGGTCGTAGACGCTGCCGAAGGCGCTGCCCAGGTACTCGTGCGCCAGGTAGGCCAGGGCCCGGCCGTTGGCCTCGCCGCCGGGCTCGAACGCCGCCTTCGGGATCAGCAGGGTGGTGATGAAGCTGGTGGTGATCAGGAAGACGCTCATGATCAGCGCGGCCGTGGTCAGCAGCTTCCGGGCGCCCCGGATCCGGCCGGTCGGCCGTTCCTCGGTGTCCTCCGGATCGCCCTCGATGTGCGGCATCACCGCGACGCCGGTCTCGAAACCGGACAGGCCGAGCGCGAGCTTGGGGAAGGTGACCAGTGCGACGCCGATCATCGCGGCCACGTTGCCGTGCTCGGTGGTCAGCGCGTCCGACCAGTCGGTGACCAGGTGCGGGGAGCGCGCGACCTCCCAGAGCCCGGTGGCCACCACCACCACGTTCAGCGACAGGTAGATCGCGACCAGCACCACGGCCAGGCCGATCGCCTCGCTGAAGCCCTTCAGGAAGACGCCGCCCAGCAGCGCGACCAGGACGAGCGTGATCAGCACCTGCCGGCCGCTCAGCGCGCTCTGCAGGTGCGGGTTCTCCACCAGGTGCGCGGTGGCGTCGGCGGCCGACAGGGTGATGGTGATCATGAAGTCGGTAGCGGCGAAGCCCAGCAGCGCGAGGACGAAGAGCTTGCCCTTCCAGAACGAGAGCAGCCGCTCCAGCATCGCGATCGAGCCCTCGCCGTGCGGGGACTCCTTCGCGACCCGCCGGTACACCGGCAGGGCGCCGAACAGCGTCACCAGCACCAGCACGATGGTCGCCACCGGGGACAGCAGGCCGGCCGCCAGCGCGGCGATGCCCGGCTGGTAGCCGAGCGTCGAGAAGTAGTCCAGACCGGTCAGGCACATCACCCGCCACCAGCGGGCGCCCTGGTGCTCGACGGGCGCCTGCGCGTGCGGCCCGGGGTACTGCTTGGCCATGTCGGCCAGCCCGTCCAGCAACCACGCACGCAAGCGCTGCCGCCCCGACGCCGCGGCCCCCGGATCGGCCGAACCCGACGAAACCAAGCCGCACCCCTGTCCACCGACCCACGCCGCCTCACCGTCGGGCGACGGCAAGGCGACAGGGTATGCGGCTCGGATCATCGGACCGGGCAGCGCCGGGGCGATGTCGCCGCAATGGCGGAACACTCTCCCCCGGCCGCAGGCACACGCGGCCGCAGGAACCACCGCTGCCCGTGCCCGGCCCCGGCAGCGGGCGTCGCGGTCCCGGCGGCCGGACGGCGACGACCCGCCGGCGACCGGGCGACGGACAGCTCGGCCGGGGCGCCGCGGCGAAGAATATGAGCACGGCTCACAGCGATGATTGGCCCGTGGAACACCCGATGCGGCACAGTGGCCCCATGAGCGCGGACACGAGGAGTCACCGGGTGGCCGGGCAGGGCGGACCGGGCCGGCGGCGGCCGGTGCAGCAGCGCAGCCAGGAGCGCTACGAGCGGCTCCTGGACGCCTGCGCGGGGCTGCTCGACGAGGTCGGCGCGGCCGCGCTCACCACCAAGGAGGTCGCGCACCGCGCCCAGGTGCCGATCGGCACGCTGTACCAGTTCTTCGCCGGCAAGGAGGACCTGCTGGCGGCGCTCGCCGGCCGCAACCTCGACCACTACCTGGAGCGCCTCGACCGCCGGCTGCTCGACGCGGCGCCGACCGGTACCGCGGGGTTCACCGACCTCGCGGTGGACGAGTTCGTGGCGATGAAGCGGGCCGTCCCCGGTTTCGGCCAGGTGGACTTCGGGCTGGCCGGCGCGGCCGTGCCCGCCGGGGTCCGGGACGACCTGCACCTGCTCGACACCGACCTCGACAACAACACCGCCGTCGCGCTGCGCCTCCAGGCCCTCGGCGGCGACTTGTTCGCGACGGCCGACCCGGCGGCGCTCACGCTCGCACTGCGGGTGGCCCTGGAGGCGGCGGACGCCGTGCTCAAGCTCGCCTTCCGGAGCGCTCCGGACGGGGATCCGGCGCTGATCGGCGAGTGCAAGCGACTGGTCCGCTGCTACCTCGCCGAGCAGTTCGGCCCCCACTGACCGGGCCCGCACCGTGCCCCGCCCGGCGACGTCGACCGGCCCACGACGACACCCGCCCCCCGCACCGGCCGCACGGCCAAGCCGTTGCGGGCCCGCCCCCGCCGCAGCAGAGTGGAAGCAGAACGGCCGCCCGGGCGGCCATCGCGACCCGAGGAGCAGACCATGCACGCAGCGGTAGGTGACCAGCTCCACATCCACAGCAGGGCGGTGGGCATGGTCGACCAGAAGGGCGAGATCATCGAGGTGCGCGGCGCGGAGGGCGAGCCGCCGTACATGGTCCGCTTCGAGGACGGCCACACGGGGCTGATCTACCCCGGCCCCGACTGCAACATCGAGCCCCGCCAGGCGCTCCGCTGACCCATCCGGCCGCCACCCCGGGCCCGACCGGCGCGGGGTGGTGAGCCACGTGTCCGAGCCCGCACTGCCCGGCCCGCTCGCCGGGCTCGCCCCGCTGCTCGACGAGTACGGCTACGCGGCCGTGGCGCTCCTCGTCCTGCTGGACAACTGCGGAATCCCCGCGCCCGGCCAGACCATCCTGGTGCTGGCCGCGGTCTACGCCGGCGCCGGGCACCTCGACCTGGCCGCCGTGGTCGGGATCGCCTTCGCGGCCGCCGTCCTCGGGAACAGCCTCGGCTACCTGATCGGCAGCACCGGCGGCCGCGCCTTCGTCCACCGGTGGGGCCGCTACGTGCTGCTCACCCCCGCCCGGATGGAGCGCGCCGACGGCTTCTTCGCCCGGCACGGCGGCAAGGTCGTCACCGTGGCGCGCTTCGTGGACGGGCTGCGCCAGACCAACGGCATCATCGCCGGCACCACCGAGATGCCCTGGCGGCGGTTCCAGCCGTTCAACGTGCTCGGCGCGGCGCTCTGGGTGGGGGTCTGGTCCGCCTTCGGCTACCTGGCCGGGGCCAACATCGGGGCCGTGTACCGGACGGCGGTCCGGTACCAGCTGTGGCTGCTGGTCGCCGTCGGCGTGCTCTGCGCGGCGCTCGCCGCCCGGCAGCTGCTGCGCCACCGGCGGCGCCGCCGCGAGCACGCCGACCACGGCTCCTGATCCCGCGCGGCACGCCTCAGCGCAGCGGGAACACCTCGAAGGGGACGGCGAACCGGGTGCCGAGCCGGCTGCCGGCGCCCCGGCCGAAGCCCTCCAGGAACTCCTGCGGATCGGCCATCGCACCGCCCAGCCCGGCCAGGTACGCCTTGTGCTCGGCGAGCGAGGCGACGCCCTTGTCGAAGTGCTCGGTGGTATCCACGGCGTGCCGCGACTCGGGCGAGCCGGCCGCCCAGACCGCCCGCACCCCGTTCCACGGCTCGTACCCCTCGGCCACCAGCTCGCGGAACACCCAGCGGTTGGCGGCGTCCCGGACCGCGTCCAGGGTGGCCCGGCCGACCGCGATGTGGTCGGCCTGGTTGAGGAAGACCCCGCCGTACGTCTCACGGAAGTTGCTGGTGATGACGATGTCCGGGCGGTGGCGGCGGACGGCCCGGGCGATGTCCCGGCGCAGCGGCAGCCCGTACTCCAGCACCCCGTCCGGGTGGCCGAGGAACTCGACGGTGTCGACGCCGACCACGGCGGCGGAGGCGATCTGCTCGGCCTCGCGGAGCGGGCCGCAGTCCTCGGGGCTCATCGAGTCGATGCCGGCCTCGCCGCTGGTGACCATCACATAGACCACCTTCTTGCCCTGGGCCGTCCAGCGGGCGACGGCGGCGGCACCGCCGTACTCCATGTCGTCGGGGTGGGCGACGACCGCCAGCGCGGTCTGCCAGTCCTCGTCGACGGGCTCGAACGGCTCGGGAGCCTGCTGGTCGTTCATGGTGGTGCCGCCTCTCGGTGTCGCGCTCCGCACAGTCTCCGAGACCGCACGGTGGTCATACAGTCGTACCGCTGGCGACTCTAGAAGATCACCGAGTCGATCGACCGTCGGCCACCGCCCCGGGCAGGCCGACGTGCCCGGAGGACGTCACTCCGGTTCTCCGCCCGCCCGCTCCGCACGCTCCCCACACTCCTCCGGGCATCACTCCGGGGCAACTTGCAGAGTGTTCTCTGCAGAGACACCTATGCAGAGAACACTCTGCACCCTACGATGGCGCCATGACCGAACACCCCGCCCCCACCGAGCCGCCGGACCCGACCGAGCCGCAGCCGCCGGCCGACCGGCCGCTCCGCCGGCTGGACGCCCGCAGCCTGCGCGGGCTGGCCCATCCGCTGCGGATGCGGATCTTCGAGCTGCTGAAGCTGGACGGTCCCGCCACCGCCACCCGGCTCGCCGAACGGCTCGGCGAGAACACCGGCACCGTCAGCTGGCACCTGCGCCACCTCGCCGAGCACGGCTTCATCGAGGAGGACACCGGACGCGGCACCAAGCGCGAGCGCTGGTGGCGGCGGATCCCCGTCCGCAACGAGCTGAACACCGCCGAGTTCCGGGACGACCCGGACAGCCGGGGCGCGGTGGCGCTCTACACGCACGAGCTGGTGCAGCAGTACTTCAACCGCGTCACCTCCTACCTCAGCGAGGACTGGGCGGGCGACTGGCGCAACTCCGGCACCATCGCGGACTGGACCAACCTGCGCCTGACGCCGTCTCAGCTCAAGGCCCTCAACGAGGAGTTGTTCGAGGTGATCGGCCGCCACACCCCCGCCCCGGACGCCGACCCGGCGCCGGACGCGCTGCCGGTCGTGGTGCAACTGCAGTCCTTCCCCCGTACGTCGCGCGGTGCCGAATGAGCGCCGGCGCCCGCGGCTCGCTGCTCCGCCGCAACCGGGACTTCCGGCTTCTCTTCACCGGCGAGGTCGCCGGCAGGTTCGGCGGCGCCCTCACCAATCTGTCGTTACCGCTGATCGCCGTCGGCGTCCTGCACGCCGGCGCCTTCGAGGCCGCCCTGCTGGTCGCCGCGAAGTGGGTGCCCTGGCTGCTGATCGGCCTGCCGGCCGGCGCCTGGGTCGACCGGATGCGCCGACGGACGGTCATGCTCGTCTCCACCGCCGTCTCCCTGGTGCTCCACCTCACCGTCCCCGCCGCCGCCGTGCTCGGCGTCCTCACCACCGGCCAGCTCCTCGCGGTCGCCGCGGCGACCGGCGCCGCCGAGGTCTTCTTCCAGACCGCGTACACCGCCTACCTCCCCGCCCTCGTCGCCGAACCGGACCGCGCCGAGGGGAACGCCGCCCTGCACGGCAGCGCCTCGGCCGCCCAGATCGTCGGGCTCGGCGCCGGCGGCGCCGCCGCCCAGACCTTCGGCCCGGTCAACAGCCTGCTCGCGAACACCGCCACGTTCCTCCTCTCGCTCCTCTCCACCGCCGCCATCCGCACCCGCGAGCCCGCCCCGGCGGCACGCCGCGGCGACCACCCGGGCACCGCCCCGAGCCCCCGCCCGAACCTGCGGCGCGAGGTCTCCGAGGGCCTACGCCTGATCACCGGCGACGTCTGGCTGCGCACCTTCGCCCTCCACGGGGCGCTGGCCAACATGGCCCTGATGGCCTACCAGTCGATCCAGGTCGTCTTCCTGGTCGAGCAGGCCCGTCTCTCCGACGGCGCGATCGGCGCGGTGGTCGGCGCCGCCGGTGCCGGCGGCGTCCTCGGCGCGGCCGTCGCCCGCCGGGTCGGAGCCGCGATCGGCACCGCCCGCGCCCTGATGCTCTTCCTGTTCTGGGTGCCGATGCTGGCCCTGCTGATCCCGCTGACCGGGCCGGGCGCCGGTGTCGCCTGCTACGTCCTCGGCGGTCTCGCCGTCTCGGCGGGCATCGTCGCCGGTAACGTCCTCCGGGCCACCTTCCAGCAGCGCCACGTCCCCGCCCGGGTGCTCGGCCGGATCAGCGCGAGCGGTTCCTTCCTCAACTACGGCGCCATCCCCCTCGGCGCCCTGGCCAGCGGCGCGACCGCCTCCGCCGTCGGGGTGGTGCCCGCGATGTGGCTGGCCACCGCCGCCGTCCCGCTCGCCGCCGCCGTCCTCTGGCTGTCCCCGCTGCCCCGCCTGCGCGACCTCCCGGACGGCTCCGCCGCGCCGGCCACCCCGGCCGCCTCCCCCACCCCGGTCGGCCGGCCCTGACGGGGCGGCACCCCGCCCCCCGGCACCCCGCCCCCGGCGCCGCGACACCGAGCCGTCCGGCGCGCCGACACCGGGCCCGCCCCGGCCCGGAGCCGTACGTTTCTCGTATGGCACGGAGCGCACGAGCCGGCCGGCTCGCACCCCCCAGCTGGATCACCGCGGGCCTGCGCCCGCAGCCCGCACCGATCCCCTGGGCGGCCGTCGCCCGCGCCGCCGTCGCCCTCTCCGCGCCGCTCGCCGTCGGTCTCGCGGCCGGGCAGCCCCAGTACGGCGCGCTGGCCTCCATGGGGGCGCTCTCCGGAGTCATCGGCGACACCGCCGACGCCTACCGGATGCGGGTCTACAACATCGCCGTCCCCCAGCTCTTCGGCGCCGTCGGCGTCACCCTCGGCACCCTGGTGTACGGGGAGGGCTGGCTCGCCGTCGTCGTGCTCACCCTGATCGCGCTGGTCTCCGGCATGATCTCCTCGATCGGTTCGGTCGCCTCGGTGTCGGGGCTGCTGCTCCTGCTCAACGCCGTCGTCGGGGCCGGCCTGCCGATGCCGGCGCCCTGGTGGAAGCCGCCGCTGCTGCTCCTCCTCGGCGGCCTGGTGGTGCTCGCGCTCACCCTGTTCGCCTGGCCGCTGCGCGGTGGCGTCCCGGAGCGGACGGCGGTCGCGCAGACGTACCGGACCGTCGCCGACTTCCTCCGGGCGGCGGGCACCCCCGCGCACGACGAACGGCGCCTGGCCGTCACCCACTCGCTCAACCGGTCCTACGACCTGCTGCTCGCCCACCGCACCCGCCGGCACGGCCGCTCCCCCGGCCTCACCCGGCTGCTCGCCCAGCTCAACGCCGTGATCCCGGTCGTGGAGGCCGCCTCGGCGGCGAAGCTGCGCCCGGCCTCGCTCGGCCCGCTGCCGGACGCCTACCAGGCGGCGGCCCGGGCCCTGGCCGACACCGTCGAGCGGGGGCGGCCCGGCGAGCCGCACACGCTGGACCTGCCACCGCCGACCGGTCCCTCGGAGCGGGCCGTCGACCAGGCGCTGCGGTACGCGGCCGCCGTCGCCGGGGAGCCCGCGCCGGACCCGTTCGGCGGGGCCGACCGGCTCGGCCGCCCCGCCGTGCTGCACGTCCGGGCCCGCCGCACGGCCCGCGCGGCCCTGCTGTCCGGGGCGTCCTGGCGCTACGGCCTGCGGCTGGCCCTGTGCATCGGCGTCGCCCAGACGCTGGTCTCGGTGATCGCCGTGCCCCGCTCGTACTGGGTGGCGCTGACCGTCACCTTCGTGATGAAGCCCGACTTCGGCTCGGTCTTCTCGCGCGCCGTGCTGCGGGCGTTCGGCACGGCGGTCGGCCTGCTGATCGCCGTCCCGGTCCTCGCCGAGGTGCCGCGCGGATGGTGGGACGTGCCGACCATCGCCCTGCTCGCGATGCTGATCCCGGCGTTCTCCGCGAAGGGCTACGCCTTCCAGACCGCGGCGATCACCCCGGTCATCCTGCTCCTCTCCGACCTGCTCAACCACCAGGGGTTCCGGCTGGTGGCGCCCCGGCTCTACGACTCGCTGATCGGCTGCGGGGTCTCGCTGATCGCCGGCTACCTGCTCTGGCTGGAGTCCTGGCACACCCGGATCGGCGACCGGCTCGCGGACGCCGCGGCGGACACCGCGGCCTACGTCAGGCTGGCGTTCGACGCGGACCCCGGCCGGGACCAGTCGGCCCGGCTCCGCCACCGGCGCAGGCTCTACCGCGACCTGTCCGCCGTGCGGTCGGAGTTCCAGCGGGCGCTCACCGAACCCCCGCCCACCGGGGCGCGGGCCGCCGCGTGGTGGCCGCTGGTCATCGCCGTCGAGCGGATCGTGGAGGCCACCACCGCCACCCGGGTCCGGATCGACCACGGGGTGCCCCCGCCGCCGGCGGCCGAGGTCGCCGCCATCACCCGTGAGCTCGACGAGCTCGCGGCGGCCCTGCGCGCCGACGCTCCGCGACCCGCGACCCCTCCGCCGTCCGACCCGGCCGCCAGCACCGGGCGGACCGGCAGAGGGACCGGGCCGGAGACCGGCGAGGAGTCCGGCGGAGAGTCCGCCGAGGACGGCGTGCTGGCGCCGCTGCGCCAGGAGGTGCGGGCCGCCCGGGCGATCGCCTCCCCGGGCCCGGGCTGAGCACCGGCACCCCCTCACGCGGGACGCCTCGCCCGGCCCGGCTTGAGCACGCACCACGCGGGACGCCTGCCGACCCCGCGCTCAGTCCTGGATCCGCTGCCAGGGCCGGTCCGCCTCCAGCGCGAACGCCAGCTCCAGCAGCAGCCGCTCCCGGCCGTGCGCGGCCGACAGGTGCACCCCGATCGGCAGCCCGTTCCCGGCCGACTCGGCGGGCAGCGAGATCCCCGGGCCGCCCGTCACGTTGTTCACCGGGGTGAAGGCCACGTACCGGCCCAGCCGGTCCAGCAGCTCGTCGAATGCCACGTTCGGGCTCAAGTGCCCTATCGGCGGCGCGACATGGGCCAGCACCGGCGAGAGGATCACGTCGTGCTCGCGGAACAGTCCGCCGTACGCAGCCTCCGCCTGCCGGAGCCGGCGCAGCACGCCGGGCGTGCGCAGGAACTCCCGGTGGAAGCGCCGCCGCAGCCCCGTGGTCAGACCGTCCAGCTTCCGCGCCTGGAAGCCCGGGTCCAGCAGCAGCCGGCCGGTGGTGGCGATCATGAAGGCGATGCAGCCCCAGTAGAGCGTGAAGTCGCGGGAGAAGTCCTCGCCGAACGGCAGCGTCGCGGGCGTGACCTTGTGCCCCATCGCCTCCAGCCGCGCCGCCGTCCGCTCGACCGCCTGCCGGGTCGGCCCGTCGGTGACGGCGATCGGGGAGTCCACCACCAGGCCGACCCGCAGCGGCCGGTCCCCCGGGCCCTCCACCAGTCCGAGCGGCGGCAGCGCCGGATTGCGGTGGTGGAGTTCGGCGGCGGCGAAGAAGGCGGCGGTGTCCCGGACGGAGCGCGTCACCACACCGTCCGTCACCAGGTCGATCGGCAGCCGGCGGCCCTGGTCGTTGGCGACCAGCCGGCCGCGGGTCGGCTTCAGGCCGACCAGGCCGCAGCAGGCGGCCGGTATGCGGATCGACCCGCCGCCGTCGTTGGCGTGCGCGATCGGCACGACGCCCGCCGCGACCAGCGCGGCCGCGCCGCCGGAGGAGGCCCCCGGCGAGTGCGAGGTCCGCCACGGGTTGCGGACCGGCCGGGCCTCGGCGAACTCGGTCGAGGCGTTGAGGCCGAACTCCGGCATCCTGGTCTTGCCCAGCACCGCCAGGCCGGTGCTGAGGAACTGCTCGGCGAAGCCGGCGTCGCGCCGTGCCGGCTTGGCGCGGAACGCCGAACTGCCCTGCCCGGTGGGCATCCCCCGCAGGTCCACGTTGTCCTTGAGGTAGCTCGGGACCCCGAACAGCGGGGCCCCACCACCGGCCGGGGCGCTGCGCGGCTGCCCGTACGACGCGAACGCGACGGGTGCCAGCGCCGCGTCGACCCGCTCGGCGCGCGCCGCCGCGGCGGCGGCCAGCTCACCGGGAGCGACCTCGCCGGACCGTACCAGCGCCGCCAGCGCGACCGCGTCGTGCTCCCCCAACGCGTCGTCCCCGAACGCGTGGACCCGCTCCTCGGCCATCCGAACTCCCCATCCCTACCGGTCGGTAATACCGCGCGAGTTCCGCAGTCTAGGCGTGCTCCGCCCGCCCGGACACCCCACCGGACGGCCGGGCGGACGGGCCGGGCGACCGGGCCACCTGATCCGACGCGCCGTGAGCAACGCCGTGAGCAACGCCCGCCCGGCGCCGTGCGGGCCTTCGGTGCTCCCGCCCCGGCGGCATCCCCCCGTACGCTGAGGTGCCCCGGGAACACCCCTGCGGTGTCGCCCGGGACGCCCGGCAGCACCCAACGAGCCCTCTCCCGAAGGCGGTCCGCCATGACCCGACTCCCGGTCGCCGTACTCGGCGAGTGCGTCGCCGACGCGTTCACCGACTCCTCCGCCGAGCGGCGCCCCGGCGAACTCGCGCTGCGCGTCCTGCCCGGCGGCGGCCCCGCCAACACCGCCGTCGCGCTGGCCCGGCTGGGCACCCCGACCCGCTTCCTCGGCCGGATCTCCGCCGACCCCTTCGGGGCGCTGTTCCGACAGCACCTCGACTCCTCCGGCGTCGACCTCGGCGGCAGTGTCGCGGCGGCCGAACCCAGCACCCTGGCCATCGCCACCGTGGACGAACTGGGCCAGGCCCGCTACTCGTTCCACGCCGAGGGCACCGCCGACTGGGCCTGGACGCCGGCCGAGCTCGGCGCCCTCCCGCTGGCCGGCGTGGGCTGTCTGCACACCGGCTCGCTCGCCCTGGTCCGCGAGCCCGGCGGCCCCCGCGTCGAGGAGTTGCTGACCCGGGCCCCCGGCCGCCCGACCGTGTCGATCGACCCCAACGTGCGTCCGCTGCTGGTCGATCCGGCACGCTACCGGTCCCGGCTTCCGCACTGGTGCGCGGCCGCCGACATCCTGCGGCTCAGCGCGGACGACCTCGACCTGCTGCTGCCCGGCGTCAGTGCCGAACGCGCCTGCGACGACTGGCACCTGGCCGGCGTTCGACTGGTCGTGATCACCCTGGGCGGCCGGGGCGCGCTGGCCTCGCTGGACGGCGAGCGGCTGACCGTCGACGCCCCGCGGACCGACGTGGTCGACACCATCGGCGCCGGCGACGCCTTCACCGGCGGCCTGCTGCACCACCTCGGCGGGATCGGCCGGCTCGGCGGCCGCCTCGACGCGCTGACCCCGGAGGAGGTGCACGACGCCTGCCGATTCGCCGCCCGGGTGGCCGCCCTGACCTGCTCGGTCGCCGGCCCCAACCCGCCCTGGCACGCCGACCTCCGGGACCGGGCCGACTCGTAGCCCGACGCCCCGCACCGGTGGCCCGTGCTCCGGCATCCCGTCGGCCGCCCCGGGTAGGCTCCGAAGATCACCCGTACACCGACCGTCGGCCCCTCGACCCTCGCCCGGCACACCACGATCACTCCGCGATCCCACCGTGTTCCCACCGAAGGCAGGCCCCCTTGCTCGACTACGACGACACCGGGTTCCGCCGCGCCGGCGCCCCGCACCGGATCATCTCCGGCGCCCTGCACTACTTCCGCGTCCACCCCGACCTCTGGGACGACCGCCTGCGCCGGCTGCGCGCGATGGGCGCCAACACCGTCGACACCTACGTCCCCTGGAACTTCCACGAACTGTCCTCCGGCGAGGTCGACTTCACCGGCTGGCGGGACATCGCCCGGTTCGCCTGGCTGGCGCGGGCGAACGGCCTGGACGTGATCCTGCGCCCCGGCCCGTACATCTGCGCGGAGTGGGAGTTCGGCGGCCTCCCGGCCCGCCTGCTCGCCGCCGACGGCGTGCGGCTGCGCTGCGCCGACCCGGCCTTCCTGGCCGAGGTGGACGGCTGGTTCGACGCCGTGGTGCCCGAGATCCTGCCGCTGCTGGCGAGCCGCGGCGGCCCGGTGGTCGCCGTCCAGGTCGAGAACGAGTACGGCAGCTACGGCGACGACGCCGGGTACCTGGCCCACCTGCGCGACGGCCTGCTCGGCCGGGGCCTGGACTGCCTGCTCTTCACCACGGACGGCGCCGAGGACGCCATGCAGCAGGGCGGCGCGATCCCCGGCCAGTTGGCCACCGCCACCTTCGGGTCGCGGGCCGCCGAGCGCTTCGCCGTCCTGCGCCGCCACCAGCCCAAGGGCCCGCTGACGGCGATGGAGTTCTGGATCGGCTGGTTCGACCGGGTCGGCGGGCCGCACCACGTCCGCGACGCCGGGGAGTCCGCGCGCTCCCTCGACGAACTCCTCGCGACCGGCGCCTCGGTCAATCTCTACATGGCCCACGGCGGCACGAACTTCGGCTTCTGGTCGGGCGCCAACCACTTCGGCGCCCATCCGTACGACGCCGGGTACGAGCCCGCCTCCACCAGCTACGACTACGACGCGCCGATCGGCGAGGCGGGTGAACTGACCGAGAAGTTCCACGCGTTCCGGTCCGTCATCGCCAAGTACGCCCCACTGCCGGACGCGGCGCTGCCGGAGCCCGCCCCGCGCGTCGCGCCGCAGCGGCTCGCAAGCCCGACCGGCCGCGCCCGCCTGCTGGCCTCCCTCGACGCGCTGTCCACGCCGGTCCGCAGCGCGACGCCGGAGCCGATGGAGCGGGTCGGCCAGTCCCTCGGCCTGATCCACTACCGCACCCGGGTGCCCGGCCCCCGCCCGGCCGCGGCGCTGCGGATCGACGGGATCGGCGACCGGGCCCACGTCTTCGCCGACGGCGTGCCGCTCGGCGTCCTGGACCGCAATGCCCCCGGTGGGACGCTGCCGCTGGAGAGCGGCCCGGCCGGTGCGGCGCTCGACATCCTGGTGGAGGCGCTCGGCCGGGTGAACTACGGCCCTCAGCTGGACGACCGCAAGGGCATCGGCCGCGGCGTCTCGCACGGCTCCCAGCGCCTCTTCGGCTGGGAGATCCGCCCGCTCCCGCTCGACGACCTGGGCCCGCTCGCCTTCGGTGACGCCACCGCACCGGCCGCCGACGGTGACCCGGTCTTCCACCGCTTCGAGGCCGCGCTGGACGCCCCCGCCGACGCCTTCGTCGCCCTCCCGGACTGGGGCCGGGGCCTGCTCTGGCTGAACGGCTTCCTGCTCGGCCGCTACACCCGGCAGGGCCCGCAGCGCACGCTGTACGCGCCGGCCCCGCTCTGGCGGGCCGGCCGCAACGAGCTGGTCGTCCTCGAACTGGAGACCCACGGGGAGGCGGTCGAACTCCGCGACACGCCGGACCTCGGCCCCACGGCGGCGGCGCCCAGCGCGGACTACTGAGGCCACCCGGAGCGCCGAGCCCCCGGCGCCCGGAATCCGGCGGGCCCCCGCCCCGCGAACGGCCTCGGCCGGCGCGGACGCGGCGGTCCGGCCGCTCCCTCGGCGATGGCACTATCGCCACATGGTGCTACTGTCGATATCACCATGTTGCTCAAGCTGGACCTCACCGACAACCGCCCCCTGCACGAGCAGGTCGCGGGTGCGATCCGGCGCGCGATCGCCGAGGGCGAGTGCGCGCCGGGCGACCGACTGCCGCCCGCCCGGGAGCTCTCCCGCGCGCTCGGCGTCAACGCCAACACCGTCCTGCGGGGCCTGCGGGCCCTCCGGGACGAGGGAGTGCTGGAGTTCCGCCGGGGGCGCGGCGTGACCGTCGCCGGCGGCGCCGGCCAGCGCGCCGAACTGGCCCGGCAGGCGGCCGAACTGGTCGCCGAAGCGGCCCGCCTGGGGTACAGCCGGGCCGATCTCGTCGAACTGATCAGGAGGCTGCCGTGAGCAGTGGGGGGAACCGGAATCGTGGAGCGCGCTGGAGCGCGGCGGCCTGGGTGACCGGCGTCCTGGCGGCGCTGGTCGCCCTGCCGCTGAGTGCCGCCGGGCGGCTGCCCCAGCGGGTGGCCACCCACTGGGGCGACGGCGGGCAGCCGGACGGCTCGCTGCCCCGCTGGGCCGTCCCGCTCTTCCCCGCCCTGATCTGGGCGGTCCTGGTACTGGTCCTCGCCCTGCTGACCCGGCGCACGACCCCGCCGGCGCGCCCCTGGTTCGGCGCGACGCTGCTCTTCACCGGCGTCCTGCTGACCGGCGCCCAGGCCGCCATCGTGCACGCCAACCTGGACCGCGCCGACTGGGCCGAGGCCGACGGGGTCGGCGCCGCAGTCGCCCTGACCGTGGGCGCGGCCCTGCTCGCCGGCCTGCTGGGCCTGCTCGTCGGCCGGCGCGGTACGACGGCCGCCGCGGCCCCGGCCGGCGGACCGGTGCTCGACGTCCCCGTGGGAGAGCGGTTCGTCTGGCTCTCCTGGACGACCAACCCCTGGCTCCAACTGACCGCTGCCGTGTTCGGTCTGGCCGCGGCGGCCGGGGCGATCGCCGCGGCCGGCGGGCTCATCGACGCCCCCTGGGCGGCGATCGCCCCGCTGGCCCTCGTCGCCGCGGCGGTGCTCGGCTGCTCCTCCGTCCAGGCCCGGGTGACGCCCGAAGGCCTGGAGGTGGCCTTCGGCCCGGCGGGCTGGCCGGTCCGGCGCTGGCCGGTCCAGGACATCGAGTCGGCCCGCGTCGAACAGCGGACGCCCGCCCAGGTCGGCGGCTGGGGCTATCGGCTGAGCGGGCTGGGCACCACCGTGATGCTCCGGCGCGGCGAGTGCCTGGTCGTCCACCCGCGCACGGGCGCGGAGTTCGCGGTCAGCGTCGACGACGCCGAGCGCGGCGCCGCCCTGCTCAACACCCTCGCGGCGCAGCGGGCCGACGGGTGACCACGCCCGGCCCGGCCCCGAAGGAACCGCGTGCCCGGCAGGAATGCGCCCGGCCCACCGGTGGTTGACGCTTCGACAGGCCGATGATCAAGGCCTGACCAGGTGTGCGACCCCGGGGGACCAATGTCGAGCAGTACCACCGTCCATGGCAGCGTGGCGCCGGGATTCGAGGGGGTGCGCGCGGAGTTCGCCGCCGTCGTGGCCACCGATCCGGGCCACGGCGGCGCCCAGCTGGCCGCCCATCTGGACGGCCGCCGGGTGGTGGACCTCTGGACGGGCGAGGGCATGGCGGGTGACTCGCTGCTCTCCGTCTACTCCTCGGCGAAGGGCGCCGCCCATCTGGTGGTGGCGCTGCTGGTGCAGCGGGGCGTGCTCGGCCTGGACGAGGAAGTGGCCCGTCACTGGCCGGAGTTCGCGGCGGAGGGCAAGGCCGGGATCACGCCTTCGGACACAGCGGCGCGGTGGGCGCCCAGTCGTTCGCCGATCCTCGCAGCGGAGTGGCGTGCGGCTACACCCGCCGCAGGTTCGGCACCGAAGGCGGTGGTGCGCCGGAGAACCACGCGCTGGCCGCGGCCGTCCTCCGCGCCGCCGCGGCGGTGCGCTGAGGACGGGTGCCCGGCCGGCCTGCGCGACCGGCCGGGCACCCGCCGCCGTCACTGGTCCGAGTAGCTGAGGTCCCCCAGGGTCCAGCTGCTGACGTCGTCGATCGCGATGCGGTACATCCCGCCGGTGTGCGGGAGGCCGAAGCTGCCCTGCAGGATCTTGGCGAGGTGCAGGTGCAGGTGGGTCACCGGGGCGTCGGCGTCCGTCACCGCATCGGCGAACAGCGGCGCGAAGGGTTTGAGGTGGTCGGACGCTTCCAGGACTTCGGCGACTCGTTCCCGCCAGACAGTCTCGGCGGCGAGCCGCCCGGTGATGACTGCGCCGGGGACGACCACGGTGATCGGCATCTGATTACTGCCCGTCGACTCCACCATCGCGGTGATACTGATGAGCAACGGATCCGGGTTCGGCATACCGCCAGGCTAACGGACCGGACCCGGCGGAGTCAGGGTCCCGGGCCCGTCGGCTTCGCTCCGGCCGGTCCCGGCGCCGCCTGTCGGCCGCGGGCGCCCACGGCCGCCCGGTCCGCCCCCGGGAACGCCGAAGGGCCTGCACCGTGCGCGAAGCGCAGTGCAGGCCCGTGCTGTTCGGCCAGGGCCGCTCAGCGGTGCGTACTACAGGGGGCGAATGTTCTCCGCCTGCGGGCCCTTCTGGCCCTGCGTGACGTCGAACTCGACCTTCTGGCCCTCGAGCAGCTCACGGAAGCCCTGGGCGTTGATGTTCGAGTAGTGGGCGAAGACGTCCGGGCCGCCACCCTCCTGCTCGATGAAGCCGAAGCCCTTCTCCGCGTTGAACCACTTCACAGTGCCATTAGCCATAAAAATTCTCCTTGAAAGGGCAAATCCGGAGCTTCGCACCTCGCGAAGTCCCGCGTCGCCGCGATGAGGCCCACCCGAGGAAAATCCGGGGAAAACAAAAATGCGCCAGCGGTTACAACCGGCAGGCGCACACAGAGTTCATGGGAACCAAAACTGCAACTGACGTCGACTGTAGCAGGTGCGGGCGCGAAACGGGGTCCTTTTCCGGGCGCGTCCGCGGTGTGGCATCCGGCACCGTCCGGCCCGGCCGCGCGCGGCCGGTTCCGAACGCGGGCGCCGCCCGCCCCGGGAGGCGGGCGGCGCCCCTGGACGGGCCCCCGGGCTCAGCCCAGCGGCTTGTCGAGCACCGCCTTGGTGTGGCTGAACGTCGCCAGCGAGTACTCGCCGTGGTAGTTGCCCATGCCGCTCTCCCCGACGCCGCCGAAGGGCAGTTCGGGCACGGCCAGATGGGACACCGGAAGGCCGAAGACCAGGGCACCGGAGGAGGTCTCCTCGGCGAGCCGGCGCTTGGTCGTCTCCGACTCCGTGAAGGCGTAGAGCGCGAGCGGCTTCTCCCGCGCGGTGATGAAGGCGATCGCCGCGTCGAGATCGGCCACCTCCAGCACCGGCAGCACCGGGCCGAAGATCTCCTCGCGCATCACCGGGGCGTCCGGATCCACGTCGGCCAGCACGGTGGGCTCGATGAAGCGGGTGGCCCGGTCGTGGCCGCCGCCGGTGACCACGCGGCCGTCGCCGAGCAGCGCGGCCAGGCGGTCGAAGTGGCGGGTGTTGACGATCCGGCCGTACTCGGGATCAGCCGCCGGGTCCTCGCCGTAGAGCGCGCGGACGGCCTCGGCCAGGTGCCCGGCCAGCGCGGGGCCGGTGCCGCCCACGGCGAGGACGTAGTCGGGGGCCACGCAGGTCTGGCCGGCGTTGAGGAACTTGCCGGCGGCCAGCCGCCGGGCGGTGACCTCCAGGTCGGTGTCCGGGTCGACCACCACCGGGCTCTTGCCGCCGAGTTCCAGGGTCACCGGGGTCAGGTGGCGGGCGGCGGCGGTCATCACGATCCGGCCGACCGCGCCGTTGCCGGTGTAGAAGATGTGGTCGAACCGCTGCTCCAGCAGGGCGGTGGTCTCCGGGACGGCACCCTCGACGACGGCGACGGCCTCCGGGTCGAGGTAGCGCGGGAGCAGCCGGGCCAGCGCGGCGGAGGTGGCGGGGGCCAGCTCGCTGGGCTTCACGAGGACGGCGTTGCCGGCCGCCAGCGCGCCCACCACCGGGGCCAGGGCGAGCTGGAGCGGGTAGTTCCAGGGCGCGATCACCAGCACCACGCCGAGCGGCTCCCGGACCACCCGGGCGGTGGCCGGGCGGAACGCCTCGGGGACGTCGGCCGGCCGCGGGCTCAGCCACTCGTCCAGGTGCCGGACGGTGTGGTCGAGCTCGTTGAGGGTGAAGGCGATCTCCGTGCGGTACGCCTCGGCGGGTCCCTTGCCGAGGTCGGCGTGGAGCGCCGTGAGGAAATCCTCGCTTCGCTCGGTGAGCAGCGCGCGCAGGGCGCCCAGCTGCTCCCGGCGCCAGGCGACCGGGCGGGTCCGGCCGCTCGCGAAGGCGGCGCGCAGCCCGGCGACGACGGTGGCGGGATCGGATTCGGTGATGGCCTTCATGAGAGTACTCCCGACAGGAAATTTTGAAGCGCTTGATAGTTGACAACATCAAGCTTCTGTCGACAGTAGGCCGAGATGGTTGGCAAAGTCAATCATCTCCGGGACCGGCGCGGCCGCCCGGGCGCGCGACGCACCCGGGCGGCCGGTTCCGTGCGGCCGGGCGGCCGCTACTCGACCGTCACGCTCTTCGCCAGGTTGCGCGGCTTGTCGACGTCGCGCTTCAGGGCCACCGCGGCGTAGTAGGCCAGCAGCTGGAGCGGGATGTTGAGGAGCAGCGGGTCCAGCTCCGGCTCGCTCTTGGGCACCAGGACGCAGTGGTCCGCGAGCTTGGCCTCGGGCCGGCGGTGGGCGACGGCCAGCACGCGGCCGGAGCGGGCCTTGATCTCACCGAGGGTGGTGAGGTTCTTGTCGAGCAGCTCGTCGTCCGGAACCAGCGCGACGGTCGGCAGCTCGGGGCTGATCAGCGCGAGCGGGCCGTGCTTCAGCTCGCTGGCGGGGTAGGCCTCGGCGTGGACGTAGGAGATCTCCTTGAGCTTCTGCGCACCCTCGCGGGCCACCGGGAAGCCGCGGACCCGGCCGATGAACATCATGCCTTCGGACTCGGCGTACGCGGCCGCGAGCTCGGCGATCTCCTCGCCCTGCGCGAGGATCTCCCGGATCTGGTCCGGCAGCGCCTTCAGCCCGGCCACGATCCGGCGGCCGTCGGCGGGCGAGAGGTCGTGGATGCGGCCGAAGTGCAGGGCGAGCAGCGCGAAGGCGACCACCGTCGAGGTGAAGGCCTTGGTGGAGGCGACCGAGATCTCCGGTCCGGCGTGCAGGTAGATGCCGCCGTCGCACTCGCGCGCGATGGCGCTGCCGACGGTGTTGACCACGCCGAGCACCCGCCCGCCCTTGCGCTTGATCTCCTGGACGGCGGCGAGCGTGTCGTAGGTCTCGCCGGACTGGCTGACCGCCACGTACAGGGTGTCCGCCTCGATCACCGGGTTGCGGTAGCGGAACTCCGAGGCCGGCTCGCTGTGGGCGGGGATCCGGGACAGCTCCTCGATCAGCTGGGCGCCCATCTCGCCGGCGTAGTAGGCGGAGCCGCAGCCGAGGATCTTGACCCGGCGGATCTCGCGCAGCTCGCGGGCGTCCAGGTTGAGACCGCCGAGGTGGGCGGTGGCGAAGCGCTCGTCGAGCCGGCCGCTGAGGGTGCGCTCCACCGAGCCGGGCTGCTCGTGGATCTCCTTGAGCAGGAAGTGCTCGAAGCCGCCGGTGTCGTAGGAGTCGATCTCCCAGTCGACGGTGGACGGCTGGCGGTGGGTGGTGCGGGCGTCCTCGGTGAAGGTGCGGAAGCCGTCGGCGCGGACGGTGGCCAGCTCGCCGTCCTCCAGGTGGACGACCTGGCGGGTGTAGCGGACGAGGGCGGAGACGTCGGAGGCGGCGAACATCTCCTTCTCGCCGATGCCGAGCACGATCGGGCTGCCGTTGCGGGCGACGACGATCCGGTCGGGCTGCTCCGCGTCGAGCACGGCGATGCCGTAGGTGCCGACCACCTTGGCGAGCGCGGCGCGCACCGCGTCCTCCAGCTCCGCGCCCTCGGCGGCGTGCGCGGCGATCAGGTGGGCGAGCACCTCGGTGTCGGTCTCGGAGCGGAACACCGCGCCGTCGGCGGTCAGCTTGGCCCGCAGCTCGTCGGCGTTCTCGATGATGCCGTTGTGGACGACGGCGATGCGCTCGGCGTTGTCCAGGTGCGGGTGGGCGTTGGCGTCGCTGGGCACGCCGTGGGTCGCCCAGCGGGTGTGCCCGATGCCGGTGGTGCCCTTGAACCGGGCCGGCACGGCGGCGGCGAGGTCGGCGACCCGGCCCTTGACCTTGCGGAGCTTGAGGCCGCCGGTGCGGCCGGTCACGGCCACGCCGGCCGAGTCGTAGCCGCGGTACTCCAGCCGGGCCAGGCCCTCCAGGAGGAAGGGGGTCGCGTCCTTGGGGCCGATGTAGGCCACGATTCCGCACATCTGGGTGGACTCCTTGAACGGGGAGGGCGAGGGGCGACGGCGGTCAGCCGTAGACGATCCGGCGCAGCTGGCGGGCCGAGAGCCCGGGCGCCGCGACGCGCCGGGCGGGCAGCTCCTCGGCCAGCCGGGCGAAGATCTTCTCGTTGGTCAGGCCGCGTGCCTGCAGCTCGCCGTGGCGGCGGCGGACGTACTCCTCGGCCGTCTCGGAGAAGTACGCCAGCACCTCCGCCACCACCCGCGCCGCCTCGCGGGGCCCGAGCGGGCTGGTCCGGGTGAGGTGGGCGAGCAGGTCTTCGTGAGGGTGCGAGGAGCCGGGAGAGCTGGACACGAACGGGGAGCCTAGGCCGGACCGAGCCGCGAGATCAAAGATCCTGCCCGATTTCGGGCAGACCTTACGACATTCGGACCAGGCGGGGCGCCCGAAGCCCCTTCCGCCTCTCAGGTGGCGGCGCGCCACCCCGACCGGCGCCGGCTCGCCACCCGGCCGACACACCCTTGTAGCGACACCACTACGCCCCGTAGCGTGATACTCCGCATACGCATCGGAGATGCGTAGCGGAAGACCGGAGGCTTGCTGATGTGCGGGATCACCGGATGGGTCGACTTCGAGCGCGACCTCACCGCCCAGCGTCCAGTGCTGGACGCGATGACGCGGACCCAGCTCTGCCGCGGCCCGGACGCCGGCGGCGCCCACCTGGAGCGGCACGCCGCGCTCGGCCACCGCCGCCTCGCCGTGATCGACATCGAGGGCGGCACCCAGCCCATGACCGTCGAGCACGACGGCCGCGTACTGGCCGCCCTCACCTACAGCGGCGAGGTCTACAACCACCGCGAGCTGCGCGCCGAGCTGGAGGCGGCCGGCCACCGGTTCCGCACCCGCAGCGACACCGAGGTGGTGCTGCACGCCTACCTGGAGTGGGGCGAGGGCCTGGCCGAGCGGCTGAACGGCATGTTCGCCTTCGCCGTCTGGGACTCCCGCCGCCAGGAGCTGCTGCTGGTCCGCGACCGGATGGGCGTCAAGCCGCTGCACTACTTCCGGACGCCGCACGGCGTGGTCTTCGGCTCCGAGGCCAAGGCCGTGCTGGCGCACCCGGACGTCCGGGCGGTGGTCGACCTGGACGGGCTGCGCGAGATGCTCGCCGTCAGCCGGACCCCCGGCCGCACCGTCTACCGGGGGATCGCCGAGGTGCGGCCCGGCCACGTCGTCCGGGTGCGCAGCCAGGGCGTCACGACCCGGCGGTACTGGGCGCTGGAGGCCCGCGAGCACACCCACAACCTGGAGACCACCGTCGCCACCGTCCGCGCCCTGCTGGAGGACATCGTCCACCGCCAGCTGGAGGCGGACGTCCCGCTCTGCTCGCTGCTCTCCGGCGGGCTCGACTCCAGCGCCGTCACCGCCATCGCCGCCCGGGCGCTGCGGACGGCCGGAGCCGGCCCGGTGCGCTCCTTCGCGGTCGACTTCACCGGCCAGAGCGAGAGCTTCCGGGCCGACGCCGTCCGGTCCACCCCGGACGGCCCTTACGCGCGGATGCTGGCCGGGCACGTCGGCGCCGACCACCACGTCATCGAGCTGGACAGCGCCGCGCTCACCGACCCGGCGCAGCGCTCCGCCGTACTGCGGGCCCGGGACACCCCCGGCGGCTTCGGCGACATGGACGTCTCGCTGCTGCTGCTCTTCCGGGGCGTGCGCGAGAAGTCCACCGTGGCGCTGTCCGGCGAGTCAGCCGACGAGCTGTTCGGCGGCTACCGCTGGTACCACGACCCGAAGCTGGTCGCCGCCGACGACTTCCCGTGGGTGGACGCGGTCACCCAGCTCGGCGGAACCGGCGCCGGCCCCCGCGACCAGCTGCTGGACCGGGGGCTGGCCGAGAAGCTCGACGTGGCCGAGTACCGGCGGGCCCGCTACCGCGAGGCGCTGACCGAAGTCCCCCACCTGCCCGGCGCCGACCCGGTGGAACGCCGGATGCGCGAGATCTCCTACCTCAACCTCACCCGCTTCGTCTGCATCCTGCTGGACCGCAAGGACCGGATGAGCATGGCCAACGGCCTGGAGGTCCGGGTGCCGTTCTGCGACCACCGGCTGGTCCAGTACGTCTTCAACACCCCCTGGGCGATGAAGAGCTTCGACGGCCGGGAGAAGAGCCTGCTGCGGGCCGCCGTCCGCGACCTGCTGCCGGCCGAGATCGCCGACCGGGTGAAGAGCCCGTACCCCGTCGTCCAGGATCCGCACTACCCGGCGCTGCTGCGCGCCGAACTCGCCGAACTCGCCGCCGACCCGGGCGCCCCCGTGCTCGGCCTGCTGGACCGCCGGGCGCTCACCGACGCGCTCGCGCCGGACACCGACCCGCAGTCCGTCCGGCTCGGCGTCGACCTGGCGCTGGACCTCAACGCCTGGCTGACGGGGTACCAGGTCTCCCTGGAACTGTGAGCGGCCGTCACCTCCGGACGGCGGCGTGCCGGGTGCCCGCCGTCCGGGTGGTGACCGCCGGGCATCCCGCTTCGTTGACCGGGTGCGACGTGCGATAGCGTCGCCGACACCTCCCGAATGGCTGCCCAAAACGCGGATTCCCGCCCCCGTGGCGTCAGGATGGGGAGCGAACCGTCCGTCTCGATCCGCCGGGGGATCTCCGCCATGCAGCCGCGAGTCTTCGCGATTCTCACCGCCCTCCTGCTGGGAGTGCTGGGCCTCGGGTCGGTGGCCGTCACCGACTGGACCCCCGCGACGAGCACCTCGGCGACCGCCCCCGGCGCCGCCACCGCGGCCGGCTCCAACGCACCCCCCGTCGGCGGCGCCGCGACGGCCACCCCGACCGGTGACCCGGCGGTCTGGACCCGCTCGACGCTGCGCAACAAGATGATGGCCGAGATGCAGGCGAGCGACCCGGGGGTGGCGCTGGCGGACCTCGACCGGATCACCAAGCAGCTGCCGTACACCGTCCGGTTCTGCCACCCGATCGCGCACGAGCTCGGGCACGAGGCGGTCAAGCGGTACAACGCCGACTTCCAGAAGGTCATCTCCTTCCCCCACGAGACCTGCGCGGCCGGCTACCTGCACGGCGCGGTCGAGGAGATGCTGAACGCCTCCGCCCAGCCCGAGGTGGACCTGCTCAAGCTCTGCGCGCCCAAGAACACCGGCCCCTGCATCCACGGCGTCGGGCACGGCACGATGTTCGTCGCCAAGCAGGACGTGGCCAAGGCCCGCGACCTCTGCAACAAGTTCACCACCGACCAGAACCGGATCCGCTGCTCGGAGGGCCTGTTCATGCAGCTCTTCGGCCCGGACGAGGAGGACGAGAAGGCGAAGGCGAACCTGCCCGCCGACAAGCTCGCGCAGGACCCGCTCTACCCGTGCAAGGACCAGCCGGCCCTCTACCAGTCCGCCTGCTACTTCTACGCGCCGACCTTCTTCCTCTCCTCGCACGACTACCCGAACCACCCCGAGGTCTACGGCGAGGCGCTGAAGTGGTGCCTCAACGGCAAGGCGAGCGGCGGCGCGGTGGACTGCAGCCGGGGCGTCGGCTCGCGGACCATGAAGTACAACCTGGACCGCGAGGACTGGGCCGCCGAGCAGTGCGCGACCGCCGCCGACGGCTGGCAGCGCAAGGCCTGCGCCGAGGGCCTGGTCAGCTACTACACGGTCAACTACACCGACGGCGGCGCGGCCGGCCGGCTCTGCGCCAAGATCACGAACAAGGAGATGCAGGGCTACTGCCGCTCGGCGAGCGGGCTCTCCGCCTCCCTGGACTGACCCCCTCCCCCCAGGACCGGGCCCGCGCCGCACGGCGCGGGCCCGCTTTCGTAGGATCGGGCTGATCCGGGTGCGCCGAGGACGCCGCGCCACCAGGCCCCGTACCACCTGGAGCCCGCCGTGACCTCCGAGGACTTCCGCGCCGCCGCGCACGCCGCCGCCGACCTGGTCAGCGACTACCTCGCCGACCTGCCCGCGCGCCCGGTCTGGCAGCCGATGGACGACAGCGCCCGGCAGGCCCTGCTGGACGCGCCGCTGCCCGCGGCCGGCCGGCCGCTCACCGAGCTGCTCACCGCCATCGACGCGGAGGTGCTGCCGTACCCGATGGGCAACGGCAACCCGCGGTTCTTCGGCTGGGTGAACTCCGCCCCCGCGCCGGCCGGCGTGCTCGCCACCCTCGCCGCGTCCGCCATGAACCCCAGCTCGGCCGGCGGCGACCACGCCGACGTCCACCTGGAGCGGGCCGTGGTCCGCTGGATCGCCGAGCTGGTCGGCTTCCCCCACCCGGCCGGCGGTGGGCTGCTCACCTCGGGCACCTCGATGGCGACCATCGTCTGCCTCGCCGCCGCCCGCGACCGGGCCGCCCGCGCGGCCGGGTGGGACGTCCGCGAGGACGGCCTCGCCGGGCTGCCGCCGCTGGTCGGCTACGTCACCGGCGAGACGCACTCGTGCGTGCGCAAGGCCGCCGAGCTGCTCGGCCTGGGCAGCCGGCACCTGCGCACCGTCGCCACCGGCCCCGACGGCCGGCTCGACCCGGCCGTCCTGCGGGCCGCGATCGAGCGGGACCGGGCCGCCGGACTGCTGCCGTTCCTGGTGGTGGCCTCCGCCGGCACGGTCGGCACCGGCGCCGTGGACGCCTTCGGGCCGATCGCCGACGTCTGCGCCGAGCAGCGCCTCTGGCTGCACGTGGACGGCGCGTACGGGGCCTTCGGCGTGCTGGACCCGCTGATCGCCCACCGCTACGCCGGGCTGGCGCGGGCCGACTCACTCGCCCTCGACCCGCACAAGTGGCTCGGCGTCCCGGTGGACTGCGGCTGCGCGCTGGTGCGCAACACCGAGGAGCTGCGCGCCACCTTCAGCCTGGTGCCGCCCTACCTGCGCGACGAGGCCGCCGGGGCGCTCGGCTGGTTCTCCGAGTACGGCACCGAGCAGACCCGCCCCTTCCGCGCCCTCAAGGTCTGGGCCACCATCGCCCACCGGGGCCGCGACGGCATCGCCCGGGACATCGCCCGGTGCACCGCGCTGGCCCGCCACCTCGGGGAACTCGTCGAGGCGGACGACGAGTTGGAGCTGCTGGCCGAGGTGCAGACCTCGATCGTGGCGTTCCGTCACCGCGCCGCCGGCCTGGACGGCGCCGCGCTGGACGCGCTCAACCGGGAGCTGCCGACTGCGGTGCAGCGGCGCGGCCGGGTCTTCGTCACCGGCGCCCGGCTCGACGGCCACGAGATGCTGCGCGCCTGCCTGTTGAACGCCGCGACCACCGAGGCGGACCTCGCCCTGCTGCTCACCGAGGTGAAGTCGGCCGCGGCCGAACTGCTCGCCGGCGAGCAGCGGTAACCGAGGCCCGGAGACATTTACCGACAGGTCACGGGGGATTCGTGATCGCGAAACACCGGAGCGGCAGATTGATGGCATGGAGCACACGGAGCCTCTGACGACGACCGAATCCACCGACCACTCGCCGGCCCCCTCCCGTGCCCAACGGCGCGGCGCCAGAACCCACCGCTGGCGCCGCGACACCGTGGAGCTGGCCGCGGTCTTCCTCTCGGTGACCGCCGCCGACCTGGTGGCCAAGCTCGTCGTGCACGGCCCGGAGGGCCCGGTGGTGCTCGCCGCCTCGGCGGTGGCCCTGCTCGCCACGGCGCTGTTCCACACCTGGTGGTCACACCGGCACCATCTGCACGGCCCGCCGGCCCCGGACGCGTCGGCGCCCCCGGGTCCGCCCGCGCCGAACGCGGCGGAGGGGCTGAAGGGGCCGCTGGCCGACTTCGAGCAGACCGCGCTCTGGCGGGTCCGCACCACGGTGCAGGACTCCCCCGGCAGTCTGGCCCGGGTCTGCACGGCCTTCGCCGAGCGGCAGGTCAACATCATCTCGATGCAGTCCCACCCGCTGCCGAACGGCACCGTGGACGAGTTCTTCGTCCGGGCGCCGCACGCCCTCACCCGGACCGACCTGGCCGCGCTGGTGGCGTCGGCCGGCGGGCACGACATCTGGACCGACCCGGCCGACGCGCACGACCTGGTGGACGTGCCCACCCACGTCCTGGCACTGGCGACCCGCACCGCGCTGGACGCCGCCGAGCTGCCGATCGCGCTGCGCCGGCTGTTCGGGCAGTGCGCCATCCGGCAGTACCCGGGCGCGGCCCGGCGCGGCGGCGCCGGGGTGGACGGGCACCTGATGCGGCTGCCGGTGCCCTCCGGCGACCTCATCGAGCTCAGCCGCCCGCACCTGCCGTTCACCCCGACCGAGTTCGCCCGGGCCCAGGCCCTGGTCGAGCTGGACACCCTGCTCGGCCCCCGGGTGCCGGACGTCCGGGCCCGGCTGCGGCTGCCCGCCGGGGCGGACCTGACCGTGCGGCGCGCGGACGAGGGCGACCGGGAGGCGGCGCTGGCGATGCACGGGCGCTGCTCCCCGGAGACCCTGCGCCGGCGCTACCACGGCCCGGTCCGGGACGCCGACCGCTATCTGGACCACCTGCTGGACGCCCGGCACGGCCAGACCCTCACGGTCGAGGCCCCCGACGGGCGGATCGTCGCCCTCGGGCACCTGATGTGGGACGACGGCAGCGCCGAGGTCGCGGTGCTGGTCGAGGACGACTGGCAGCGGCGCGGGCTGGGGCTCGACCTGATGCGGCGGATGGCCGCGCTGGCGCTGGAGGCCGGGGTGGAGACGGTCTACGCCGTCACCCACTCCTCCAACACCGGGCTGATCGCCACCATGCGCAAGCTGGCCGCGCCACTGGACTACCAGGTCGAGGAGGGCACCCTGGTGATCACCGCGCACCTGGCGGAGGCCGCCGAGGAGCTGCCCGTGCCCTGGCCCACCCGGCCGGGCAGGTAGTCCGGTCTTCACCGGATCCTCACCGCGGGCCTCGGCACGCACACCGGTCCGGGTGGCGATCACGCCGCCCGGACCGTCGCGCGCCCGGCCCGGACCGGCGCCGCCGGGCCGCTCGGCGGGCCCTTCGCAGGCGCGCGCCGGGGGAACCGACCGGCCCGGCCGAGGCGTCCCCCGTAGGGCAAGGCCCCTCCGTACACCGCCCGTTCTGACGCCACGTCAGAGCGGCGCCGACGAGGCAGCCGGCGCCGTCGCAGCAGGCGGCGCGGGGTCCGGAGCGTCGAGCCGGGCGGCGGAGTCGGTAGGCTGGCCCCGTCCCCGCCGCCCGACGGCCCGTTATCCGGCCCCGGGCGGTGCCGCAGCAAGGAGGAACCACTGAGCATGGCAGGCACCGAATCGGAGCCCACAGGCGCACGCGACGCCTCGCTGCCCGCCCGCGCCAAGATCGCGGTCACGGCCGGCAAGGTGGCCGCCGCCCTGTCCCAGAAGGCGGGCCGAGGCAGCGGCTCGGTGATCGGCGGCAAGATCGCCCTGAGGCTCGACCCCGACCTGCTCGCCACCCTCGCCGACCACCTGGACGTCGTGCTGGTCAGTGCCACCAACGGCAAGACCACGACCACCCGGCTGATCGCCGAGGCGCTGCGCGCCGCCGGCCCGGTGGTCTCCAACGCCCTGGGCGCCAACATGCCGGCCGGCATCACCTCCGCCCTGGCCGGCGGCACGGACGCCCGCTTCGGCGTCATCGAGGTGGACGAGAAGTACCTGGCCGGAGTGGCCCGTGACACCCACCCCAAGGCGATCGCCCTGCTCAACCTCTCGCGCGACCAGCTGGACCGCGCCGCCGAGACCCGGATGATGGCCGAGAAGTGGCGTGAGGGCCTCCAGGACACCGAGGCCGTGGTCATCGCCAACGCCGACGACCCGCTGGTGACCTGGGCCGCCTCCTCCTGCAAGAAGGTGGTCTGGGTGGCCGCCGGACAGGCCTGGAAGGAGGACGCCTGGTCCTGCCCCGCCTGCGGCGGCGTGATGCAGCGCCCCGGCGACGACTGGTTCTGCCAGGACTGCGGCTTCCGGCGCCCCAACCCGCACTGGGCGCTCCAGGGCACCCACGTGATCGACCCGCAGCGCGGCGCCTGGCCGATCCAGCTCCAGCTGCCCGGCCGCGCCAACCTGGCCAACGCCACCAGCTCCGCCGCCGTGGCCGCCGTCTTCGGCGTCCCGCCGCAGGTCGCACTGGAGCGGATGCAGTCGGTGACGGCCGTGGCCGGCCGCTACGACGTGGTCCAGTACCAGGGCCGGGACATCAGGCTGCTGCTCGCCAAGAACCCGGCCGGCTGGCTGGAGACCTTCTCGCTGATCGACGGCCCGCCGGCGCCGGTGATCCTCTCCGTCAACGCGCTCGACGCCGACGGAACCGACACCTCGTGGCTCTGGGACGTCGACTACGAGCGCCTCGCCGGGCACCCGGTCTTCGTGATGGGCCAGCGCAAGCTGGACCTCGCCGTCCGCCTGGAGGTCGCCGGGCTGCAGTTCCACGTGGTGGACTCGCTGGAGCAGGCCGTCCGGATGGCCCCGCCCGGCCGGATCGAGGCGATCGCCAACTACACCGCCTTCCAGCAGCTGCGGAAGGTCGTGGCCGGCTGATGCCCGGCCCAGCAGCCCACTTCACGACGGAAGGCCTTCGAGGATGAGTGAGAGCAGCCTGCGCGTGGTCTGGGTCTACCCCGACCTGCTCAGCACCTACGGCGACCGGGGCAACGCCCTGGTCGTGGAGCGCCGGGCCCGCCAGCGCCACCTCAACGTGACCAGGATCGACGTCCGCTCCGACCAGGCGGTGCCCACCAGCGGTGACATCTACCTGATCGGCGGCGGTGAGGACCGGCCGCAGCGGCTGGCCGCCGAGCGCCTGCGGGGCGACAGCGGGCTGGTCCGGGCCGCCGAGAACGGCGCGATCATCTTCGCCGTCTGCGCCGGCTACCAGATCCTCGGCCACGAGTTCGTCAACGACCTCGGCGAGCGCGAGCCGGGCCTCGGCCTGCTCGACGTCTGGACCACCCGCGGCGAGGGCGCCCGCTGCGTCGGCGACGTGCTCGCCGACGTCGACCCGCGCCTGGCCCTGCCGCAGCTGACCGGTTTCGAGAACCACCAGGGCATCACGCACCTCGGCCAGGGCGTCCAGCCGCTGGCCACCGTCACCGCGGGCCGGGGCAACGGCACCGGTGACGGCACCGAGGGCGCCTGGCGGGACACCGTCTTCGGGACGTACCTGCACGGCCCCGTGATGGCCCGCAATCCCGCGGTCGCGGACATGCTGATCAAGCTGGCGCTGGACGTGAACGCCCTGCCGCCGGCCGACACCACCTGGTACGACGCGCTGCGCGCCGAGCGCATCGCGGCCACTTCGCGCCCCGCGTAGTACGCCGGCCCGCTCCGACCGGGTGCCCGCGATGCGGTCATCCGGTCCACGGGCGGGCCCGGACGTACGACAATGGGGATGCCGGCTGCACACCCTCCTCGGCAGCAGGCTGCACTTCCGCGCGGGGGCGCCGACGGCGCCGCTCCCGCGTCGGCTCCTGCCCGGCCGGACGCAGGGGTCGTATGCTCGACTGCACGGTCGTTTTCGGGCGTTCTGTCCGGATCGACCGGTCCTTCACCCCTCGGTCATCTCCCCGCCATCACGGTGTGGGAACCGACCGCTACGGTGACGGTTCGTCGTCCCAGCCTGTAGTCCGGCCGTTCCTCGGTTCTGCTCGGGAGTTGCAAAGCAATGCGTATTGGAGTGCTGACCAGCGGCGGTGACTGCCCCGGCCTGAATGCGGTGATCCGCTCCGTGGTCCACCGGGGGGTGGTCGACCACGGCGACGAGATCATCGGGTTCGAGGACGGCTGGCGAGGTTTCCTGGAGGGCGTCCACCGCCCCCTGACCCTGGACTCGGTGAGCGGCATCCTCGCCCAGGGCGGCACCATCCTCGGCTCCTCGCGAGTGCAGCCGAGCCATCTGCGGGACGGCGTCGAGCGCGCCAAGCGGTACTGCGCCGACCTCGGTCTGGACGCGGTCATCCCGATCGGCGGCGAGGGCACCCTCAAGGCCGCCAAGCTGATGAGCGACGCCGGTCTGCCGATCGTCGGCGTGCCGAAGACCATCGACAACGACATCGCGTGCACCGATGTCACCTTCGGCTTCGACACCGCGGTCTCGGTCGCCACCGACGCGCTGGACCGGCTGAAGACCACGGCCGAGTCGCACCAGCGGGTCATGGTCGTCGAGGTCATGGGCCGGCACACCGGCTGGATCGCGCTCAACGCGGGCATGGCCGCCGGCGCCCACGCGATCGTCGTCCCGGAGCGCCCGTTCCACATCGACAAGCTCACGGCCGTCGTCCGCGAGCGCTTCGACCGGCAGAAGAAGTTCGCGATCGTGGTCTGCGCCGAGGGCGCCAAGCCCGAGCCCGGCACCATGCACTGGGAAGAGGGCAGCAAGGACATCTACGGCCACGAGCGGTTCACCGGCATCGCCACCCAGCTCTCCCGGGAGCTGGAGCACCGGCTCGGCAAGGAGGCCCGCCCGGTGATCCTCGGCCACACCCAGCGCGGCGGCACCCCGACCGCGTACGACCGGGTGCTGGCCACCCGGTTCGGCTGGCACGCCGTGGAGGCCGTCCACAAGGGCGCCTTCGGCCACATCACCGCACTGCAGGGCACCAACATCAACCTGGTGCCGATCGGCGAGGCCGTCGCCGAGCTCAAGACCGTGCCGCAGGAGCGTTACCTGGAGGCGGAGACGGTCATCTGACCAGACCCGACCGCGGCCGCCGGCCCCCGAGCAACCGCTCGGGGGCCGGCGCCGTCTCGTGCGGGCGTCAGGTCGGCGCGCGGCCGATCAGAAGCCGGTGTCGTAGGTGTAGCGGGCGGTGTGGTCGAGCATGTCCGCCGGGGTCACGTTGTTCCACGGCTTCATGGTCTCGGCGAGGTCGACCACGTTCGCCGTGCCGGCCGCCGGCAGGTAGGTGGACGACGGGTGGAGCTTCTGCCACTCCGACCAGAGCTTGTCGATGAAACAGTGGTGCAGCCAGAACACCGGGTCGTTGGGCGACATGCCGGTGGTCATGTGACCGCCGACCCAGACGTGCACCCGGTTGTGCAGGTTGACCCCGCGCCAGCCCTCCAGGTTGTTGCGGAAGCCGTCCGAGGCGCTGTTCCACGGCGCGGCGTCGTACGCGGCGATCGCCAGCACACCGGTGGCCTCGGCGCGGGTCGGCAGCTGGGCGACCGAGGCGCCGAACTGGCGCCGCAGGAAGGTGCGGCTGTCCGGCCGCACGTTCAGCGCCCAGTTGCCGCCGGAGAAGGCGAACGGCCCGGTGGTCACCTGGCCGTCGCTGCTGCGGCCGTTGCCGCCCATGAAGTCGGCGCCCCAGATCGAGGCGGTGGTGGTGCGGTCCGCCGTCCAGTCCCAGTACGGGAGGGTGACGGTCGGGTCGATCGCCTGCAGGGCCTCCTCGAACTGGAGCAGGAAGCGCCGGTGCCAGGGCAGGAAGGACGGCGAACGGTGGCCGACCCGCTCGCCGTTGTCGGTGTCGCTGATGATGAAGTTGTTGTGGGTCGTGACGAAGGAGTCGTAACCGCCGTTGCGCTTGAGTTCGAGCACGGCGTTGACGAAGGCGCGCTTCTCCTGGGCCGTCAGGGTCGCCTGGTTCTTGCGGACTGCCATGAGTCCCCCCTTGGGTGTGAAGTGGTGTTCCTGGTCCGGGTGTTCGGACTCGGTGCTCAGACCGTCGCGATCGGCACGAGCGTGGCGCCCTGCAGCTCGCTGACGGCCGCGCGGGCGAGCGCGCGCGGCGTGGCGAAGGTCTGGTAGTGGTTGACGACGCTGATCCAGGTGCCGTCCGCGTTGCGCATCATGTGCAGCTCGTCGCCGTCGATCCGCACCGAGTAGCCGGCGCCGCCGTGGTGGTGGCTGCTGCCGTCGGTGACCGGGCGGCCCTGGATGCGACGGCCCTGGAAGACCTCGTCGAAGGTGTCGGACGCCCCCGGGTCGGCCGCCGTCGCCGACTTGCTGGTCGGACCGGCGACGCCGAGCACGACGGTGCCGGCGGCCGCGGTCAGGGCCACGGCGGCCCCCTGCAGCATCCGCCGCCGGGTCAGCTCCGAGGCATGGGTGTCTTCGGACATGGTGGTACCCCCCTTGGGCACCCCGTCTGGTGTTGGGGCGCCGTTCAGAAAAGCTTGCAGAAACGTTAATGCGAGGCGATTTCATGATCGTGCTCGCTGTTTCGATGCTCGCAGGGCAACTCGACCTAGTGAACTGCCGATCGGCGGGGGTACGTACGGTTGGCGCGGATTCAGCCATCCCCCGGCTGCCCACGCCTCGGACGCCCCAGGAAGATCTCCCGTTTCTCCACTGAATGATCGTCAGACCCGGATCGATCTTCACGCTGTGCAGATCCCGCACCGAAAATCCTTCGCCCCCGACCCTTCCCCGGTGACCCGCACCACCCGGCCAGGATGGCGCGATGGGACGGCCTCCCTCCGGCCGTCGGTGGCCGAACCCCGGTGCCAACGGCCACAACTGTCGATTCGTCCGGTGGGCGCGACGCCCCCGACGCGTCGGGGGCGTCGGAGCAGGACGGCTCGGTAGCGTGACGGGATGGAGATCCTCGCCTACGGCGTCCAACAAGATGAGCGGCCCCTGCTGGAGAAGGCCTTCGCCGAGCGCCACGCGCTGCGCAGCCTGGCGGTCTTCCTCGACCGCGACACCGCCCCGCTGGCGGCCGGGCACCGCGCGGTCAGCAGCAGCGTCAACGACGTCCTGGACGCCCGGACGCTCGGCCTGCTCGCATCCGGCGGCACCGAGCTGATCGCGCAGCGCTCCACCGGCTTCAACAACATCGACCTGGACGCCGCCGCCGAGCTCGGCCTCACCGTCGCCCGGGTCTCGTACTACAGCCCGTACGCCGTCGCCGAACACGCCTGGGCGCTGGCGCTCGCGGTGAACCGGCGGCTCACCCGGGCCACCAACCGCTCCCGCGAGTTCGACTTCCGGCTGGACGGGCTGCTCGGCCGCGACATCCACGGGATGACGGTCGGCGTGCTCGGCACCGGCAAGATCGGCGAGTGCTTCGCCCGGATCGCCCACGGCTTCGGCACCGAGCTGCTCGGCTGGGACATCGCGGAAAACCCCGCATGCACCGCGCTCGGCATGACCTACGTGGACCGCGCCGAACTGCTCGCCCGCAGCGACCTGATCAGCCTGCACGTCCCGCTGGTCCCGAGCACCCACCACGTGATCGACGGCGCGGCGCTCGCCCTGATGAAGGACGACGCGATCCTGATCAACTCCAGCCGCGGCGGCCTCGTCGACACCACCGCCCTGGTCGAGACGCTGCGCGCCGGCCGGCTGTCCGGCGTCGGTCTGGACGTCTACGAGGAGGAGACCGGCGTCTTCTTCTACGACCGCTCGGTCGAGGGCGTCAGCGACGACACGCTCGCCCGGCTGGTCACCTTCCCGCAGGTCCTGATCACCTCCCACCAGGCCTACTTCACGCACACCGCCGTCGGCCAGATCATCGAGGCGACGGTCCGCAACGTCGACGACTTCGAAGCCGGCCGGCGCAGCGAGAACACCCTGGTACCGGGGAACTGACCCCGGGGTGCCCGGCGGGGGCCCGGTTTGCGGTCCTTCGGCCCGGGGAGGTCCGGGCACGCGATGCCGTCGCCGTCCCGGTCGAGTGCGTTCGGTCGAGCGTGTCCGCCCGCAGGACGGCCTGCGCCTGGATCCTGAACGCGTCGCAGCCGACGACATGACCCTGGTGCACGTACGGGGCGCCGTCGACGGTGTGCTCCGGGGGCCACCCGCCGAGGAGCCCGCCCACCGCCCGGCCCCGCCCCGTCCGGGGCGGGGCCGACCACCCTCCGGGACGCCCAGGGGAACGGAATGGACCTGGGGGAGGAATTCGCGGCAGAATGTGGTCTAGACCTCTACGTCGCTCTCCAGAAATGGCTATCCGTATGGAAATCGTGATCGTGCCCGACGCTGCCGCCGGAGGCAGCCTCATCGCCGCGGCGATCGCCGATCTGCTGACCGACAAGCCCGACGCCCTGCTCGGGGTGGCAACCGGCTCCACCCCGACGCCGATCTACCAGGCCCTGGCCGCCCGCGTGCAGGCCGGGACCCTGGACGCCTCCCGCGCACGCGTCTGCCAGCTGGACGAGTACGTCGGCCTCCCGGCCGGCCACCCCGAGTCGTACCGCTCGGTGGTCCTGCGCGAGGTCGTCGGGCCGCTCGGCCTGACCGAGGCGTCCTTCCTCGGGCCGGACGGCAACGCGCCGGACATCGCCGCGGCCGCGGCGGCGTACGACCGCGCGCTCGCCGAGGCCGGCGGGGTCGACCTCCAGCTGCTCGGCATCGGCACCGACGGCCACATCGGCTTCAACGAGCCGTGCTCCTCGCTCGCCTCGCGCACCCGCATCAAGACGCTGACCCGGCAGACCCGCGAGGACAACGCCCGGTTCTTCGACAGCCTCGACGAAGTCCCGCACCACGTGCTCACCCAGGGCATCGGCACCATCCTGGAGGCCCGCCACCTGGTGCTGCTCGCCACCGGTGAGGCCAAGGCCGAGGCCGTCGCCCTCGCGGTGGAGGGCCCGCTGTCCGCGATGGTGCCCGCCTCGGCCCTGCAGCTGCACCCGCACGCCACCGTCGTCGTCGACGAGGCGGCCGCCTCCGGCCTCAAGCTCGCCGACTACTTCCGCGACACCTACGCCGCCAAGCCCGCCTGGCAGGGCCTCTGACACGAGGCCGGGGCCACCCGGTGGAACCGGAGCCCCGCCGCCGAGGACCCGTCACCACCCGCGGTGACGGGTCCTCGGCGTTCCCCCGCGCCGCCGCGCCCGACACGGCGCGGCTCGTCAGCGGGACCGTCCGGCGGTCCTGGGCGGGCGGCCCGCGGAGCCCCCGAACGGGCCTCCACCGCACGGGCCCTGGGCCGAACGGGTGGGCGGCAGGCTGTGCGCGTGGGTCATCCGTGCACCAACCGTGTCGCCATGGGTAACTGTGCGCGTGCTCTCGGCTACCGGGCCCGCCGGGCGGGCGGGTGACCGAGGCGCCCCCACTCCCCCTCCCGAACGGAACCACGCATGCGCAGTCCCGCTCTCGCCGCCTTCACCATGGCGGTCGCGCTCCCCCTGACCGGCCTGGCCGCCACCGGCACCGCCGTCGCGCAGTCGTCCCCCTCCCAGCGGGTGCCGATCAACGAGTGCGAAGGCGTCCCGAAGGTCTACGACACCGGCGCGGACCAGTACCTCTGCACCCGGCGGGAGCTCGGCCCGGTCACCCTGCCGACGAGCCCGGTGCTGAAGGCGCTGCTGAAGGACTACGACCGGCTGGGCGGGGTGACGCCGGCCCGGTTCCTGGACTGGTACCGGGACTGGCGGGGCTGGAAGTACCCGGACCACAACGGCTTCACCGCCAACGGCGGCAACCTCGACATGACCGAGGTGACCCTGCCGACGGGCAAGAAGCTCGACCGCTTCGGCAGCAACGACCGCGGCAGGTTCCTGGCCCCCGGCGGCACGCGGTTCGCCGAGCGCGCCCTCCCGCCGGACTCCCTCAACGGGGGCGAGGCCAACTACCACTGCTTCGAGGTGCGGAAGGCGTTCAAAGTCCAGCAGGGCCACATCGCGGGCGCCTTCTCGCAGCCCGGCAACGGCCTCCAGCAGTGGCTCGACCCGGACCTCAAGCCGAACGACCCCACCCTGACGACCTTCGACGTGAGCGGCCTGATCACGGCGGGCTACCTGAAGGAGCACACGGACAAGAGCTACTGCCTGAAGGGGAACAGCGGGTCCTGACACCCGCCCGGACGGACGGAAGGGGCGGCGCGCGGACGGCGACCGGCGCGCCGCCCCTTCCCGCGCCGCCGCCCCGCGGACGGGGGGCGGGGGAAGCGGCGGAGTAAGGCCCGCCTAGGCTGTGGAGGCAAGCAAAACGGGCGAACCGGACCCACCCAGGGTCGTGACGAGGGAAAGCGGGACCCGCCGATGGGCGACGGAATGTCAGGGATGCACCACCACGGCGGAATGACCGAGCTGGGCCCCTTCTCCCTCTCCAACGTCATGACCTGGTCTCCCGACTGGGTCTTCCTGATCGGCAGCCTGGCCGGCCTGGCGCTGTACGGCGCCGGCGTCGTCCGGCTGTACCGGCGCGGCGACCGCTGGCCGATCGGCCGGTCGGTCGGCTGGGCGGCGGGCATCGGCTCGGTGATCCTGGTCACCTGCACCGGGCTGAACGACTACGGCATGGTGCTCTTCAGCGCGCACATGATGCAGCACATGGTGCTCTCGATGCTGTCGCCGATCCTGCTGCTGCTCGGCGCGCCCATCACGCTGGCGCTGCGGGCGCTGCGCCCGGCCGGCAAGGGCCGGCCGCGCGGGCCGCGCGAGCTGCTGGTGGCCCTGCTGCACAGCACCTACGTCAAGGTCGTCTCGCACCCGGGCTTCACCATCCCGCTGTTCATCGCGAGCCTCTACGGGGTCTACTTCACCCCGCTGTTCGACTTCCTCATGCAGTACCGGCTCGGGCACATCTTCATGATGGTGCACTTCCTCGCCGCCGGGCTGGCGTTCTTCTGGCCGATCATGGGCGTGGACCCGGGCCCGCACCGGCCTGGCCACGTGATGCGGATCATCGAGCTGTTCATGGGGATGCCGTTCCACGCCTTCTTCGGCGTCGCGGTGATGATGGCCAGCCACCCGCTGGTGACCACCTTCACCGAGGAGGGAGCGCCTCCGGGGACGAAGCTGCTGGACGACCAGAAGCTGGCCGGTGGCATCACCTGGGCGTTCGGCGAGATCCCGACCGCGATCGTGCTGATCGCGCTGGTCTACCAGTGGATGCGGTCCGAGCAGCGGGTGTCCCGCCGCCGCGACCGCGCCGAGGACCGCAGCGGGGACGCCGAGCTGGCCGCGTACAACGCCTACCTGGCCTCGCTGGACAAGCGCGGCCAGCGGGCCGCCCCGGCACCGGCGGCCGACGCGGGCTGACCGGCCGCGCCGGCACCGCCCCCGACACCGTGACGAAGCCCCCGCCCCACCGGCGGGGGCTTCGTCGTCCCCGGCCGCAGGCTCCTCTGGGGTTCAGGACCCCGGCGGCTCGGGCCCTGGCGGCTCAGGCCTTCCAGCCGTTCTGGCGGGCGAGGCCGGCCACCAGGATGTCCAGACCGAACTCGAACCGCTCGTCACCGACGTTGCGGGTGAGCGCCGCCGCCATCGAGGTGATCATCGGATAGCGGTCGGCGGGGATGGTGCCGAAGTACTCCCGCACCTGGTCGGTGTAGTCCTGGGAGTTCCCGCCCCCACGCGTGGACGCCTCGAAGGTGGTCGCCGTGGTGTAGAGCCCGAGCACGTCGACCCCGTACGCGGCGGTCTGCTCGTCGAGGCCGCCCGCGCGCAGGATGCCGAGCATGGACTCGGCGATGTCCATGGCGTGCGGCGTGGTGGGCACATTGGCCACCACCGCCGCCCGGGCGAGGTCCCGGTGCGCCAGCAGGGCGTCCCGGGAGCGGCGCATCAGCCGCTTGATCTGCTCCTGCCAGTCGGCCGCGTCGGGCTCCTCGAGTTCGATCTCGGAGTAGGCCAGGTCGAGGACCTGCTCGACCAGCTCCTCCTTGCCGCCGATGTGGGCGTAGAGGCTCGCGGCCCCGGTGTCGAGCTCCTGGCCGACCCGTCGCATGCTCAGCGCGTCCATGCCCTCGGCGTCGACGATCCGCAGCGCCGCCTCGACGATCCGCTCGCGACTCAGCGGCTGGCGCTTGGCCGGCGCCTTCTCCTTCTCCTGCCAGTGCGCTGGCCAGCTCGGACGCGGGGCGGCACTGGTCATCGGGGCTCCTTCGTGGTCGGCGACGAGTCCCAGCGTACTTGACACGAACACCGTTCCATGGGAAAACACTGTTCGTTGAAGAAAACAGTGTTCGTTCAGGCGAACAGAGTTCGCCCCCAGTTCCAGTTCCAGTCCCCTTCCCAGCCCCGGATCCCGGAGAGCCCCCTCATGACCAGTCAGACCGCCCCACCCCCGGCCGCCACCGCGGCCGAGCCCGAACCGGCCGGATACCGGCTGCGCTGGGCCGCCCTCGCCGTGATCCTGGCCGCCGAGGTGATGGACCTCCTCGACACCACGATCGTCGGCGTGGCCTCCCCCGCCATCCAGCGCGACTTCGGCGGGGGCGACGCGCAGATCCAGTGGATCTCCGCCTCCTACACGCTCGCCTTCGCCGTGCTGCTGATCACCGGCGGCCGGCTCGGCGACCTCTTCGGCCGCAAGCGCCTGTTCGTCCTCGGCGCGGCCGGCTTCACGCTCGCCTCCGTGCTCTGCGCGGCCGCCACCGGCGCGGGCACCCTGATCGCCGCCCGGACCGTCCAGGGCCTGTTCGCCGCACTATTGATCCCGCAGGGGCTCGGCCTGATCAAGGCGATGTTCCCGCCCAAGGAGATCGGCGCCGCCTTCGGGCTGTTCGGGCCGATCCTCGGGCTCTCCTCCGTCCTCGGCCCCACCCTCGGCGGCTACCTCACCGACGCCGACTGGTTCGGCACCGGCTGGCGGATGGTCTTCCTGATCAACCTGCCGCTCGGGCTGCTCGCCGTGGTGGCCGCCGTCAGGATCCTGCCCGCCAACCGGACCACCCGGGCGGAGGGCGCCGGCCGGCTCGACCCGGTGGGCGTGCTGCTGCTCAGCACCGCCGTCCTGCTGCTGGTCTACCCGCTGGTCCAGGGCCGCGAGCTGGGCTGGCCGCTCTGGACGTACCTGGCCATGGCCGCCTCGCTTCCGGTGCTCCGGCTCTTCGCCCTCCACCAGCGCAGCGTGCTGCGGCGCGGGGGCACCCCGCTGATCGAGCCCTCGCTGTTCGCCAAGCGGGCCTTCACCTCGGCGCTCGCCACCGGCCTGGTCTTCTTCGCCGCGCTCTCCGGCCTGCTGCTGACCTTCACCCTCTACCTCCAGCTCGGCCTCGGCTGGACATCGCTGCACTCCGGCCTCAGCATGATCCCGCTCTCGCTCGGCATCGTGGCCGGCGCCGTGCTCTCCGGCGGCGTCCTCGGCCCCCGCTACGGCCGCCGGGTACTGCACGCCGGGATGGCGGTCGCCGCCACCGGCGCGCTCGGGCTCTGGGTCTCGGTGGAGCACTGGGCCGGCGGCCTGACCAGCTGGGCGCTGATCCCCGCGCTGCTGGTCACCGGATTCGGACTCGGCCTGATCATGGCGCCGTTCTTCGACATCGCCCTGGCCGGTGTGGAGGACGCCGAGACCGGCTCGGCCTCCGGCGTGCTCAACGCGCAGCAGCAGCTCGGCGGCTCGATCGGGGTCGCCCTGCTCGGCACCGCGTTCTTCGGCTGGGCCGGTCCGGAGGGCTTCCGGCACGCGGCCGGCTGGACCTTCGGCCTCAGCGCGGGCCTGCTCGCGCTGGCCTTCCTGGTGGCCTTCCTGCTGCCCCGCCACGCCCGCCCGCACGAGGAGGGGTGAGCCCGCCTCCGGCCCCTTCCCGCCACCACCTGCGCCGTCGCCCGCCGGGACCAGCCCGGCAGGCGGCGGCGCCCGCGCGTGTGCGCCTGGGGGGGTGTTGGCAGAGTCCCGCCGGGTCCGCGACGCCGCGACCTTGCCGACACCGCCTAGGATCCGGGCATGCAAGCGCTTCTGATGGCCGCCCTGCTCGCCGTGGTCCTGCTCTCCCGGATCCAGGAACCGAGACGGTTGGGCAACGGGGTGCTGATCGGCCTGATCGGCGTCTGCGCGGCGCTCGGCACGGTGAGCGCGGTCGGCCACTTCTCCTCGTCGGCCGCGAGCGCCGTCACCGCCGGCGTGGCCGGCGCGGTCTGGCTGAGCGGGCTGGTCGCGGCCGCCCTGCTGGTGGCCAACGGGGTCACCATGGTCCGGCGGGAGGGCACCCGGCCGGCCAGCCTGCTGTCCCTGCTCGCCGGCGCCGCCCTGCTCGCCCTGCTCGGGCTGCTGCTCTCGGCCACCTACCTCAGCGTCCGGGCGCTGCGCGCGGCGGCCGGCGCCGCCGTCCTGCTCGGCGGCTACGGCGCCTTCCTGCTGCTCTGCTTCCTCGGGTACACCCTGCTGTACCGGCGCCTCGCCCCCCGGCCCGGCGCCGACTACCTGGTGGTGCTGGGCGCCGGGCTGAACGGCTGCGAGGTGCCGCCGCTGCTGGCCGCCCGGCTGGACCGGGCGATGGCGCTCTACCGCGCCGAGGAGGCCGCCGGACACGCACCGCTGATGCTGGTGACCGGCGGCAAGGGCCCGGACGAGAGCTGCACCGAGGCCTCGGCGATGGCGGACCACCTGGTCGCCGCCGGCTGCCCGCGGGAGCGGATCCGGCTGGAGGAGAAGGCCACCAGCACCACCGAGAACCTCGCCTTCAGCCGCGAGCTGATGGAGCGCGAACGGCCCGGCTACCACTGCACCGTGGTGACCAGCAGCTTCCACGTGCTGCGCTCCGCCGTGACCACCCGCCGGGCCGGGGTGCCGGGGCAGGTCGTCGGCGCGCCGACGGCCGGGTACTACTGGCCCAGCGCCGTCCTGCGCGAGGTGGTCGCGACGGGCCTGATGTACCCCCGGGCGAACGCCGTCGCCGTGCTGCTGCTCGCGACGGCGGGGGCGGTGGTGGGCTGGCGGTGGTGAGCCGTCCGGCCGCCCGCCCCGCCGGACGCGGAGAGGCCCCCGGGTCCGCGAACGGACCCGGGGGCCTCCCGGTACGGCTCGGTGCCGGCCTGGTGCCGACTCCGCCCGGCTGGGATCAGCCGAGGTTGGCGAGCGCCTCGTTGAAGGTCTTCGAGGGGCGCATCACGGCCGCGGCCTTGGCCGGGTCGGGCTGGTAGTAGCCGCCGATGTCGACCGGCGAGCCCTGCACGGCGATGAGCTCCTCGACGATGACCTGCTCCTGCCCGGCCAGCGCCTCGGCCAGACCGGCGAACGCCTGGGCCAGCTCGGCGTCGGCGGTCTGCCCGGCCAGCTCCTGGGCCCAGTACAGGGCCAGGTAGAAGTGGCTGCCGCGGTTGTCGATGCCGCCGAGGCGACGGCTCGGCGACTTGTCCTCGTTGAGGAAGGTGCCGGTGGCGCGGTCCAGCGTGTCGGCCAGCACCTGGGCGCGGGCGTTGTCGGTGGTCTGGGCCAGGTGCTCGAAGCTGGCGGCCAGCGCGAAGAACTCGCCCAGGCTGTCCCAGCGCAGGTAGTCCTCCTTGACCAGCTGCTGGACGTGCTTCGGGGCGGAGCCGCCGGCGCCGGTCTCGAAGAGGCCGCCGCCGTTCATCAGCGGGACGACCGACAGCATCTTGGCGCTGGTGCCCAGCTCCAGGATCGGGAAGAGGTCGGTGAGGTAGTCGCGCAGCACGTTGCCGGTGACCGAGATGGTGTTCTCGCCGCGGCGGATGCGCTCCAGCGAGAACTTGGTGGCCTCGACCGGGGTCTTGATCTCGATCTGCAGACCGGCCGTGTCGTGCTCCGGCAGGTAGGTCTTGACCTTCTCGATCAGCACGGCGTCGTGCGCGCGGTTCTCGTCCAGCCAGAAGACGGCCGGGTCGCCGGTGGCGCGGGCGCGGGTGACGGCCAGCTTGACCCAGTCCTGGATCGGCAGGTCCTTGGTCTGGCAGGCGCGGAAGATGTCGCCGGCCTCGACGGCCTGCTCCAGCACGACGTTGCCCTCGTCGTCGACGAGCCGGACGGTGCCGGCGGCGGCGATCTCGAAGGTCTTGTCGTGGCTGCCGTACTCCTCGGCCGCCTGGGCCATCAGGCCGACGTTCGGCACCGAGCCGATGGTGGCCGGGTCGAGGGCGCCGTGGGCGCGGCAGTCGTCGATGACGGCCTGGTACACGCCGGAGTAGCTGCTGTCCGGCAGCACGGCCAGGGTGTCGGCCTCGTTGCCGTCCGGGCCCCACATGTGGCCGGAGGTGCGGATCATGGCCGGCATCGAGGCGTCGACGATGACGTCGCTCGGCACGTGCAGGTTGGTGATGCCCTTGTCGGAGTCGACCATGGCCAGGGCCGGGCCCTCGGCCAGCTCGGCCTCGAAGGAGGCCTTGATCTCGGCGCCGTTCTCCAGCTTCTCGAGGCCGCCCAGGATGCCGCCGAGGCCGTTGTTCGGGTTCAGACCGGCCGCGGCCAGCGCCTCGCCGTACTTGGCGAAGGTGTTCGGGAAGAAGGCGCGGACCACGTGGCCGAAGATGATCGGGTCGGAGACCTTCATCATGGTGGCCTTGAGGTGCACCGAGAACAGCACGCCCTCGCTCTTGGCGCGGGCGACCTGGGCCGCCAGGAACTCGTGCAGCGCGGCGACGTGCAGCACCGAGGCGTCGACGACCTCGCCGGCCAGGACCGGGACGGACGGACGCAGCACGGTGGTGGTGCCGTCCTCGGCGACCAGCTCGATGCGCAGCGAGCCGGCCGAGGAGACCACCGCGGACTTCTCGGTGGACCGGAAGTCGTTCGCGCCCATGGTCGCGACGTTGGTCTTGGAGTCGGCCGACCAGGCGCCCATGCGGTGCGGGTGCGTCTTGGCGTAGTTCTTGACCGACGCGGGGGCGCGGCGGTCGGAGTTGCCCTCGCGCAGGACGGGGTTGACCGCGCTGCCCTTGACCTTGTCGTAGCGGGCCCGGACGTCCTTGTCCTCGTCCGTCTGCGGGTCGTCCGGGTAGTCCGGCAGCGCGTAGCCCTGCGCCTGGAGCTCGGCGACCGCCGCCTTCAGCTGCGGGATGGAGGCCGAGATGTTCGGCAGCTTGATGATGTTGGCGCTCGGGGTCTTGGCGAGTTCGCCCAGCTCGGCGAGGGCGTCCTCGATCCGCTGGCCCTCCTCCAGACGCTCCGGGAAGCTCGCGATGATCCGCCCGGCGAGGGAGATGTCGCGGGTCTCCACCCGCACACCCGCCGTCGAGGCGTAAGCCTGCACCACAGGCAGGAACGAGTACGTTGCCAGGGCCGGCGCCTCGTCGGTGTGCGTATAGATGATGGTCGAGTCAGTCATCGGTACTCCGCTTCACGTCTCCAACGTCTTGATGTCAAGATATCTCGTGTTCGCCCCTTCGCTCCACCTCCCCCCGTACCGGAGTGCACTCCCGCGCCCGGTGAGGCCGGCGGCGGTCAGCTCCACCGTCGTCCCGGGGCGGGCGCCGGGCAAGCGGAGCAGCGGGGCGCGGGCCCGCGGAACCCCCCGCCGGCGGCCTCACCGGTGCGCGGCGAGCCGGGCGTCGAACTCGGCCTCGTCGGCGAGGAACCAGAGCTGGCCGCCCCGGTTGCTCTCCCGGACGAAGTCCCGCAGCGGGCCGCTGCCGTCGGTGTGGCGGGAGATGTCACCGACGACGGCCAGGCCGAGCCGGTAAGTGGCGAACTTCTGCACGATCCCGCCCGCGATCCGGGTGCTGAGGCGGAAGAAGTCCTCCTCGAAGCGCTCGGCGGGCACCACGACCCAGGCCGCGCCGGCCGCGAACGCGTCACCGATCAGATCGGTGGCATCCCGTTCGTCGCGCACCGGCGGGCCGTCGGCGGGCAGGCGCAGGACGGTGACGGCGGACTCAGACATCGGCGTTCTCCCCGATCAGTGCGTTGACGATGACGAGTAGCTCGGCCGTGTCGGCCAGACCCCCGAGGATGACCACCTTGAGCGTCGAGCGCTGCTCGTCGTGCAGGGTCTGGACCCGCAGCGGTCCGTCCTCGCGCGGGCCCGCGACGGCCGCCATCAGGGTGTTGGCCAGCCGAGCGGCCTCCACCGTCCCGATCGCGTCGATCTGCACGATGGTCGAGGCCTCGGCGTGGCGCCGCTCCTCGGCCGGCGCGGGCGCGGGGGCACCGGTGAACTCCGCGAGGTCCTGGGCGGTGATCCGGTACTGCTTGCCGATCCTGGTCGCCCGGAGGCGGCCGTCGCGGACGTAGCCGCGCACCGTGCGCACGTGCAGGTCCAGCAGTTCGGCCACCTGTTCCACCGAGTAGTAGGGCGCCACCAGGCCTCGCTTCCTTCGATCTTCCTTATCATTACGCAAACTACCACGACGATCGGGCGTATAGGGAAGGAAAGGGTAGGCGTGATCGGGGGGAGGTCCGGGGACCGTCAGGACTCCGTCAACACAGCACCGCATTCGGTCAACGCCGCGTCAGGGGAGCGACCGACGGCCCGCCGCCGCCCTAGCGTCGGAGTAAGCAGTTCCCGCAGGCCCCACCACTCCTTGGGAGCACCGCATGGCCCCCGTCGTCTGGCACGTCCCGGTCACCGTCACCGGATCCACCACCGCCCTCCGGCTCTTCCGCCTGCGCGACGGCCGTCGCTGCGCGGTGGGCTTCGCCACCACCGAGGCGCTGACCGCGCTCCTCGGACCGGACCAGGCGTGCACCGAACTCGCCGAGCCTGCGCTGCGGGCGCTCGCCGCGCCGCTCGGCGTGGACGCCCTGGTCCTGGATCCACGGCTGGTGGCACCGCCCGTCGCCAGGCCCGCCCGGGAGGGCGCTGCCAGCACGCCCGCCGGGCCCACCGGCCCCACCGCGGCGGCTGTCCGGACCGAGCTCCAGCACCGGTGACGACGCTCCGGCTCGTCCCCGGCGCCCGGTCGCCCGAACCGGACCGGCGGGCCGCCGGCCCGGGACAGCGCTCCCCCGGGCCGGCGGCCCGGCCCGGGGGAACCCCGCACCCCGGCGGCGGGCGGCCCCTGCACGCCCTGGTCCGGGTCGGCTTCGGCCCCGTACCGCTCGACTTCGACCGGCTCGCCGCCGAGTTCCCGGCCATCCGGAGCGGGTTCGCGCTGGCCGGCGGCGCCGACCTCGAACTGCGGCTCGTCTGCGGCGGCCCCCAGGAGTTGCGCGCGATCTCCACCGCGCTGCTCCGGGCCGGCGCGGTGCGGGTCCAGGTCGACCTCGTGCTGCGCGCCCTGACACCTGCTCCACCGACGCTGCGGCCGGTGCCGTAAGGCCGCCCGCGCCCCACCGTCGACCGGGCGGGGCGCGGGCGGCCCTAGCGGTCAGCCGCTCTCGCGGGTGAGCAGCGCGATCGCGGCCAGCAGCAGAACGGAGCCCGCCAGCAGGGCCGGGGTCACCGGCTCGCCGAAGCAGACGGTGGCGAGCAGCGCGGCGGTCGCCGGCTCCAGCAGCACCAGCACGGCGGCCGTCGCCCCGGGGACGGCCGTCAGACCGGTGAAGTACCAGCGGTAGGCGAGCAGCGTGGGGACGGTCCCCAGGAAGAGCAGCGCGCCCGCCGTCAGCGCCGGACCGCCCGCAGTCGGCAGCACCCCGTCGGCCGCGGCCAGGGGCAGCAGGCAGAGCATGCCGGTGGTGAAGGCGCCGACGTCCGCCCGGGCCGAACCGCCGCCGCGGGCCCAGAGGGTGAGGCCGCTCTGCCCGGCGCCCGCCAGGACGGCGAGCGCGACGCCGAGCACCGGCCGCGGGCCGGCCGCCGGGGCGGCGACCAGCAGGACCAGCCCGCCCAGCGCGACCGCGATCGCGGCCGAGGCCCGCACGGTGAGCCGCTCACCGAGCAGCAGATGGGCGCCGAGACTGGTCAGGACGGGCCCCGCACCGATGGTGACCAGGGTGCCGAGGCCGAGACCGGCGTACTGCACCGAGCCGAAGTAGGCGCACTGACTCACCGCCAGCCCGAGGCCGGTGAGCAGGGCCGCGCCGCGCGCACCGGCGCGCCCCCGGCGGGCGGGGAGGAGGGCCAGGCAGCCGGCCGCGACGGCGAACCGCCAGAAGCAGACGGCCACCGGGCCGAGCCCGGTGGTCCGCAGCAGCAGCGCGGCGGCGGCGCCGCCCAGGCCCCAGGCGACGGCGGCGGCCGAGATGGACAGCAGGCCGTGCCGGAGCGGCACGGCGGAACGAGTGGTCATGCGTTGGTTCTCCACGATGGTGGGCCGGTGACGTCCGCGGTCGGCGCGGGCGGCATCCAGCGGCCCGGTGGCGACAGCGCCGCCGGGCGGGGAATCGTGGAGCGCGCCCGCTAGCGGGCGGGCGGCGGAAGAATCACGGAACGCATGGCGGTCAGCCTACGCGGCCGCCCGGACCCGACCCCTGTGCGGCCCCCGCCGGGCGGTCGTGATCTTCTGCTGGTGGGCCGCCGCGACGTACCGTCGGCGGTGACGCGGTGGAAGTCGGCTTCCACCCCCGGACCGGGAGGAGCAGCAGCGTGGAGCACCTGACGTACGGCGAGGTCGAGGCGGCCGGGCGGCGGATCGCGGGGCGGGTGCGGCCGGTGGTGGTGGCACCCGGGGACGACGGCGGGCGGGTCTGGCTGGCCCTGGAGTACCTCCAGCACACCGGCAGCTTCAAGGCCCGCGGGGCGCAGAACTTCCTGCTCGCGCACACCGAGGCGGGCACCCTCCCGGCCGCCGGGGTGACCATCGCCTCCGGCGGGAACGCCGGCCTCGCCTGTGCCTGGGCGGCCCGCGAACTCGGCGTGCGGGCCACCGTGTTCCTGCCGGAGACCGCGCCCGCGGTCAAGGTGGCCCGGCTGCGCTCCTACGGGGCCGAGGTGCGGCTGGCGGGCCGCGAGTACGCCGAGGCGCTGGCGGCCTGCGAGGAGTTCGCGGCGGACGGCGGCGCGCTCGCCTCGCACGCGTACGACCACCCGCTGATCGCGGCCGGGGCCGGGACGGTGCTGGACGAGATCGTGGCCCGGCTGCCCGGTCTGGACACGGTGGTGGTCTCGGTGGGCGGCGGCGGACTGTTCGCCGGGGTGGCCGCCGCGGCGCGGGAGCACGGCGTCCGGGTGGTGGCGGTGGAGCCGACGGGGAGCCGGGCACTGGGTGCGGCCCTCGCGGCCGGCCACCCGGTGGACGTCCCGGTGGACTCGGTGGCCGCGGACTCCCTAGGGGCCCGCCGGGCCACCGCGCTGGCCGTGCACGCCTCCCGGCAGGACGGCGTCCGCACCGTGCTGGTACCGGACGACGCCATCGTCCGGGCCCGGCAGGCGCTCTGGGACGAGCGGCGGATCGCCGTCGAGCACGCGGCGGCCACCGCGCTCGCCGCGGTGACGGAGCTGGACGACGTGGCCGGCGAGCGGATCGCGGTGCTGCTCTGCGGCGCCAACACCGACCCCTCCGACCTGGTGGCGGCCGGGTAGTCGGGCGGCGGCCCGGCCCCGGGGCTCCTCAGCCGATGCCCTGCCGGTCCGGCAGCAGGGCGAAGGCGCGGACCTCCGGATCGGGCAGCTGTTCGACCACGGCACGGTCCAACAGGCGCCGCTGCTCCAGGAGTTGCGAGCGCCGCCGGTCGGGGCTGATCAGCAGCAGGTCGTCCAGGGCGGCCGCCAGCCGGCGGGTCACCTGCGGGTGGCCAGCCCCGCAGAGCCGGATCTCGGTGAACGCGAGGTCGACCACGGACTGCCAGTCCGGCACCGGTTCGACCAGCCGGACGGCGCCGGCCCGGTCGCGGAAGCAGAGGTCCCCGAAGCTCTCGTGCACCAGCATCCCGAGCAGTTGGTGGATCCGGTCGATCGCCTGCACGGCGGTGGTCGGGTCGTTGACGGCGGGCGAGAGCGCGCGGATCGCGATGTCGACCAGCTGCCGGAACCCGAAGCTGAGGTCCTGGTGCATGGTGCGGTCGACGCCGACGTTGAGCGCCAGGGCGATCCCCCGCGGGCGCGGCGGCCGGTCGGCGGCCCCGGCCACCCGGACGATCGGGGTGCCGGGAGTGATGAAGTCGCCGATCCTGGGCACCAGATGGAGCACCACGTCGTGCTTGCGGGCGATCCGGACCAGGCGGCCGATGTTGACGTCGCGCAGCACCCCGGAGCGCCCCTCGTGGAGCAGGGTGGGCGCCCCCTCCGGGACGGCCGGCGGCTGCGGCTCGGGCGGCATCCGTCGGTACTGGAGGATCACCGCCACCGACTCGTTGGCGACCCGGTCGATGACGTGCGGCACCCGCAGCAGCCGCATGGTGGACTGCACGTAGAGCACGAACAGCGCCAGGCTGAGCAGTACCAGCAGGAGGGAGCCGAGGCCGGAGAAGACCGGCACCGAGGTGACCTTCGCCGGGTCGGCGGAGTCGTCGTAGCTGAGCTGGACGAGCAGGGCGAACAGGAAGGTGGCCAGGCAGACCGAGAAGGTGGCCTTGGTGAGCCGGCTGCGGACGTACAGCCGCAGGACGCGCGGGGAGAACTGGCTGGCGCCCATCTGCAGGGCGACCAGCGAGATCGAGAACACCACGCCGATGAACGTGAGCATCGCCGAACTCACCGTGGAGACCACACTCTTGGCCGCACCGGTGAACCGCATCAGCTCGTCCGCCGAGCCGGTCTCGGCGACGCTGGCGGTGACCACGGCCTCGTCCAGCCAGGCCGTCACCCCGGAGAACAGTACCGCGGCGACGCAGGTGACCAGCGGGGCGAACCAGAACGACTCCCGCAGGTGCTCGCGCAGCGGGGAGAGCGGGCGGTAGCGGCCGGGCCGGCGATCGGTCATCGCCCCAGGCTAGGGCTTGTCCGACCATTCGCATCGGATCAGCGCCCGGCCGGCCGCGCGCGGGGCCGCCCCGCGGCGGCGGCCCCGGCGCTCAGTCCCCGTCGAGCACCCGCCGGAGGGCGAGCGCGTCGGGGGCCGCGGCGATGAGCAGCCGGGCGTCCGGGTCGGGCAGGGTGAGCAGAGCGGCGTCCCCGGCCTCGGGCCACCGCGGCGGCGCGGGCGGCGGGTGGCCGACGGTGAGCAGCTGGCCGGTGGCCCGGTGGCCGCCGAGGACGGCGGGACCGTCCCAGCCGGGGGCGCCGGGGCCGAGGTCGGTCCGCTGGTCCAGCAGGAGCCGGCCGGCTCGGCGCACGGTCAGCCGGGAGGTGAGCCGGCCGGGGCCGGCGGCCCGGGCCCAGTCGTGGTGGCGGCCGAGGATCTGCTCCTCGCGGTAGCGCAGCCGGGCACCGGCGGCGAGGGTGATCCGGGTGTGCAGCAGGAGGTGGCTGCCGGCGGCGGCGACCACCGGCTCGGGGCACCAGTCGAGCCGGGCGCCCTCCCCCACCGTCAGTTCGACGTCGTAGTGGGCGGGGCCGGGGCCGGGCAGGCTGATCGTGGCGGCCGCGCTGGTCACGGTGAGGGCCGCGCCGTCGGCCACCTCGACCGCGAGTGCCAGCCGGTCGCCGCCGAGCGGCGCGGCCATCGAGCCGACGAGCACCACCCGGGCTCCGCCGTCGGCGTCCCGGGTGCGCCGTGGGGCGAGCGGTCCGGCGCCGGAGAGGACGGGCAGGGCGGTCGCGCCCCGCCCGTCGGGTTCGGCCCGGATCCGGGCCCGGGCCACCAGCGCGGCCCGGGGCGCGTCGGCCGGGACGGGACCGGCCGCGGCCGTCGTCACCGGAGCCGTCACCGTGGGAGCCGTCACCATGGGAGCCGTCACCATGGGAGCCGTCACGGCCGGGTGCGCCAGTCGGCCAGCCGCTCCCGGACCCAGGCGGCGACCGGTGCCACGCCGTCGGGTGAGGTGAGCGCGGAGAACACGGTGGGCAGGGGGCCGCGCTGGGCGGCGGCGTCGCGGGCCATCACGTCGAGGTCGGCGCCGACCAGCGGGGCGAGGTCGGTCTTGTTGATCACCAGCAGGTCCGAGGTGGAGATTCCCGGGCCGCCCTTGCGCGGGATCTTGTCCCCGCCGGAGACGTCGATGACGAAGATCTGGTGGTCGACCAGGCCCCGGCTGAAGGTGGCGGTGAGGTTGTCGCCGCCGGACTCGACCAGGACGAGGTCGAGCGGCCCGACCGCCTCCTCCAGTTCCTCGACGGCCTCCAGGTTGGCGGAGATGTCGTCGCGGATGGCGGTGTGCGGGCAGCAGCCGGTCTCCACGGCGGTGATCCGCTCGGGCGGCAGGACGGCGTTGCGCAGCAGGAACTCCGCGTCCTCGGTGGTGTAGATGTCGTTGGTGACGACGGCCAGCGACAGCTCCTCGCGCAGCAGGCGGCAGAGCGCGGCGACGGTGGCGGTCTTGCCGGAGCCGACCGGCCCGCCGAGGCCGATCCGCAGGGCGCGCCGGCGGGTGCCGCCGGCGGCGGTGGAGGTGTAGGTGTGGCGGGCGGGGGCGTCGACGGGGTCGGCGTGGTCACGATGCAAAGAGGCGGACCTTCCAGGAGTGGTGCTGCTCGGCGTAGACGTCGAGCAGCGGCGCGGAGGCGGCGGGCAGCGCGTCCGGGTCCCCGCCCAGGGCGGCGGTGACGGCGGCCTCGGCCACGGTGTCGAGTTCGGGGGCGAGCCGGGCCAGCGCGGCCGCGACCTCGTACGGGTCCAGGCCCAGCAGCCGCACGCAGGCGGTGGCCGGGCCGTTGACGCTCTCGTGGGCGGCGGCGGTCGCGGCCTGGGCGGGGGTGAGGCCGGCGGCCAGCGCGACGGTGCCGAGGACGACGCTCTGGTGCGCGCCGCGCGGGAACTCGGCGGCCAGCCGGTCGAGTCCGGGGTGCGGCCAGGCCGCGCGGGCGGCGCGGAGCAGTTGTCGGCCGAGCCGGCGGCTGGTGGCGCGCAGGGCGGGTGAGGCGGTGCGGGCCGCGTCGAGCCGGCCGGCGTCCTGGCCGGCTGCGGCCGCCGCGGCCAGGGCGGCCGACACCAGACCGGTGGTGTGCAGCCGCCCGGTGAGGAACGCCGTCATGCTCTCGGTGTCCCGCACCCGCCCGGACCGGACCGCCGCCTCGGCCCCGCCGGAGTGGGCGTGCCCGCCGGCGGGGAACCGGCCGTCGGCGAGCAGCAGGAGCGCGGCGAGGCCCATCAGAAGAGGAAGTACCGCTGGGCGAGCGGCAGTTCGGCGGCCGGTTCGGGGGTGACGAGTTCCCCGTCGATGGTGACGGTGAAGGTGTCGGGTTCGACCCGGACGTCCGGCCGCGCGCTGTTGTTGACCATCCGCTCCTTGGTGACCCCCCGGGTGTTCCGGATCGCGCTGAACGCCTTGGCGACCCCCAGCTGTTCGGCCAGCCGCTCGGGCAGGCCGTCCTCGATCGCCGCCGCCGCGGTGAAGTTGAGCGAGTTGGCCGCCGCCGAGCGCCCGATGGCGCCGAACATCGGCCGGGGCAGCATCGGCTGGGGCGTCGGGATGGACGCGTTGGCGTCGCCCATCTGCGCCCAGGCGATCTGGCCGCCCTTGACCACGAGGTCCGGCTTGACCCCGAAGAAGGCGGGTGACCAGAGCACCAGGTCGGCGAGCTTGCCCGGTTCGACCGAGCCGATCTCGCCGTCCAGGCCCTGGGCGACGGCCGGGTTGATGGTGTACTTGGCGACGTAGCGCCGGGCCCGGTGGTTGTCGGCCCGGCCGTCGCCGGCGAGCGGGCCGCGCCGGGCCTTCATCACGTGGGCGGTCTGCCAGGTGCGCAGGACCACCTCCCCGATCCGGCCCATGGCCTGGGAGTCGGAGCTGATGATGGAGATGGCGCCGAGGTCGTGCAGGATGCCCTCGGCGGCGATGGTCGACGGCCGGATCCGGGACTCGGCGAAGGCGAGGTCCTCCGGCACGTACGGGCTGAGGTGGTGACAGACCATCAGCATGTCGAGGTGCTCGGAGACGGTGTTGACGGTGTGCGGCCTGGTCGGGTTGGTGGAGCTGGGCAGCACGTTCGCGGCGCCGACCACGGTGATGATGTCCGGCGCGTGGCCGCCGCCCGCACCCTCGGTGTGGTAGGCGTGGACGCCCCGGCCGGCGATCGCCGCGAGGGTGTCGCCGACGAAGCCGGCCTCGTTCAGGGTGTCGGTGTGAATGGCCAGTTGGGCACCGGTCTCGTCGCAGACCCGGAGGCAGGCGTCGATCGCGGCCGGCGTGGCGCCCCAGTCCTCGTGGATCTTGAACCCGAGCGCGCCGGCCCGCAGCTGGTCGTGCATCGAGGCCCGGTTGACGGTGTTGCCCTTGCCGAGCAGGCCGATGTTGACCGGCAGGCCGTCCAGCGCCGCGAAGACCCGGCCGAGGTGCCACGCCCCCGGGGTGATCGTGGTCGCCTTGCTGCCCTCGGCCGGTCCGGTGCCGCCGCCGACCAGGGTGGTGACCCCGGAGGCCAGCGCCTCGTCCACCAACTGCGGGCAGATGAAGTGCACATGGGCGTCCACGGCGCCGGCGGTGACGATCCGGCCGTTGCCGGAGATCACCTCGGTCTCCGGTCCGATCACCAGGTCCGGGTGGACACCGTCCATGGTCTCGGGGTTGCCGGCCTTGCCGAGGGCGGTGATCCGGCCGTCCCGGATGCCGATGTCGGCCTTGACGACGCCCCAGTGGTCGAGCACCACCGCGCCGGTGATGACGGTGTCCGGGGCGCCCTCGGCGCGGCTGGTCCGGGCCTGGCCCATCGACTCCCGGATCACCTTGCCGCCACCGAAGACGGCCTCGTCGCCGCCGCGGCCGCGGTCCTCCTCGACCTCGATCAGCAGATTCGTGTCACCGAGCCGGATCCGGTCCCCGGTGGTCGGGCCGTACAGGTCGGCGTAGCGCTCGCGGGTCAGCCAGAGGGCGGGGCGGTCAGTCATCGAGCGCACCTCCGACCGCGCCGCGCAGGCCGAGGACCTCGCGCCGGCCGGCGATCGGGACGAGTTCGACCTCCACCGGGATGCCCGGTTCGAAGCGGACGGCGGTGCCGGCCGGGATGTTCAGCCGTAGGCCGCGCGCGGTGGACCGGTCGAAGTCCAGGCCGGGGTTGGCCTCCCCGAAGTGGTAGTGCGAGCCCACCTGGACGGGCCGGTCGGCGGCGTTGACGACGGTCAGCCGGGTGACCGGCAAACCGGGGTTGAGGCCGATCGCGCCCTCCCCGTGGAGGATCTGCCCCGGGAACGCCCGCTCGCCGCTCACTGGATCGGCCCGTGCACGGTGACCAGCTTGGTCCCGTCCGGGAAGGTCGCCTCGACCTGGACGTCCGGGATCATCTCCGCGATCCCCTCCATGACGTCGTCCCGGGTGAGCACCTTGCGGCCGGAGTCCATCAGCTCGGCGACGGTCCGGCCGTCCCGGGCGCCCTCCAGGACGTGCGAGGTGATCAGCGCGACCGTCTCGGGGTGGTTGAGCCGCAGCCCCCGCGCCCGGCGGGCGCGGGCCACCTCGGCGGCCACGTGGATGAGCAGGCGTTCCTGCTCGTGGGGGGTGAGTCTCATCTGCGCGCACCTCGGGAGGGTTCGAGCGCACGGACACAACGCTGTGCCGCGGTGGTGGCGCATACCGTAGCGAACGAACGACCCCGACCACAGGGCACCTCACCGATTCCGCCCGGTATCCCTATGCGGCCGCCACTATTTCTATAACCCTATTTGCCGTCCACATTGCCGGATCTTGTGCGGAACCTCAATTCCGGCTCAAATGCTGGACCTACCGGCGAGTCACGTAACACACACATGAACAGAGGACCCCCTACCAGCGGGAATGTCTGGGGAAGTAGGTAAACATTCAGTAATGAAATCTGTGCATAGGCCTATGAATACGCCTACTGTGTGGCAACTCTCCGCGCTCCGTCCGCCGGGTTCCCACACCACAGAGAGATTTCGCATGGCATCCCTCAACCAGCTGTCCCCGCCGAGCACCGGCACCTCTCCCGACTCCGGGACACCCACCCATCGGTCGCTCCGCCGCGAGGTCGGCCTGATCGGCCTGCTGTGGGCCTCGGTGGGTTCGATCATCGGCTCCGGCTGGCTGTTCGGCGCCAAGAACGCCGTCATGGTCGCCGGGCCGGCCGCGCTCGTCTCCTGGGGCATCGGCGCCGTCGCGATCGTCCTCCTCGCCCTGGTGCACGCCGAGCTGGGCGGGCTCTTCCCGGTCGCCGGCGGCACGGCCCGCTACCCGCACTACGCCTTCGGCGGTCTGGCGGGCATGTCCTTCGGCTGGTTCTCCTGGCTGCAGGCCGCGACCGTGGCACCGATCGAGGTCGAGGCCATGATCGGGTACGCGGGGCACTGGGAGTTCGCCAAGAGCTTCCTGAACGACAACGGCACCCTCACCACCAGCGGCTTCATCGTCGCCGTCCTGCTGATGGGCGTTTTCGTCGCGGTCAACTTCCTCGGTGTGCGGGTGCTGGCCCACACCAACTCGATCGCCACCTGGCTGAAGATCTTCGTCCCGCTGCTGACGATCTTCGTGCTCGCGCTGACCAACTTCCACGGTTCGAACTTCACCTCGCACGGCTTCGCCCCGTTCGGCATCAAGGGCGTGCTGGCCGCGATCAGCTCCAGCGGCATCATCTTCGCGCTGCTGGGCTTCGAGCAGGCGATCCAGATCTCCGGCGAGAGCCGCAACCCCAAGCGCGACATCCCCCGCGCGGTGCTCGGCTCGGTCGCCATCGGCACCCTGATCTACGTCCTGCTCCAGGTCGTCTTCATCGGCGCGCTGCCGCTCAGCTCCTTCGCCAACGGCTGGGACAAGCTCGACTTCCCCGGCATCGAGGGCCCGTTCGCCGGCCTCGCCACCCTGGTCGGCCTCGGCTGGCTGGCCTGGGTGCTCTACTTCGACGCCATCGTCTCCCCCGGCGGCACCGGCCTGATCTACACCACCTCCACCTCCCGCATCTCCTACGGCCTGAGCAAGAACGGCTACGCGCCGCAGAAGTTCGAGCAGCTGGACAGCCGGGGCGTGCCGTGGTTCGGCCTGATCCTCTCCTTCGTCACCGGCGTCGTCTGCTTCCTGCCCTTCCCGAGCTGGCAGGAGCTGGTCGGCTTCATCACCTCCGCCAGCGTGCTGATGTACGCCGGCGCCCCGCTGGCCTTCGGCGCGCTGCGCCGCCGCCTGCCCGCCCGTGAGCGCTCGTACCGGCTGCCGCTCGGCGGCGTGATCTCGCCGCTGGCCTTCGTGGTCGCCAGCCTGATCATCTACTGGGCCGGCTGGCACACCCTGTCCCGCCTGGGCATCGCGATCGTCCTCGGCTACGTGCTGCTCGGCAGCTACGCCGCCTACGCGATCCGCAAGGGCCTGCCGAACGCCCCGCGCCTGGACTGGCGGGCCGCCCAGTGGCTGCCGGTCTACCTGGTGGGCCTCGGCCTGATCTCCTGGCAGGGCGGCTTCGGCGAGGGCCGCGGCAACATCCCGATGTGGTGGGACATGGGCGTGGTCGCCGTCTTCGCCCTCGGCGTCTACTTCTGGGCGATCCGGGTCGCGCTGCCGGCCGAGGCCATCGAGCAGAACATCGAGGACATCGAGGTGGTCGACGCCGGCGGTCACTGACCCTTCGTCGGACACCACGGGGCGGGCCCGCCGGTACACACCGGCGGGCCCGCCCCGCGTTCGCCGCCCGCTCGCGGCTACAGCTTGAGAGCCGTACGCAGCGCCGCCTCCACCGCCGCCTCCGGGTCCGCCACCGCGTCCTCGCTCCGCCAGGCGACGAAGCCGTCCGGGCGGACCAGCACCGCGCCGCCCGGCCGGAGGCCGTGCAGCTCGGCGAAGTCCGCGCCGGGCTCGGGCGCCAGGTCGTCCTCCGCCCCGGTACCGATCCGGTAGGTGTCCAGCGGCACGGCCAGCCGGTCGGCCGCCCGGCGGGCGCCCTGGTGCCAGGCCGTGCCCTCGGGGCCGGTCAGCAGCACCATCGCCTGCTCGTACAGGTCGAGGGTGGAGAGCTTGACGCCCGCCCGCAGCAGCCACTGGTGCGGCGCCCGGCTGCCGGGTTCGCCGCCGGACTCGAACGCCTCCGGCACCACCGGCCCGGCAGGGTCCGCCCCGGCGACCGCGCCCACCGGGTAGCGGTAGCCGAGTGCCACCGCCAGCACCCCGGCCTGCCGCCCGACCCCGGGCACCACCGCGTACCCGGGGTGGCTGTGCTCGGCGGAGCGCGCCGAGGCCCGCTCGCTGGTCACCTCCGCCACCGGCCGGCGCTCCTGCCCGTACGTCTCCAGCAGCCCCGGTCCGGCCCAGCCGCAGAGCACCGCGGCCAGCTTCCAGGCCAGGTTGTGGGAGTCCTGGATGCCGGTGTTCGAGCCGAACGCGCCGGTCGGCGACATCTCGTGCGCGGAGTCCCCGGCCAGGAAGACCCGCCCGGCGGAGTACCGCGTCGCCACCCGCTCGGCCGCGTGCCAGGGGGCCTTGCCGGTGACCTCCACCTCAAGGTCCGGCACCCCGACGGCGGCCCGGATGTGCCGGACGCACCGCTCGTCGGTGAACGCCTCCAGCGGCTCGCCGTGCTCCGGGTGCCACGGCGCGTGGAAGACCCACTCCTCGTGGTTGTCCACCGGCAGCAGCGCGCCGTCGGCGTCCGGGTTGGTCAGGTAGCAGGCGATGAAGTGCCGGTCGCCCACCACCTCGGCCAGCCGCTTGGCCCGGAAGGTGATGCTGACGTTGTGGAACAGCTCGCCCTTGCCGCTCTGGCCGATGCCCAGCGCCTCCCGGGCCGGGCTGCGCGGGCCGTCCGCCGCGATCAGGTACTGGGCCCGGACGGTGCGCTCCTCGCCGGTCTCCCGGCTGCGCAGCAGCGCCGTCACCCCCTCGTCGTCCTGTTCGAAGGAGACCAGCTCGGTGCTGAAGCGCAGCTCGCCGCCGAGCTCGCGGGCGGCCTTCAGCAGGACCGGCTCCAGGTCGTTCTGGCTGCACAGGCACCAGGAGCTGGGGCTGAACCGGGCCAGCCGGCCGCCCGGGTCGATCTCCCGGAACAGCCACTCCTGCTCCTCGCCGGTCAGCGAGGGGGCCTGCAGGATGCCGTGGTTCGCGGCGAGCACCGAGGCGGCCTCGCGGATCGCCGTCTCGATCCCCGCCCCCCGGTAGAGCTCCATCGTGCGGACGTTGTTGCCTCGGCCACGCGGGTGACGCGAGGTGTCGGCGTGCTTCTCGACCAGCAGGTGTCTGACACCCAGTCGGCCCAGGAAGAGTGAGGCCGACAGCCCGACCAGCGAGCCGCCGACGATCAGGACCGGCACCCGGTCGTCAACCTTCGGATTCATCAATTGCTCCAGCCTGTACGGGGGTTCGCGACCCGGCTACGGGGCTCGGCGTCGCCCTCGGCGGGGCCCTCGCGCACGTCGGCCCCGCTCTTCCATCCCCCGCCGCGGGTCCCTTCTGCCGCCTCGTCGCCCGGATGGCCCGCATATCTCGCGCCACTCGTGGGGTCCGCGCACGATCGACCTCAGGCCTGGCCCCCACCCGCCCGGGCCGACCGCCACCGCACCGCCCTCCCCCCGCCGGGGCCCGTCCGGACGGAAGCCGCCCGGCGCGCACGGCGCGGGCAGCGCCCGAAGCAAGAAAGTGGATCATGACGACTCTGTCCGAACCGCAGGCCGAGCAGCACTCCGAGCAGCACACCCGACTGCGCGTGATGCTGATGCTGGAGATCAAGGACGGCGCCCAGCAGCGCTTCCTCGACGTGTACGAGAAGCTGCGCCACCAGGTGGCCTCGGTCCCCGGCCACGTCAGCGACCAGCTCTGCCAGTCGATCAACGACCCGCGGCAGTGGCTCATCACCAGCGAGTGGAAGGACCAGGAGACCTTCCTGGAGTGGGTGGACAGCCCCGCCCACCGCGAGATGGTCAAGCCGATGCACGGCTGCGTCAGCGACACCTTCCGCTCGCTGCGCTACTCCATCCTCCGGGAGACCTCCGCGGCCGGCGCCACCGGCACCCGCAAGCCGGTGGACGTGCCGCCCGGCCTGCCGCGCACCGCGCCGGCCGGGCACGTCGGCCCGCCGCAGGCCGCGCCCGGCCCGGACGGGGTGGTCCGGCACGCCCTGACCTTCACCGTCAAGCCCGGCAGCGAGCACGAGGTGGCCCGGATCCTCTCCGGCTACGCCTCCCCCAAGGCCGAGGTGGACGAGACCACCCAGCTGCGCCGAACCTCCCTCTTCATGCACGGCAACCGGGTGGTCCGGGCCGTCGAGGTGGTCGGCAACCTGGGCGACGCGCTGCGCCACGTGGCGATGCAGCCCGAGGTCCGCGCGGTCGAGGAGGCCATCAACCCGTACCTGGAGGAGGCCCGCCAGCTCGGAGACCCGCAGGCGGCACGCGCCTTCTTCGCCCGTGCGGCGCTGCCCGCCGAGCACCAGGCGATCGCCGGCTCCCCGGCCTCCGGCCGGCTGCACCGGCACGCCGTGCTCTACCCCGTCAAGCCGGGCAACGGCGCGGCCGTGGCCGCCCTGCTCGCCGAGCACGACAACCTGGCCACCGCCGACCCGACCGGCCCGCTCGCGGCCGCCACCGTCTTCCACCGGGAGGACGTCGTGGTCCGCCTGGTGGACCTGCGGGTCCCGGCCGAGGCCGAGCCGGCCGTCGCCCTGGGCGTGGCCGGCGAGCGCGAGGCCACCGTCCTCGGCCGGCTGCTGGACCTCGGCGCCGAGGGCGACCTGCGCACCGTCGCCGGCCTGAGCGCCCTCCTCGCCGCCCGCGCCATGAGCCCGGTCACCGACCGCAGCTCCCAGCTCACCTGACCGACCATCGGCCCTGCGCCGGCTCCGACTCCCGAAGGAAGAAACCATGTCCACGCAGTACCCACGGATCGTGCACGTCGACGAGGCGCCGGAGAACCGCCGGCGCGGCGGCGACCTGCGCGCCATGCTCACCCCGACCACCTGCGGCGCCACCAGCGGCTTCATGGGCCTGGCCATCGTGCAGCCCGGCGAGCGGATCGGCGAGCACTACCACCCGTACTCCGAGGAGTTCGTCTTCGTGGTCGCCGGCGAACTGGAGGTGGACCTGGACGGGGTGACCCACTCGCTCCGGCCCGACCAGGGCCTGATGATCCCGATCGACATGCGCCACCGCTTCCGCAACGTCGGCGACACCGAGGCCCGGATGGTCTTCCACCTCGGCCCGCTCGCCCCCCGCCCGGAGCTCGGCCACGTCGACACCGAGGAGACCGAGGGAGCGGTGACCTCCGGTCCGCCGGAACACGCCAAGGTGGCTTCGTGACCCGGCGGGTCGCCGTCACGGGGATCGGTGTGGTCGCGCCCGGCGGCGTGGGCGTACCGGCCTTCTGGCAACTGCTCACCTCCGGCCGGACGGCGACCAGGGGCATCACGCTCTTCGATCCCACCGGATTCCGCTCCCGGATCGCCGCCGAGTGCGACTTCGACCCGGCGGCGCACGGGTTGAGCCCGGAGGACGTCCAACGGGCCGACCGCTACGTGCAGTTCGCCATGGTGGCGGCGGACGAGGCGATCGCCGACTCGGGCCTGGACCTGGCCGCGGAGGACCCGTGGCGGATCGGCGTCTCGCTCGGCACCGCCGTCGGCGGCACCACCCGGCTGGAGCACGACTACGCCCTGGTCAGCGCCGGCGGCGCGCGCTGGGACGTGGACCACCGACGGGCCGAGCCGCAGCTGCACCGCGCCTTCGCGCCCAGCACGCTGGCCTCCGCGGTCGCCGAGCGCACCGGTGCGCACGGCCCGGTGCAGACCGTCTCCACCGGGTGCACCTCCGGACTGGACGCGATCGGCTACGCCTTCCAGGCGGTCGAGGAGGGGCGCGCCGACATCTGCGTCACCGGCGCCTCCGACTCGCCGATCTCACCGATCACCGTCGCCTGCTTCGACGCCATCAAGGCCACCAGCGAACGCAACGACGACCCGGAGCACGCCTCCCGCCCCTTCGACGCCCACCGCGACGGCTTCGTGCTCGGCGAGGGCGGCGCCGTCCTGGTGCTGGAGGAGCTGGAGCACGCCCGGCGGCGCGGGGCCCGGATCTACGGCGAGATCGGCGGCTTCGCGACCTTCGGCAACGCCTACCACATGACCGGCCTCACCCAGGAGGGGCTGGAGATGTCCCGGGCGATCGACGAGTCGCTCGCCCACGCCCGGGTGGACCGCACCGACGTCGACTACGTCAACGCGCACGGCTCGGGAACCAAACAGAACGACCGGCACGAGACGGCGGCCGTCAAGCGCTCGCTCGGTGAGCACGCGTACCGGACGCCGATGAGCTCGATCAAGTCGATGGTCGGGCACTCGCTGGGCGCGATCGGCGCGATCGAGGTGGTCGCCTGCACCCTCGCACTGGCCCACGGCGTGGTACCGCCGACCGCCAACTACGAGACTCCGGACCCGGAGTGCGACCTCGACTACGTGCCGCGCACCGCGCGCGAGCTGCCCCTCCGGCACATCCTGTCGGTCGGCAGCGGATTCGGCGGATTCCAGTCCGCCGTCGTGCTCAACAGAACGGGGTGAGATCCATGACGTCACGTCAGCAGGGCCGCCGGGCGGTGGTCACCGGCCTCGGCGTGGTCGCGCCGAACGGTGTGGGGGCCGACGCCTTCTGGAAGGCCACCAGGCAGGGCGTGAGCGTCCTCGACCGGATATCCCGCGAGGGCTGCGCGGACTTTCCGCTGCGCGTCGCCGGCCAGGTACGGGACTTCGACCCGCAGTCCGTGATCGACAGCCGCTACCTGGTGCAGACCGACCGCTTCACGCACTACGCGATGGCCGCCGCCGACCTGGCGGTGGCGGACGCCGGGTTCGTTCCCGACCCCGACCAGCCGTTCGGGGTGGGCGTGGTGACCGCGGCCGGCTCCGGCGGCGGCGAGTTCGGCCAGCGCGAACTGCAGCAACTCTGGGGCCAGGGGCCACAGTTCGTCGGCCCCTACCAGTCCATCGCGTGGTTCTACGCGGCCAGCACCGGCCAGGTCTCGATCCGGGGCGGCTACAAGGGCCCGTGCGGGGTGGTCGCCAGCGACGAGGCCGGCGGCCTGGACGCCCTCGCGCACGCCGCCCGGGCCATCGAGCGCGGCACCGACGCGGTGGTGGCCGGCGCGGCCGAGGCCCCGCTGGCGCCGTACTCGATGGTCTGCCAGCTCGGCTACCCCGAGCTCAGCCTCGACGACCGGCCGGACCGGGCCTACCTGCCGTTCTCCGCCGCCGCCAACGGCTTCGCCCCCGCCGAGGGCGGCGCGATGCTGCTGCTGGAGGACGAGGAGACGGCCCGCCGTCGCGGCGCGACCGTCCGGGCGTACCTGGCCGGGCACGGCGCCACGTTCACCGGCGCCTCCCGCTGGGAGGAATCCCGCGAGGGGCTGGCCAACGCCGTCCGGATCGCGCTCGACCAGGCCCGGATCGCCCCGGAGGAGGTCGACGTGGTCTTCGCCGACGCCCTCGGCGTCCCGGCCGCCGACCGCGCCGAGGCGCTGGCCCTGGCCGACGCCCTGGGCCCGTACGCCGAACGGGTACCGGTGACCGCCCCGAAGGCGGGCACCGGCCGGGCGTACTGCGGCGCGCCCCTGCTGGACACCGCCGCCGCGGTGCTCGCCATGGAGGACGGCGTGGTGCCGCCCACCCCCAACGTCACCGAGGTCTGCCACGACCTCGCCCTGGTGACCGGCCGCGCCCGCCCGGCCGAGCTGCGCACCGCGCTGGTGCTCAGCCGCGGGCTGATGGGCTCCAACTCCGCGCTGGTGCTCCGGCGCGGGGACCGGGCCTGACCGAACCACTGCTCTGGCAACGAACTGAAGGGAACATCCCGTGAGCAACACCCTCAGCCATCCCGAACTGGCCGCGCTGATCCAGGCGCGGGCCGGCGTGGTGATCGACCCGCTCGACCTGGAGCGCCCGGGCGCCAGCTTCGACGACTTCGGCGTGGACTCCCTCGGTCTGCTCGGCGTGGTCGGCGAGCTGGAGAACCGACACGGCGTGAAGGTCACCAACGGAGCGGAGTCGGCGAAGACGCCGGCCGAGTTCCTCGACCTGGTGAACTCCTCGTTCGCCACGAAGGCCGGTGCCTGAGATGCCCGGACACACGGACAACGAGATCGTCATCGCCGCCCCGCTCGACCTGGTCTGGGAAGTCACCAACGACCTGGAGAACTGGCCGCAGCTGTTCAGCGAGTACGCCTCGGTCGAGGTGCTGCAGCGCGACGGCGACAGCGTGCGGTTCCGGCTGACCATGCACCCGGACGAGAACGGCCAGGTGTGGAGCTGGGTCTCCGAGCGCACCACCGACCGGGCCTCGCTCGCGGTGCGCGCCCGCCGGGTCGAGCCCGGGCCGTTCGAGTTCATGGACATCCGCTGGGAGTACGCGGAGGTCCCGGCCGGCACCAGGATGCGCTGGGTGCAGGACTTCGCGATGAAGCCCACCGCGCCGGTCGACGACGACGGCATGGTGAACCACATCAACCGCAACTCGCGGGTCCAGATGCAGCTGATCCGCGAGAAGGTCGAGAAGCAGGCGGGGGAGGTCTGAACCGGATGCACCGCGCACTGATCGTCGCCCGGATGAAGCCGGACGCCGCCGGCGGCATCGCCGAGGTGTTCGCCGAGTCCGACCGGGGCGAACTCCCGCACCTGATCGGCGTCACGGGGCGCAGCCTCTTCCAGTTCGGCGACGTCTACCTGCACCTGATCGAGGCGGACCGCCCGCCGGGCCCGGCCGTCGCCCGGGTCGTCGAGCACCCGGAGTTCCGGGACGTCAGCGACCGGCTCACCGCCTACGTGCAGGCCTACGACCCGGCCACCTGGCGGGGGCCCAAGGACGCCATGGCGCACGAGTTCTACCGGTGGGAGCGCGGCGACGCGAGCTGACACCGCGTACCACCGGCCCGGCGGGCCGCCCCCGGCGCAGGTCGGGGAGCGGCCCGCCGGGCCGTGCGGCGTCAGGGGCACTGCCTCCAGGCGAGGTGGTAGACGGTGTTGATGCTGCCGTCGGTGGAGTCCATGGTCATGAAGCTGGTGGTCCTGGTCGGGTCCGAGGTGCCGGCGTTGACCCGGAGTTCGGTGTTGATGTTGAAGTTGCGCAGCTCCCCGCAGGGCGCCCAGACCAGCGCCGTCACGGCGACGCTGTCGGTCGCCTGCCAGCTGTCGTCGACGGCGCCGGTGAACTTGTGGCTGAGCGAGGTGGTCTGGGGCGAGCCCTGGAAGTAGTAGTTCGCCTTCTGCACGGCGGACGCCCCCGGCTCCAGGTGCGCGTAGCCCCGGTAGTCGGCGGCGGCGATCGCGTAGGTGAAGCCCTGCGGGACGTGGACGTTCAGGTTGAGCTGACAGTTCTTCCGGAAGTCGGTGGGCTTCGACCCGACGCCCACCTGCGCGATGTAGTCGCTGTAGGTGACGGTGAAGGCCGTGTTGTCCGGGGAGACGGCGATGGCGGCGGTACCCGCCGGGCAGCCGGACCCGTTGACGGTGGCCACGTCGATGACGATCTTGTCCGGCGGCGGCGTGCTCCAGCCGGTCGCGGCGGCCTCGCCGCCGACGCCGGTGAACGAGGAGCCGAGCAGCGCTGCCACCGCCGCACCGCCGGCGGCCAACATGCGTACAGTCACGGGCATTTCCTTCCGTCGGCCCACCGGTCACGGGCCGCACCCCCACGTGCGTGCCATCCGGCGAGCTTGTCGGGTACATGTCATCACGATGGCGGTGTCGCGGCCAGGGGCGCGGACCGGCGCATCGCCGAGCGCCGGGGCGGACGATCCGGCGCCGGGCGGTACGCCGGTCGGCTGGCGCGGAGCGCGCCGCACCGCACGGCTCACCAGGGCGATCACCCCGTGCGCATACGGTGTGCCGCACAACGGAGGTGACCCCATGACCACGAGCCGACGCGACATCAACTCCCTCAGCCCGGCCGAGCTGGACGACTACGTCCACGCCCTCGGGATCCTGCGCGCACGGTCCGCCGCGAACCCGGACGACGAGACCGGGTACGACTTCCAGGCCGCCCTGCACAACGACATGTTCGTGGGCCCGTGCGAGCACGGCAACGACCTGTTCCTGCCGTGGCACCGCTCGCACCTGTACCACTTCGAGAAGCTCCTGCAGGAGTCCGATCCCCCGCGCACGGCGAACGTCACGCTGCCCTACTGGGACTGGCTGCACCCGGAGACGACGGGGAAGTTCCCGGCCGCGTTCTCGCTGCCCGGGCTCGTCGAGGACCGCAACACCGTGGCCACGGCACTTCCGCCCGACACCCTGGACATCGTGACCACCGAGACCGACCAGGGCGAGTTCGGCGGCTTCCCGGCGGCCCACCCGGGAGGCGACTTCGGGCGACTGGAGTTCGGCCCGCACAACTTCATGCACGGCAACTACATCGGCGGCCTGATGGCGGACCCGTCCACCGCGTCGATGGACCCGATCTACTACAGCTTCCACGCCTTCATCGACCTGCTCTGGGCCGAGTGGCAGCGCCGCAACGGATCCCCCGCCCCCACCTCGCCCGACCACGACCTGCGCGGCTTCCTCTCCCAGGAGAAGCACAAGGTGGCGGACTTCGCCGACACCGTGGCGCTGGGCTACCGGTACGAACTCACCGACCGGCTCAAGGCCGACTTCGACGTGCCGACCCCGCAGCCGGTCGTCCGCCGGCTGCTGGCGGCGCAGCCGTTGAGCCTGGTGTCCGCACCGAGCCTCACGGCCTCGCTGCGGGCCGACTCCCGGGCCGAGTTCAGCCTCGCCGCCCCGCCGGCCGAGGCGCGGAAGGTGATGGTCCGGCTCGACGACCTGAAGGTCCCGGTCGCCGGCAGCTACGTGCTGCGCGCCTACGTCCACCCCGCCGACGTCGCGTTCCGGGCCGACGACCCGGACTTCGCCGACCACTACGGCGTCGGCTACGTCACGATGTGGAAGTCGCACCGGACGGCCCCCGACGACCGCCCCGCAGACGGCCGGCCGCAGCCCCACCACCCGACCGAGTGCAACGCGCGCTTCGACGTCACGGCCGTCCTCGCAGCGGCCCCGGCCCCCGAGGACCTCGTGCTGACGCTCCAGTACCTCCCCTCCCCCGACCCCTACGGCCGGCCCCAGGAGGCTCCCGGCCTGCTCCAGGAGGTCGCCCTGAAGGACGTCCTGATGGAGGTGTACGGCTGAGATGCGTACTCCGGTCTTCGAACTCCACATCCGGCCCATGTTCCGGGCGACCGACCAGGAGCACATGACCTTCGCGGTCGACCTCTGGGACTTCGACTCCGTGGTCGCGAACGCGGACGACATCCTCTCCCGGATCGACGGCGCCGGGATGCCTCCGGACTCCGAGGGCGGCCCGTGGCCGCAGGAGTGGATCGCGCTCTTCCGCCGCTGGCACGAGAGCGGGCACAAGCGCCTCCAGCTCGGCACCGCGGCCTTCGCGTTCAGCCAGACGTCCTCCGCCACGACCGTCACCGCGACCGGCACCTTCCCGGCCGCCGGATTCACCGGCTGGCTCCAGCTGGAGAGCCAGACGGACAGCGCGAAGACGTACGTCCTCTACTACGAGGCCCCGGACGCGCCCGCGCCCGGTACGCCCGCCGCGTTCACCCTGAAGGAGCGCTACCGGGCCACCGACACCCGGTCCGTCTTCGTCCGCGACAGCGGGGGCGTGCAGCAGCTGCACTGAATCGGGCCCGCGGTCGGGCCCAGCGCTCCGGCGGTGGCCCCGGGCCCGCCGTTCGACGTGACCGGGGCGGGGGCGGTGGCCGCCGGCCCGCCCCGGCCGGCGGCGGCCGCAGCGCGTCCCGGGCCCGGATACCGAATCACCCGGATCGCCGGGGCACTCGGGTGAACCCGCCCAGGAGTCCACTCGAAGGGCGCACCGCCACACCGGCCACCGCCGCCCTCCGGTGGCAACGGCCGCCGCGGTGGATGACGGTGGTTCAGGCGCACTCCGCGAGTCCCCTTGCCCGACGACGTGTCGGCAGTCGCGGCCCGCGCCGGAAGGACCCACCCCATGCGTTCTGCACGCACGCTGCTCGCCGGAGCGGCCGTCGCCGCCGCCCTGACCGTTGCCGCCCCCGCCGCGTACGCGGACGGCACCGCCGACAAGAACCTCACCTGGCAGGAGAAGCAGGACAAGGCTGCCGCCCCCGACGGTCAGAAGACCTGGGACGACAAGCAGGACAAGGCCGCCCCGTCCGTGCCCTCCGCGCCGGCCGCGCCCTCCGCGCCCTCCGGCGAGGAGCACAAGGCCGAGGAGAAGACTCCGCACGGTGGCGTGCACACCGGTGGCGGCGGCCTCGCCCTGTCCGGTGGCGGCCTCGCCTCCGGCGCCGTCCTGCTGCTCGGCGGCCTGGGCGCCGGCGCCATCGCGCTGCGGCGCGGTCGCCGGACCAGCGGCGCCGCGATCTGACCGGGCTCTCTCCGTAGCCTGCCCGCCGTGGCCACCGTCCCTAGTGGTGGCCACGGCGGGGGCACGTGCGGCGGCGCCCCGGCCCCTCCTCTTCGGGGCGGGCGGCGCCGTGCCCGGCGGCCGCAGGCGCCGCCCGTGGACAGCGAACACCGCCCGGTGGTGACGACCGGCATGACCTAGGAGTGGAACGATGGCCGGTCCGGCCACTGGAACGTCCCGGTTGCTGCGCGTGGGTATGGGCGCCGCGGCCGCCGGTCTGCTGATGATCTACAACTCGGTGGACCTGGCGCCCGCGTCCGATCCCGGACCCGGCCAGGCCGCTCCCCCGGCCGCCACCGCGAGCGCGTCCCCGGGTGGCGCGGCCTCGCCCGCGGCCGCCGCCAAGCCGGCGGCCCCCGTGCTGAAGCGCTCCAAGCCGACCCGGCTGCGGATTCCGCAGATCGCCGTCGACGCGCCCTTCACCGAGCTGACGCTGAACCCGACCGGTGAGCTCAACGCACCGCCGCCGGAGGACAAGAACCTGGTCGGCTGGTACCGCGACGGCGTTTCGCCCGGTGAACGCGGCGCCGCCGTGGTGGCCGGACACGTCGACACCGCCAAGGGCGCCGCGGTCTTCCTGCTGCTCAGCCTGGTCGTCCCCGGCAACAAGGTCGAGGTGCAGCGGGCCGACGGCACGGTCGCCGTCTTCGTGGTGGACTCGGTGGAGACCTTCGCGAAGAACGCCTTCCCCGACCAGAAGGTGTACGGGAAGACCACCGACTCCCAGCTGCGGCTGATCACCTGCGGCGGCGTGTACGACAAGAAGCGCAAGGACTACCTGGACAACGTGGTGGTCTTCGCGCACCTGGAGTCCTCGCGCAAGGCGTGAGCCCGGACACCGAGCGACCGCCGGTCCCCACTGCGGGGCCGGCGGTCGCTCGGTGCGGTGCGGCGGTCAGCCGCGCACGGTGGCCTCGAAGGCGTGCAGGTACGGGTTGACCGGGCGGACGTCGGCCACGTCCAGCCCGGCCTCCTCCATCAGCCGCACCAGGCTCTCCTTGGAGTGCTTCGCGCCGCCGACGTTGAGCAGCAGCATCAGGTCCATCGCGGTGGTGAAGCGCATCGACGGGCTGTCGTCGACCAGGTTCTCGACCACGACGACGCGCGCGCCCGGACGGGCCGCCAGGACCACGTTGGCGAGGGTGCGACGGGTGCTCTCGTCGTCCCACTCCAGGATGTTCTTGATGATGTAGAGGTCGGCGTGGACCGGGATGTCGACCCGGCAGTCACCGGGGACCAGCCGGGCCCGGGCCGCGAAGGCGCCGCCGTCGCGTAGCCGGGGGTCGGCGCCGGCGACCACCTTGGGCAGGTCCAGCAGGGTGCCGTGCAGGGCCGGGTGCTTCTCCAGCAGGCTGGCCAGCACATGGCCCTGGCCACCGCCGATGTCGACCACCGAGTCGATCCCGGTGAGGTCGAGGTACTCGGCGAAGTCGACCGCGGACTGCCGGCTGGAGGTGGTCATCGCCTTGTCGAAGACCTTGGCCGAGTCCCCGCCCTCGCTGTGCAGGTAGTCGAAGAACTCCTTGCCGAACAGCTCCGGGAAGACGTTGCGGCCGGAGCGGACGGCCTCGTCCAGCTTCGGCCAGGCCTCCCACGTCCACGGCTCGGTGCACCAGAGGGAGATGTAGCGCAGGCTGTTCGGGGCGTCCTCGCGCAGCAGGCGGGACATCTCGGTGTGCTCGAAGCGGTCGTCACCCGTCTCGTGGAAGATGCCGTAGCAGGTGAGGGCACGCATCAGCCGGCGCAGCGGCTTGGGCTCGGTGTCGAGCGCGGCCGCGAGGTCGGTGACGGTGGTCGGGGTGTCGCCGAGCGCGTCGGCGACCCCGAGCCTGGCGGCCGCGCGGACGGCGGCGGCGCAGGCGGCGCCGAAGACGAGCTCCCGCAGGCGCATCGCGGCCTGCGGGGTGGTGGCGGGTGCGGTGGTCATGTGCCGTCTTTCTGCAGGTGGGAGGTGGGCTGGGGTACGGGGGAGCCTGGGCTTCGCCGGGTGGCCGGGGTGCCCCGCGGCCGCGGGTGGGGGCCTGCGGCTCAGCAGTGGCCGGCCGGCTCGGAGACCGCGCACTGGTTGCGCGCGAAGGAGTTGGAGGTACCGGTGTCGCGGTCGGCGAGGTCGGCCGGACCGTTGCCGACCACGTGGTTGCCGGTGACGGTGTTCCGGGCGTTGGCCACGCCGACCACGCTGCGGAAGAGCACGATGCCGCCGGACATCGGCGAGGCGCCCACGTTGTCGGTGACCTCGTTGTCGGCCACCGTGGTGTCCTCGGCGCCGGTGAGCAGGATGCCGGTGCCCTGGATGGCGTCGAGGCGGGGGTTGGGCGGGCAGTAGCTGTTGTTGGCCACGACCCTGTTGTGGCTGACGCTCAGCGCCCCGGCCCGGGGGACCCCTTCGTCGCCGACGATGAAGACGCCGCCGCAGTTGCCGTGGATCTCGTTCGCCTCGACGCTGAGGTCGCGCAGCCGGCGGACGGTGACGCCGATCCGGTTGTCGGTGAGCAGGTTGCCGCTGACCACGGTGCCGTCGGTGGTGAGGGCCCCGCCCTCGCTGTCCACCGCGTTGGCGAGGAAGACGCCGGACTGGCCGTTGCGGGTCGACTCGTTGCCGGTGATCACGGCACGGGTGGACTTCTCCTGGCTGATGCCCTGCTGGCCGTTGTCGTGGACGTAGGCGGCGCGGACGGTCATGCGGTCGGTGCCGGAGGCGTTGATGCCGTTCTTGCGGAAGCCGGTGACGGCGAGGGCCTCGATCGTCACGTCGGTGAGCGGGCCGGCGTCGGCCCCGACCACGCAGAGGCCGTGGCCGGCGGTGGCGCAGGCGTTGCCGTCGGCGGCGTCACCGGGGGCGACCACGCTGTCCGGGCCGGCGCCGCGCAGGGTGAGGCCCGGGGTGGTGATCCGGACGCTGCCCCGGTAGGTGCCGGGGAGCAGCTGGACGGTGTCGCCGGGGCCGGCCTCGTCGACGGCCTGCTGAATCGATTCGCCCGGCTGGACGAGGTGCACCGTCCCGGCGGCGTGCGCCGGAGGTGCGGCGCCGAGCGCGGTCAGGGCGGTGGTGAGTGCGGTCGTGGCGGCGGCGGTGGCCGCGGCGAGGTGGTGGACCCGTCGCGTGGGCATGAGTGGTGACCTGCTTTCTCGCGCGCTCGCGGGGACGCCGGCGCGGTGACACGGAGTGTGCGGGGGATGACGACCGGTGGGTGTCGGCCGAATCGACGCTATGGGCGCGCGAGGGGGCCCGCCACCAGGGCTGGGCTGCGGGACTGACGGGGCGTCGGCCGGGTGGGCGGGCCCGTCGGCGTGGCGCGGGGCGGCGGGGGTGGGTCGGGGCGGGGCGGGGGGACGACGGATCGGGGCCGTGGGCGGGGAGACTCGGGGTGGGGCGGCGGTGGGGCGGGGCGGCGGTGGGGCGGGGCGGCGGTGGGGCGGGGCGGCGGTGGGGCGGGGCGGCGGTGGGGCGGGGCGGCGGTGCGCCCTGCCGTGGCCGGTCGCCGGGGCGAGCCCGTCCGGACCGCACCCGTCCGGGCGCCGGGGCCGCCGGCCCGCGTGGCATGCTCGGGGTCATGAACACCGCCGTCGCCGCGCCGCCCGCCGCGGCCGTACCCGCCGCCTCCGCCCGCAATCCGATCGGCGCCCACGTGCCGGTGGCCGCCCGCGGACTGGCCGGGACGGGCCTCGCGTACGCGCGCCGGGTCGGGGCCGAGACGGTGCAGGTGTTCGTGGCGAACCCGCGCGGCTGGGCCACTCCCCCGGGCAACCCCGCCCAGGACGCGGAGTTCCGCACCGCCTGTGCCGAGCAGGGCATCCCGGCGTACGTGCACGCGCCGTACCTGATCAACTTCGGCTCGGACAACGCGGCAACCCGCGAACGCTCGGCCGACTCGCTACGGCACTCCCTGCTGCGCGGCCACGCGATCGGCGCCGCGGGCGTGGTGCTGCACACCGGTTCGGCGGTCGGGACGGCCCCGGGCGGCGGCTCCCGGCGGGCCGAGGCGATGGCCCAGGTCCGCGCGGACGTCCGGCCGCTGCTGGACGAGCTGGACGCGCTCGGCGAGGACGCGCCCTGGCTGCTGCTGGAACCGACGGCCGGTCAGGGCAGCTCGCTCTGCTCCCGGATGGAGGACCTGGCGGCGTACCTGGACGCGCTGGACGGCCACCCGAGGGTCGGGGTCTGCCTGGACACCTGCCACGCCTTCGCGGCCGGTCACGACCTGGCGGCGCCGGGCGGCACCGGCGCGGCGCTGGACGCCCTGGTCGCGGCCGCCGGGCCGGGCCGCCTGCGCCTGATCCACGCCAACGACTCGGAGGACGCCGTCGGCGCGCGCAAGGACCGGCACGCCAACATCGGGGCCGGGCTGATCGGGGCGGAGCCGTTCCGCGAGCTCTTCGAGCACCCCGCGACAGCCGGTGTCCCACTTCTGGTGGAGACCCCGGACCGCAAGCACGGCGGTGACGGCACCGGGCACGCGAGGGACATCGCGGTCCTGAAGGAGCTGCGCGCGCGGGCCGCCGTACCGGCGTAGCCGCCGGGCTCCGGCGCCGCGGGCGGCTCGCGGACCACGCCCGGCGGGCCGCCCCCGCCCGGTTCGGTACGGACCGCCCCCCGACCGGTTCAGCCCGGGCTGCCGGGTCGCGGGAGCGGTGGGAGGCTGGGACGACTGACGCCCGAGGCCCCTGGGAGTTTCCGATGAGCCCGACCCGGAAGCTGGCCACCCTGCCGTGCGGCCGCCGCAGCAAGTGGGTGGTCCTGGCGCTGTGGCTGGTGCTGCTGGTGGTGGCCGGGCCGCTGGCCGGCAAACTCACCGACGCCGAGGACAACCAGGCGTCCAGCTGGCTGCCGGGCAACGCGGAGTCCACCCAGGTCCTGAACGAACAGCGGGCCTTCCAACCGGTCGACACCGCGCAGGCCGTGGTGGTCTACCAGCGGGACGGCGGGATCACCCCCGCCGACCGGGTCGAGGCCGCCCGCGACGCGACGGCCTTCGCGAGCGCCCCGCACGTCCTGGGGCCGGTGGTCGGACCGGTGGTCTCCGCCGACGGCCAGGCGATGCAGACGATCGTGCCGGTCGACATCGGCACCGGCGGCTGGCAGGACCTGCGTCCGGCGGTGGACAGCATGCGCGCGACCGCCGCCGACAACAGCATGGGCATGGCCACCCACGTCACCGGCCCGGCCGGGGTCGGCGCCGACCAGGCCGAGGCGTTCGCGGGCATCGACGGCACCCTGCTGGCCGCCACCATCAGCGTGGTGATCATCCTGCTGCTGCTCACCTACCGCAGCCCGGTGCTCTGGGCGCTGCCGCTGATCTCCGCGGCGGGCGCGCTCGTCGTCTCCCAGGCCGTGATCTACCTCCTCGCCGAGCACTCCGGACTGACCGTCAACGCGCAGAGCGCCGGCATCCTCGTCGTGCTGGTACTGGGCGCCGGCACGGACTACGCGCTGCTGCTCACCGCCCGCTACCGGGAGGAGCTGCGCCGGCACGAGGACCGGCACGAGGCGATGGCGTTCGCGCTGCACCGGGCCGGGCCGGCGATCCTGGCCTCCTCGGCCACCGTGGTCGCCTCGATGCTCTGTCTGCTGGTCGCCGAGATGAACTCCACCAGGGGCCTCGGCCCGGTCTGCGCGATCGGCGTGCTGGTCGCCCTGGCCGCGATGCTGACGCTGCTGCCGGCGCTGCTGGTGGTCGTCGGCCGCTGGGTGTTCTGGCCGGTCAAGCCCGCGTACGGGACGCCGGAGCCGACCAGGACCGGCCGGTGGGCCCATGTCGGCGGCTGGATCAACCGCCGTCCGCGCAAGGTGTGGATCGGCACCGCGCTGGCCCTCGGGGCCTGCTGCATCGGGCTGGTCTCGCTGAACGCCACCGGTCTGAGCACGGCCGGCTCGTTCACCGGGACGCCGGACTCGGTGGTCGGCCAGCAGGTGCTGGAGCAGCACTTCCCCGGCGGCACCGGCGCTCCGCTGACCGTGATCAGCGCGGCGGGCGAGGCCGGTACCGTCCGCGCGGTGGCGCAGGAGACCCCCGGGATCGCCGGGACGTCGACCCCGACCACCCACGAGGGGCAGGCACTGTTCCAGGCCACGCTCGCCGACCCGCCGGACAGCCAGGCCGCCAAGGACACCGTGGACCGGGTGCGGGCCGCCGTCCACGCGGTGCCGAACGCCGACGCCAAGGTGGGCGGCAGCACGGCGGTGATCCTGGACGCCGGACGGGCCGCCGCCAACGACAACCGGACGATCATCCCGCTGGTGCTCGGCGTGGTGCTGGTGATCCTGGCGGTGCTGCTGCGGGCCGTCACCGCACCGCTGGTGCTGATCGCGACCGTGGTGCTGTCCTACGCGGCGGCGCTCGGGATCAGCGCGTTCTTCTTCGAGCACGTCTTCCACTTCGAGGGCCAGGACAACGCGTTCCCGCTGTTCGTCTTCGTCTTCCTGGTCGCGCTCGGCATCGACTACAACATCTTCCTGATGACCCGGGTGCGGGAGGAGTCCGCCCAACTCGGCACCCGACAGGGGGCGGTGGCCGGGCTGGCCGCGACCGGTGGGGTGATCACCTCCGCCGGGCTGATCCTGGCCAGCACCTTCGCGGTGCTCGGGACGCTGCCGGTGGTGGGGTTCGCCGAGATCGGCTTCGCGGTGGCACTCGGAGTGCTGCTGGACACCCTAGTGGTGCGCTCGGTGCTGGTCACCGCGCTGACCATGGACCTGGACCGGCACATGTGGTGGCCGAACAAGTTGTCCAGGCAAGTCCACGATCCGGAAAGCCAGTTGAGCAGACATCTTTGAGTTACCGATGAGTTCACAAACTGCTTGTCGAACGTCTTGCCGGACGTGGCCGGGAGCGCGTTGACTGCGCGCATGCCAACTCCCACCACCCTCCGGCGCGCCTCGCGACTCGCCGCCGCCGGTGCCGTCGCCGCCGCCCTGCTCGCCCCCTGCGCCGCCGCCCAGGCGGTGACCGCGCCGACCGCGAGCGCCGCCACCCCGTCGGTCGCGCCGCTCGACGTGCTGACGTACAACGTCTTCCTGATGAGCAGGAACCTGTACCCCAACTGGGGCCAGGACTACCGGGCCAAGGCGATCGCGGCCGCCGACGTCTTCCAGGGCCACGACGTGGTCGTGCTCCAGGAGGCCTTCGACAACAGCGCCTCCGACCTGCTCACCGCACAGGCCTCCGCCGCGTACCCGTACCACACCCCCGTGGTCGGCCGCTCGACCTCCGGCTGGGACGCCACCAGCGGCAGCTACACCTCCACCACCCCGGAGGACGGCGGGGTGACGCTGCTCAGCAAGTGGCCGATCCTGCGCAAGGAGCAGTACGTCTTCAAGGACGCCTGCGGCAGCGACTGGTGGTCGAACAAGGGCTTCGTCTACGCGGTGCTGGACGTCAACGGCCGGCGCACGCACGTCATCGGCACGCACCTGCAGTCCACCGACACCGGCTGCTCGGCCGGGCAGCCCGCGGCGGTCCGGGCGGCGCAGCTCAAGGCCATGAAGGCGTTCATCGACGGCAAGAACATCCCGGCCGCCGAGCCGGTGCTGATCGCGGGCGACCTCAACATCGACTCGCACGGCAGCGAGTACCCGTCGCTGCTGACCAACGCGAACGTGGCGCCCGCCGACACCCGCGACGGCTGGGCCAACTCCTTCGACACGGTCGACAACTCGATCGCCGCCTACCGCTACCCCGGTGAGCCCAAGGAGGACCTGGACTACGTCCTCTACCGGGCCGACCACGCCCGGCCGGCGCGCTACACCAACACGGTGGTCCGCTTCCACAGCTCGCCGTGGGCGGTGAGCAGTTGGGGTACGAGCTACACCTACAACGACCTCTCCGACCACTACCCGCTGACGGCTCGGTAGCCCGGCCTGCCGCCTGCCCGGCCGGTGCCCGCGGCGTGAACCGCGGGCACCGGCGGGGCGGTTGGGCCCGGGGGGCCGCTCCGCGCGGTTGGGACCGGGAGGCGTCGCTCCGGGCGGGGGGACCGGGAGGGGCCGCTCGTCCGGCGGGCCGGAACGGGACCTCCTTGCCGGTCGTTCCGGAACGCGGCCCGACCGGTCAGCCGGTGTCGGTGAACCGCCGGTACGCGGGGGCGAGCAGCGCCTCCAGCGGGCGGCCGCGCACGGTGATCCCGGAGGCGACCAACCCGTCGACGGCCGGGGCCGCTTCGGGGCCTGCGTCGGCGGGCTCGATCGGGGGCGGGACCCTGCCCTGCCAGAAGGTGTCGAGCGAATCCGTCAACGGGCGGTCATCCGGTACTGGCATGGCGGCGGGTCACTCCCCGATCGCGTCGGCGGACAGGGTCAGCAGCTCGCGCAGCCGCTCGGTGGACAGCTCGGCCAGCCACTGCTCGCCGCCGCCGACCACGGCGTCGGCCAGCGCGCGCTTCGCGGAGATCAGGTCGGCGATCCGCTCCTCGACGGTACCGACGCAGACCAGCCGCCGGACCTGCACGTCGCGGCGCTGGCCGATCCGGTGCGCCCGGTCGGTGGCCTGGTCCTCGACCGCCGGGTTCCACCAACGGTCCAGGTGGATCACCTGGTTGGCGGCGGAGAGGTTCAGACCGGTGCCGCCGGCCTTGAGCGAGAGCAGGAAGACCCGCGGGCCGTCCGGGGCCCGGAACCGCTCGACCAGGTCGTCCCGCCGCCCCCGGGGCACCCCGCCGTGCAGGTACGGCACCTCGCCGCCCAGGCGGCGGCTCAGGTACGGCTGGAGCATCGCGCCGAACTCGGCGTACTGGGTGAAGACCAGCGCGCGGTCCCCCTCGGCCAGCGCCTCCTCCAGCACCTCGACCAGCCGCTCGACCTTGCCCGAGCGCCCGGCCACCTCCGTTCCGTCGTGGAGGAGTTGGGCCGGGTGGTTGCACACCTGCTTGAGCCGGCCGATCGCCGCCAGCACCGCCCCCTTGCGCTCCACGCCCCGGATGCCCTGGAGGCGCCGCAGCAGATCGGCGACCACCGCCCGGTAGAGACCGGCCTGTTCGGCGGTGAGCCCGCAGTGGACGGTGAACTCCTGCTTGGCCGGGAGGTCCTGGGCGATCAGCGGGTCGCTCTTGCTCCGGCGGAGCAGGAACGGACCGCTCAACCGCCGCAGCCGGGCCGCGACCTCGGCGTTTCCGGACTGCTCGACCGGGATCGAGAAACGCTCCCTGAACGACTCCGCACTGCCGAACAGGCCGGGGTTGGCGAAGTCCAGGACGGCGTGCAGATCGGCCAGCCGGTTCTCGACGGGCGTGCCGGTGAGGGCGATCCGGGGGCCGGAGCGCAGTGATCGCAGCGCCCTGGACTGCCGGGCCGCCGGGTTCTTCACCTGCTGGGCCTCGTCGGCGACGATCCGCCGCCAGCGGATCCGCCGCAGGTCGCCGACGTCGCGCTGGACCAGCCCGTACGTGGTGATCACCAGGTCGGCGGACGGATCCGGCGCCGAGCGGTCGGCGCCGTGGTGGACGTGCAGGCGCAGGCCGGGGGCGAACCGGGCGGCCTCCCGCTGCCAGTTGCCGACCAGCGACATCGGGCAGACCAGCAGGGTGGGCCCGGCCGCGCCGCGCTCCTGCTCCAGCGCGAGCAGGGCGAGGGTCTGGACGGTCTTGCCCAACCCCATGTCGTCGGCGAGCACCGCGCCCAGGCCGAGCCGCCCGAGGGCGTCCAGCCAGGCCAACCCCCTTCGCTGGTAGGGGCGGAGAGTGCCGGTGAAGGCCTCGGGCAGCTCCGGTGCCCGGTCGGCGTCGCCGGGCCGACCGGCCAGCAGGTCGCCGATCGGCCCGGTCGCGTGGACGGCCGTGACGGGGAAGCCGTCCACACTGGCCCGGTCGTCCACGGCCAGTCGGAGCAGCTCGACCGACTCCATCGTGCCGCTGCCGTGGTCGGCCAGGAACCTCACCGCGGCGGCGAGTTGAGCCTGGTCGACCTCGATCCAGCGGCCGCGCAGCCGGACCAGGCCCTGCTGGGCGGCCGCAAGCTCGGCCAACTCCTGCTCGGTGAGAGCAACTTCACCGAGCGAGAGCTGCCACTGGAAGGCCAGTACGGCATCCCGGTCGATCTGCGCGGTGCGCTTGACCGCGCCGGGGGTGGCTGCCGGAGCCGCGGTGAGGACCAGCCCGATCCGGGGGCGCCGCTGCCACCAGGCCGGGAGCAGCACCCCGAAGCCGGCCCGGGTGAGGGCCGGCGCCGCCGTGCGCAGGAAGTCCAGCGCGCCGTCGCGGTCCAGGTCGACACCGGTGGGGCGGGGGTCCAGCAGGGCGGTGCGCAGCGGCGGGTGGATCCGGGCGGCCCGGTCGAGCTCGGCCAGGTAGGCCTCGGCCGGATCCGGGACGGTGCGGGCCAGGGCCGCGTACGCCTCGTCCTCGGCCCACAGCGCGGCGGCGGGGACCACCAGGGACGGCCGGTCGGCGGCCTGGACCAGCAGGTCGAGCCGCCAGGAGTCGGCGACGGCGCCGCCGTCGGGGTCGTCCGGGTCCGGGCCGAGCGGTTCGCCGAGGCGCAGGTTCAGCCGGACCGGGCTGTCCGGGGACCGGGCGGCGTACCAGCCGGCGAGCCGCTCGGGCAGGTCGGCGGGCGGGCGCTCGGGAAGCCGGCCGTCGGCGGAGTGGAGCGCGGCGAGCCACGGCTCGGCGGGCGGTTCGAGGTCCGCGAGCGCGGCCCGGGCCTCGCGGTCGACCAGGGTGTCCAGCAGTTCTGTCGACAGGTCGACGGCGCCGCGCCCGGCCGGCGCCGGCTCCGTTGTCGGTGGTCCGGGCGTGTGCTGTCCGGACGTGGGCGCTCCGGGCGCGGGCGGTGCGGGCGTGGGCGGTCCGGGCGCGTGCTCGGCACGGCAGACCGGGGGGCAGCCGGCGGCCAGGGCCGCGAGCTCCCGGCGGGCCGCGGCGTCCGGCGCGGGCCGCCAGCGCGCGTACCACTCCCCCGGCCGCTCCTGCTCCAGCGCGGGCAGCAGCCGCCCTCGCCCGACCAGCCGCCAGGCGAGGTCGTGGACGGCGGACAGCCAGCGCAGCGAGGCGCCGTAGGCGACCTCGACGGTTTCACCGCCCGGGAGCTCGACGGTCGCGCCCGGCCAGTGCGGGTCGTGCAGGGCACCCAGCAGCTGGGCCGCCTCGGCGGCGTCGAACAGCAGCGTCGGCACCCGCCAGGGGCTGAGCGTGACCCCGCGCGGTGCGGCTCCGACCGGCAGATCGGGCGAGGGCACCGGTCGGCCGCCGAGGGCGGGCAGCAGCAGGCCGGTCCAGCGCTCCGCCCCCTGGCCGGCGAGCCAGTCGAGGCCCGGCCCGATCGCGCCTAGCAGACGCGCGACGTCGGCGGCCGCGCAGGCGAACGGATGGGCGCCGGCCCGGGCGCCGTCCGCCGTACTCCGGTCGGCCGCCGCGCGCCCCTCCCGGTACACCGCGGCATCCTCCGCCCAGAGGGCGAGGCGGCCGTCGGCTCGCCAGAGCGCGTGCAGGGCGTACATCGGCCGGGGCCTTCCGGAGCGGTGCGGACAGCGGGCTTCCCAGCCTAGCTTCGAGGTCCGACAGGTCGGCCGGGCGGCGGGTGGCGCTCCCCGCAAGTCCCCTCATGAGGTCTGTTGACATCAAGTATCTTGACGTCGAGATTCATGTCCGGCAGGCTGCTCCCCGAACACCGGAACGGCGAGGGGCAGGGGTCATGGCACAGCACGGGGGCGGACTACTGGCGCAGCTGCGGCGGCCACCGGGCGGACGGGACGGGCGGATCATGCTGCTCGCCCAGTTCCTGGACCGGACCGGCACGGGGGTGTGGGCCGCGGCCTCGGTGCTGTACTTCACCTTCGTCACCCGGCTGGACGCGCAGCAGGTCGGCCTGCTGCTGGGCGTGGCCGCCGTGGCGGGCATCGCCGGCTCCCCGCTGGCCGGGCAACTGGCCGAACGGTTCCCCGTCCGGGGGCTGCTGATCGGGTGCCACCTGGTGCGGATCGTCACGATGGGCCTGCTGCTGGTCTGCGACGGCTTCACCGCGCTGCTCGCCGTGATGGCGGTGACCTCCCTGGGCGAGCGGGCGGCCAAGACGCTGGAGATGCTCTTCGCCACCCGGTCGACGGGCGAGCGGCGCTCCACCTACCAGGCGCTCACCCGCAGCGCGGCCAACGCCGGGTACGCGCTGGGCGCGGGCATCGCGGCGGTCGGCCTGGCGGTGGGCACCACCGACGCCTACCGGGCACTGGTCCTCGGCAACGCGCTGTCCTTCGCGGTGACCGCCGCCCTGGTGTGGCGCACCCGGGAACCGCGCGGCGGCGGCCGGGTCGCGGCGCGGGCCGATACGCCGGGCGCCCCGGCACAGGAGCCGGCGCCCAGCCCGTGGCGGGACCGCGGGTACCTGCGCTTCGTCCTCCTGGACATCCCGATGAGCCTGGACGACTCGGTGCTCAACGTCGGACTTCCGCTCTGGCTGGTGAACCACACCTCGGCGCCGCACGCCCTCGTGCCCGCCTTCCTCGCGATCAACACCGTCCTGGTGGTGGTGCTCCAACTCCGGGTCTCGGCGCGCGCCGAGGGCCCGCACCGCGCGGCGGCGGCGGTCACCCTGTACGGCGTGGCGATGTCGGCGGGCTGCGCGGTCGTGGCACTCGGCACCGGCGGCGGGGCCTGGTCGGCGGCGGCCGCCCTGCTGGTCGCGGCGATGCTGGTCACCGCCGCCGAGCTGATGCGGTCGGTGAGCTCCTGGGAGCTGGCCGTCTCGCTGGCACCCGAACGGGCCCGGGCCTCCTACCTGGGCGTGGCCGGCATGGCCCAGTCCGTCCAGAAGTCGGCCGGCCCGCTGCTGCTGACCGGCGCGGTGATGGCCGCCGGCCCGGCGGGCTGGCTCACCCTCGGCGCCGCCGTCGCGGGACTCTCCGTCGTGCAACGCCGCTCCTGCGAACGGCGGTTGGCGGCGCTCGCCGCACCGACGGCCGAGCCGGCGAGCACTCCCCCGGGCGGAGCCGTCGACAGGGCACCGGAACTGCGCGCCTGAGGTCCGGCCTCCGGAGGAGTTGCCGACCGCGAACCGCGAGGTGGAGTCGCTCGGGGCGGGCGACGACCGAGCGGGCGGCCGTCGACCGGGGAGCGACACGCGGTTCAAGCCTCCGGCAACGGGAACGCTGCCGCCGGGGGTGGTCGGGATGGCAACGGCCGGGGGTACCGGCCCGGGGCCGGGGACCGGGCCGGGTGGCGGTGGCGGGCCGGGGAACACTCCGGGCGGCGGACCCGGCGCTCCGCCCGGGCGGTCACGGCAGCAAGCCGTTCGAGCCTGGCCGGGCCACTGGTCCACCGTCCTCGGCGGCCTCGGGACGCTGCTCGCCGGCCTCGCCGCCGTCCTGACCTGGTGGCAGCTTTCGGGGAACGACTCCCCCCACCCGGCCTCCTCCGGCGGGCCGGCCGCCGCCGCACCGGCACCGGCGAGCACGTACGCGTCGACGGCTCCGGGCCCGGCGGCCACCGCCACGGCGGCGTCCTGGGCCGGGACCTGGCGCGGGAGCATCACCCAGGGCCGCGAGAAGTACGTCCTCCTCGTACGGATCCGCGACGCGCGGATCGGCGAGGAGTTCGCGGACGCCGAGTACTCCCCGCTCGGCTGCACCACGGTCTGGCTGCTCACCGAGCGCCTCCCGAAACGGCTGACCGGCCACGAGAGGGTCACCCGCAACACCCGGACGACGTGCGTGAACGGCGACTTCGTGCTGGAGCCGCGCAGCGACGGCACGCTCCTGTTCGACTGGGGCCCGTCGCGGGCCACCGGCATCCTGACCCGCGAGTAGCGACGACCGGAGGCTCTCGGCCCGATCGCGGTAGGGGGTGACCCATCTGGCCCATCTGGCATGCGGTGGTGGGAACTTGGGCCTACGTTGCGGTGCGAGGGGGCTACCGGACCGAAAGGTGAAGACCCAATGGCAGGGAAGTTCGAGCTGTACACCGACGAGACCGGCATGCACCGGTTCCGGCTCAAGGCGAGCAACGGCACCGTCGTGGTGACGGGCGATCCGCACGAGAGCCGGGACGACTGCATCAGGAGCATCGAGTCGATCCGGAAGCTCGCGCCCTACGCGGAGCTCAAGGAGACGGCGGCCGGTCCGGCCCGGTAGGGCGGACGCACCGCGCTTCGGGCGGGTGAGGGCGGAAACGCGGGTCGGTGGCACAATCGCCGACCCGCGTTCGTTTGTTCGACAGATCCCTTTGGCCGCCTGCACGCCGGATGCGGACAGAACGTTGGCATGCGCGTCGTCATCGTCACCGAATCCTTTCCGCCCGAGGTCAACGGAGTCGCCCACAGCGTGCTGCGGACGGCCGAGCATCTGGTCCGCCGGGGCCACCAGCCGCTCGTCATCACCCCGGCACCCGCGCGGGGGGCCGAGTGCCCGCCGCACGTCTTCGGAGGCGGGACGGGGGCGGCCGAGCTGCCCGTGGTCCGCGTCCCGTCCGTCCCGCTGCCGGGCTACCCGCAGGTCCGGATCGCGCTGCCCGGCCGGCGGCTGACGGCCGCGATCGCCGGGCACCGGCCCGACATCGTCCACCTGGCCAGTCCGTTCGTGCTCGGCGCGCGCGGGATGCAGGCCGCCGCCCGGCTGGGTGTCCCCGCCGTCGCCGTCTACCAGACGGACCTCGCCGGGTACGCGCACGCCTACCGCGCGGGCCGCGGGCTGGGCGAGGCCGCGGCCTGGCACCGGATCCGGACCGTCCACCGGGCCGCCGCCCGCACCCTCGCGCCCTCCACCCCGGCGGCACAGGACCTCACCGCGCACGGCGTGCCGCGGGTGCGGCTCTGGCCGCGCGGGGTGGACTCGGTCCGCTTCCACCCGCGCCACCGTGACGAGACGCTGCACCGGGCCCTCGCGCCCGGCGGGGAGGTGCTGGTCGGGTACGTCGGGCGGCTCGCGCCCGAGAAGCGGGTCGACCTGCTGGCGAGCGCCTCGGCGCTGCCCGGGGTGCGGGTGGTGGTGATCGGCGACGGGCCGTCCGCGCCGGGGCTGAAGGCCGCGATGCCCGGCGCGGTCTTCCTCGGCCGGCGGACCGGGGAGGAGCTGGCGCGCTGTTTCGCCACCCTGGACGTGTTCGTGCACACCGGCCCGCTGGAGACCTTCTGCCAGACCATCCAGGAGGCGATGGCCAGCGGGGTCCCGGTGATCGGCCCGGCCGCCGGGGGGCCGCTGGACCTGGTCGGCCACCGCCGGACCGGCCTGCTGGTGCCGCCGAGGGACGGCGCGGCGGTGGCCAGAGCGGTCACCACGCTGGCCGGCGACGCCGAGCTGCGGGCCGCCTACGGGCGGGCCGGGCGGGCGGACGTGACGGCCCGCACCTGGGAGGCGGTCGGGGACCTCCTGCTGCGGCACTACGCGGAGGTGCTGGCCGAGCACCGCGGCACCGCGGTGGCCGAGGTCACGGGTGCGACCGGACCGGGCCGCGAGGGCGCGGCCCCGACGGCCGACCAGGCGCGCCCCGCCGAGGGCACCCCGGTGGCGGAGGAGCTCCCGGCATGACCGACCACAGAGCCTCGCTCCGGATCGTCCGGGTGGCGAACTTCGTCACCCCGGTCTCGGGCGGACTGCGCACGGCCCTGCGCCACCTCGGCGAGGGCTACCGGTCCGCCGGCCACACACCGGTGCTGGTCGTCCCCGGCGAGCGGCGAACGGAGGAGGAGACCGGGCAGGGGCTGGTGGTCACCCTGCCCGGACCGGTGCTGCCCGGCAGCGGCGGCTACCGGCTGCTCACCGACCGGCGGGCGCTCGCCCACGAGCTGACCCGTCTGGCGCCGGACCGACTGGAGGTCTCCGACCGCACGACGCTGCGCTGGACCGGCGGCTGGGCCCGGCGCCACGGCCTGCGCTCGGTCATGGTGTCGCACGAGAGCACCGCCGGGTTGCTCCGCACCTGGGGCCTGCCCGGCCCGCTCGCCACCGCGGCCGCCGACCGGCTCAACCGCCGCACCGCCCGGTCCTACGACACCGTGGTCTGCACCACCGACTGGGCTTCCGCCGAGTTCCGCCGCCTGGGCGTACGAAACCTCGCTCAGGCACCGCTGGGGGTGGACCTGACCGCCATGCGCCCCCTCACGGCCGCCGAGCGGGCGGACGAGCGGGCGCGCTACGCGGACCCGGGGCAGGCGCTGCTGGTGCTCTGCTCCCGCCTCTCGGCGGAGAAGCACCCCGAGCGCGCCGTCGACGCCCTCGCCGAGCTGTCCTCGGCCGGGCTGCCGGCCGTCCTGGTGGTGGCCGGCACCGGACCGCTCCGGTCGCGGCTGGCCACCCGGGCCGGGCGGCTCCGGCTGCCGGTGCACTTCCTCGGGCACGTGGCCGGGCGGGGCGCACTGGCCCGGCTGCTCGGCTGCGCCGACGTGGTGCTCGCCCCCGGACCGGTCGAGACCTTCGGGCTGGCCGCGCTGGAGGCGCTGGCGTGCGGCACCCCGGTCGCGGTCAGCCGGTCCTCGGCGCTGCCCGCCCTGGTGGGCCCGGCCGGTGTCGCGGCCGACGACACCGGCGCGGGATTCGCGGGGGCGGCGCGTGAGCTGCTCGCACGCCCCGAGGAGGAGCGCCGCTCCGCCGCCCGCGCCCGGGCCGAACAGTACGGCTGGCCCGCCGCCGTGGCGGCCTTCCTCGCCGCGCACCGTGCGGCGGCCGTGGTGCCGGCGCCGCTCGGGACGCCGGACCGGGGGCAGGACCAGGAGCGGGCCCAGGAGCGGGTGCAGGACCGGGTGGTCTCCCCGGCCACCGGGACGGAGGAAGCACGATGAGCACGGCTGTGGTGGGGGGCGAGGGCGGCGAGACGCTCCCGGGCACGGCGCGGCCGGAGGCGGTGGCCCCGGAGCCCCCGCCCCTGACGGCGGCGGCCCCGGGCGGCGTGCGAGGAGAGCGGAACGCCGGCGCCGGGAGCGCCGTCGAGCCGGTGCGGTTCGTGGCTCTCGGCGACTCCCTCACGGAGGGCGTCGGTGACCCGGTCACCGGCGGCTGGCGGGGCTGGGCGGCGCTGCTCTCCGGCTCACTGGCTCCGCCGGGGGTCGGCGTCGAGTTCACCAACCTCGCGCGGAGCGGGGCTCTCACCACCGACCTGACGACCGAGCAGCTGCCCGCCGCGCTGGTGCTGCGCCCCCGGCTGGCCGCCGTGGTAGTCGGGGGCAACGACACCCTGCGGTCGGAGTTCGACATCGGCCGCACCGCCCGGGAGCTGGACACCACGCTCCGCGAACTCTCCTGCGGCGGCGCCCTGGTGCTCACCGCCTGCCTGCCCGACCCGGGCACGCTGCTGCGACTGCCGCGGCCGCTGGCCCGGCCACTGGCCCGCCGGATGGACGCGGTGAACACCGTGGTGCACGCCCTCTCCGCGCGCCACCACGCCCTCCACCTGCACGTCGCCGGCCTGCCCTGGACGGCGCGGCGCGGCTTGCTGAGCGTGGACCGGCTCCACCCCAGCGCCGAAGGGCACCGGCTGATCGCCCGGGGCTTCCACGAGTTGCTCGCGGCCGCCGGCCGGCCGCTCGGTCCGGCCCCCACCGGCGGTCCCGTCGACCCGCCCCCGGGCGCCGTCGCCGACCTCTGGTGGATGGCCACCCGCGGCACCAGCTGGGTCGCCGAACGCAGCACGGACCTGCTCCCCGGCCTGCTCGCGCTGGCCGCCGTCGAAGGCTGGGCACGCCTGCGCGGCGCCACCGGCCGCCACGACGAGCGGATGGCCCGGGCGGCGGCGGCCGCGCTCGGCGCGCTCGCGCCGGTCGACGCGGACCCACGCGGACCGGTCGACGCGCTCGCGCCGGCCGGACCGCACGGCGGCCCGCCGAAGTGATCGCGCCTCACCGCCGGACGGACCGCTACCGCCGGTACGCCGGTACCGCCCGTTCGTTGCGGTGACCGGCGGGGAACCGTTCGGAGCGGGTGAGGTGTCGTGGTGGGCAGCGGGCGGATCGACCTGCCCGTATCGAGGGAGGGAGTCGGAGCGGTGACGGACCGACAGAGCGGTGACTTCGGACGTGAGTTGATGGCAGCCGCCGGGGTGCTCTTCCCGACCGCCGACGGCCGGGTGCTCGTGGTGCGGCTGCCGTACGACCGGAAGCACCCGGTGGCCGTCCCCGGCGGGGGCTGGGATCCGGAGGACGTGTCGCCCCGCGCGACGGCCGTCCGGGAGGTCCGCGAGGAGCTCGGGTTCACGCCCGTGCTCGGCCCACTGGCCTGCATCGACTGGACGCTCGACGATTCCCGCCCGCCGATCGCCGCACACCTCTACTGGGCCGAACCGCTCACCCCCGAGCAGTCGGCCGCGTTCGCTCCGGACACCGCCGAGGTCGGCGGGTGGACCTGGCTGACCGCCGAACAGGCCGCCCACGCGCTGCCGCCCCGCCTCTCCCGGCGGGTCACCGCCTGCCTGCGGGCGCCGCGCTCGGCCGGTCCGCTGGAGCTGGAGGACAGCCAACCGGCCGGGCACACCCTGGAGCATCTGACGGTCGAACCACCGCCGGAGTACACCCGGTTGGCGGGTCTGGCGCTCACCGGGGACACCACCGGGACGGCTGCCGAGCCGCCGGCTCCCCCGATGGACCGGGCCGGCTACATCGCCAGCCGGCCGCGGATCCGGGCGAAGGCCCGGGCCGTCTTCACCGACACGGCCGGGCGGGTCCTGCTGGTACGCCTGCGGCCGTGGCCGGGCGGCGGCGAGGAGCCGTACTGGACGCTGCCCGGCGGCGGGATCGAGGCCGACCGGGAGCTGCCCCGGGCGGCGGCCCGGCGGGAGATCCGCGAGGAGCTCGGCTGGGAGTACGAGCCGGGCCGGCTGCTGGCCCTCGACTGGCTGCCCGGCCGGGGCGCGGACCCGGCTCACGACCGGGACACCGCCGTACTCGTCTACCTGTTCGACGGCGGGACCGCGTCGGACGAGCGCCTCGCCTCGATCACGCTGCCCGAGGACGAACTGGTCGAATGGCGGCTCTGCGACCCGGCCGAGGCACGCTCGCTGCTGTCCGCCCCGTCCTGGTCGCGGACGGCCGCCGCGCTCGCCGCCCGCGGCGGCTCCGGCGGACCGGCCGAGCTGGTCGAGGGCCGACCGGCGCGCTGACCGGGCGGCCCGACCGGTGGCCCCGGTCCACACTGGAGGCATGGAGAACGGGATCGCGGACGTCCTGGCCGGCCGTCGGGTGGAGTCGGTCCGCGGCGGCGGGCGACTCGACATCGACCTGGACGGGCCGGTGACCGTCCGGGTGACACACGAGTTCCGCTTCGCCGTGCCGTCCGGGGTGGAGCGCTTCTACCCCGCGCCGGCCGTCCGCCCGACCGTCCGGCTGCTCGCCCTGGTCGGCCGGACGGTGGGCACCGCCCGGGTGACCCCGGCCGGTGGACTGGAGCTGGTCTTCGACGGCGACACCGTCCTGTCCGTGCCGCCGCACGCCGTGGTCGCGCCCTGGACGGTGCTCACCCCCGAGGGGGTCGTCTGCTCCGGGCTGGCGGGTGGCGAGGTGACCTGGACGGGCGGCCCGGGCCGCTGAGCCGGGCCGCGCCCGCGACCGGTGGCCGGACCGGCGGCCGGGCCGGACCCTGCGCCGCGCGACGCAGGGTCCGTGCCACGGACGGGTCGGCCGGACCCCGCCGAGGGCTCCGGGCCGTTCCGGGCCCCGGAGCGGGTCAGACCTCCATGTCGGCCTCGATCTTCGTCAGCTGGTGGCGGGCCATCGCCAGGTTGGCCCGGCTCTTGTCCAGCGCGAGGTAGAGGAAGAGGCCCTTGCCGCTGCGGCCGGTGAGCGGCCGGATCAGGTGGTACTGGCTGCTGAGGGTGATGAGGATGTCCTCGATGCCGTCCTGCAGGCCCAGCATGTCCATCGTGCGCATCTTGGCCCGGACCACGTCGGTGTTGCCGGCGGCGGCCACGTTGAGGTCCAGCCCGCCGGGGCCGTCGAGGGTGGCGAGTGCCATGCCGCTGTTGTAGTCCACCAGTGCGGCACCGAGGGCGCCTTCGATCACGGTCATGGTCTGCTTGAGCGCGCCTGCTGCGTCCGTCATGTCGGTTTCTCCGGTTCGTTCGTGGGTTGGGGATCGGTGGGACGTCGATAGGTGGGGAAGGTCGGAAGTCGACACGTCGACAGGTCTGCCCGTCGACAGATCTGTCCATCGACCGGTCTGCCGTCGACAGGTCGCCGGTCGGCGGGTGGTGCTTCGGGCGGCGGGCGGTCAGCCCACCTCCTTGGACTCCCGCACGTCCTTGGGCGCGAGGGAGTCGGCGAGGAGCTCGGCGATGCGCCCGGCGGAGCGCCTGGCCTCCAGGTGCAGCCGGCCCACGTTCACGTCCGGGTGCGCCAGAAGGGTCAGCACACAGCTTCCGCCGGCCGCGTAGGTGGCGACGTAGCCGTGCTCGCCGCGGACCAGCGACTCCCGGAAGTCGCCCTGCCCGGTCGTGTCGGCGAGCCGCTGCGCCAGGCCGAGGGAGGCCGCCGTCATCGCCGCCAGGCCCGAGGGTTCGGTCCCGTGGGTGTCGTGGGCGACCAGCAGGCCGTCCACGCTGGCCACCAGCCCGCCCGCGAGATGCGGTACCCGATGCTTGAGGGCGCGGAGTTCGGCCAGCAGCTCGGTCTCCAAGGCGATCAGTTGTCTCCTTCCGACACGCTGCTTGAGCGCCCGCCTCATGGCCGTGAGGACGGAGTCGCGGGCGGAGAGAGGTTCAAAGTCGGGCCTCCAGAAGGTCTCGGACCCGGGTCAGCAGCGCGATGTCCGGGTCTGGAACGGTCAGCGGGTGGGTCGCTGCCGGGGTCGGTGGAAAGGCGGCGGAGCGGGTGGCCCCCGCCGGGACGAGCCCGGCCAGCGCGGCCCCGGGGACGCGGCGGTGCAGCCCACCGGTACGGCCGACCGGCGGGTGACCGGCGGCGGACCGCCCGGCCGGCACGGTCGCGGCGGCCGGCAGGCCCCCGAGCGCCCCGGCTCCGGCCGGCGCGTGCCCGGCGGAGACGTGCGCAGCGATACCGGGCGCCACCGGTGCCTGGGCGGCGTGCCGAGGCGCGGCGCGTCCCGGGGCACCGCCTCCCGGGGCGGGTCTTCCAGGGGCACCGGCGCCAGGGACAGCACCTCCGGGGGTGGCGAGCAGCCCGGCGGCGGCGAGCCGGCGGATGTCCGCCGTGGTCGCGAAGGCCGAGCGCCCGAGCAGCCGGGCCAGCTCCGCCGGGGTTCTTCGGCCGTCCACGTGGTCGAGCAACTCACGCTGGTGCCGGCTCGGCCGGCGGCGGACCACCCGGGTGGGCGCCGCCGCCCACACCTCCCGATCGGCCCGGCCACCCTCGACAGCTGGTCGTCGCTCCCCGAACTCCCGTGCCGCACGCGCCTCGTGGGCGTTGTGAACCTCACCGACAACGCGCCCCTCGTGAGCTTCGTGCGCCGCACGGAACCCGTCGGACTCCCGAGCGGCGACAGCCCCGGCAGCGCCGACAGCACGACCGGCCCCGACCGCTTCGCAGGCCACCGGGCGGACCGGCGCGGTGTCGACTTGGGGCCACGGCCAGATCCGTTCGAGCAACCGACGGCGGCGGTCGACCTCCCGGCAGAGCCGGAAGGCGCTCACCGCCGAGACCGGCCCGAGCCAGTGCCGCACGCCGGATTCGAAGGACCAGCACCCCGCCCTCGACGGTCCGGCGAGCCCGCCCGGCCGGGTCGGTGCGGCCGCCCCGACCGATCCGGCCGCCTCCGCCGCACCGGAGGCCCAGGCGGCGGCGTTCCATGACGCGGCGCCGGCGCAGTCCAGGACGAAGAACGCGGCGTCGTACAGCGCGCCGAGATGGCAGATCTCCAACTCGCCCCGGTTGAGGCTGCGTTGTTCCACCAGTGCCTCACCGACCCGGCACTGGGGACCGAAGCTCCGGACGGTGTCCCGCCACGCCTCGGGGGTGATCCGGCCGCACCCGGTCAGCAGGGCGGCCAGATCGGGGCTGTGGTCGGACTCGGCGTGCACCACCAGTCCGTCGGCGAAGTAGAGAGCCCCCGCGGGCCCGCGCAGAACGCCGGTCAACCGGCCCTCGGCGAGCCTGGTGACCGCCTCACCCGGGTTCCGCCCGAGCCGCCCCGGGGTGAGGACGCCCACCGGGGGCAGGACGAGGCCGCTCATGCCGACCGCCGGTGGGCGACAGGCTTGCGCCCGGACGGCCGAAACACGACGGCGGGGGCCGGACGGACATCCGCGCAGTTCGCAGGACCGACCGAGGCCGAAGGGGTGGCCGGATTCACGATCGTGTTCGTCATCCGAGCACCAGTTCCTCGGCGAGGCCCTGGAGGCGGTAGCGCGCCGCAGCCAGGTTGCCCTCGGTCCGGTCGAGCCAGAGATGCAGGACGAGCCGGCTGTCGAAGACGGTGTCAATGAAGCACAACAGGTGGTAACTGCGGCCCGCAGTGACGATGATGTCCTGCAACGGCGCTTGCCGGTCCTCCGCCCCGGTGAAGGTCTGGCTCTCAACAGCCGCCCGTACCAGGTCGGTTGCTTCGGCGGCCGAGGTGTCGTGGTCCCCGCTGGGGCTGATCCCGATGCTGCCGAGGGCGAGCCCGCTGCTCCAGTCGATCAGACTGGCAGCCCGGGCACCGGCGATCGCCATCGCCCCGGAGAGGCATTCGTCGATACCCGGCACTCGGGCTCCTTCGGAGGGTTCGGTACGGCCGGGAGCGCTCGGTCGGCACCGGCCGGTCCACCACGACCAGTGGCGGCTTCGACACGGAAGGCTACTGCCGGATTCCATATGACGAACATTCCAATGGCATATTCACACCGCAGCAGGCCACTTTCAGCCATCCTGTGACGCATCGTCAGATTATCGCTCACGGCGAAGCCGCTGGCCGGGCGACCGGCTGCCGACCAGCCCGGGAGGCGACCAGGGGCGCGACCTTGGCCGGTTGTCGGCCACGACGGAGGGTTTCGGACGGGATGTGCGGTAGGGCCGTATCACGCCACGCTCGCCCCACCGAGGTGCCGTCCGGCCACCGAGCCGGGGCAGCGGGCGATCAGGATGATCACGTGGCCGACCGCGTGCGGGCCCATGAGATCGACTCGTTCGGCCGGACGCAGCCGCCACCCTGGGCGACGAAGCGGCGGCAGCCGGGGAGAGGGCACCCCGTCCGGCCGGCGCCGACTCCCGGGGCAGTCCGGCAGTCCGGCAGTCCGGCAGTCCGAGGGAACGAACAAGGCGGCCGCCCCCGATGGGGAGCGGCCGCCTTGGAATGGAGCGCCAGGCCCGGGTCGAACGGACTCTTCCTACTGAAAGTAGGACGTGCTCCAGTAGCACCTCTGACGCCTGACCGAGAGATCATTTCCTCTCGACGGGAAGAACATTAGCAGGACATCACGCCTGGTCAGAAATCGAGTGGGCGGCAACGGGAGACGGACCCGGCGGAACCCCGGCACCACTCGACCGCGCCCGTGACAACGAGCGACGACGACCGGTCGAGCCGGGGCAGCACCGGGCGCCCGGCGCGACACGGGGAGGCCGGGCCGGGCGGTCGGCGGGCGGAGAGCCGGCGGCCGGATTGCTCCGAACGGGCCCCGGTCGGCGGGTCGCACCATACTGGGGACATGGCGCAGAACACTCCTCCGCCGCACGCTCCGCCGACCGTCACGGTCAAGGGCCGCGAGGTGCGGATGCGTACGATCGCGGTCGCCGTCCTCGCGGTGCTGGCCATCTGGTTCATCGCAGCCAATACCGGATCGGTCTCCATCACCCTCTGGATCGCCACCGTCACCCTGCCGCTGTGGGCGGTCCTCACCGTGACGCTGGCCGTCGGGCTGGTCATCGGGTACTTCCTCGCCCGTCGGCGGGCCAAGGTCTGAACCGGCCCCGGACCCCGGCCCCGGACACCGCCCGCCCGGGACCGGGGCGGCGGCGCGTCCGCACCCGCGGCACGCACGGCACACGGCACACGGCACTCGGCACACCGCCCGTCGACGGACGGCACCGGCGGGCCGCGGCGCGATGCCCACGACCCGCCGGTGCGGCCCGGCGTCAGGAGAGCAGGATCTCCTTCGCCTTCCGGAACTCCTCCTCGGAGATCGCCCCGCTGCTCCTGAGGCCGGCGAGCTTGGCCAGTTCGTCGACATGGCTGCCCGCCCCGCCAGCGGTACCGGTACCGCCGCCCTCACCGGCGGCCGCCTCCTTGACGTACGCCTTGAAGGCGGCGTCGGCCTGCTTCGCCTGCTCCAGGTCGCGCTCGCCCATCGATCTGCCGCGCGCGATCAGGTAGACGAAGACGCCGAGGAAGGGCAGCAGGATCACGAAGATCAGCCAGCCGGCCTTGCCCCAACCGCCCATGTCATGACTGCGGAAGATATCCGAGATGATCTTGAACAGCAGGAAGAACCAGAGGATGAAGAGGAAGAGCTCCAGCATCGTCCAGAACAGGTTGAGCAACGGGTAGTCGTCCACGGTGTCCTCCTCCCGCCGGCCGACCGACCGTCGGTGGCCACGCGGTGAACCGCGCCGCCCGGAGGTGGGCGGCGGACAAACGAGTCATATCACCGCTATTCGGCCGCCGCATGTCAGACATCGAACAGTCGGCGAGCGCGTCGAGCCCTCCGAAGAGGCTCTTCTCCACCACCCGCGCGGCGATTTCCCCGGCACCCCGCTCACCCACTGGCCGCGACCAGGCGGAGCTCGACGACGGCGCCATGTGAGCGAACGCCTTCGCGCTCACCTCGGTGACGGGTGAAATCGAAGCGCGGATCGCCGCCCCCGTGAAGCAGGCGGCGAGCGGAGGCCCCCGCAGCGGGAGCCCGCACCCGAAACAATTGTTCGAGCATACGTTCGATAACGGCGTAGGCTGGATCCATGCCGAGCACCCTGCACCTCCAGCCCTCGCTGTTCGACGACGCCGACGGGGGCGGGGCCGCGCTGGGGCCTCTCACGGGGGTACGGCGGGAGGTCCTGGGCGCCGGCGCCTGGGTGGACCTGCTGCCCGGGTGGGTGCGCGGGGCGACCGGGCTGTTCGAACAGCTGGCGGCCGAGGTGCCGTGGCGGGCCGAGCGGCGGGAGATGTACGAGCGGGTGGTGGAGGTGCCACGGCTGCTCGCGTCCTACGGGGAGCGCGACGCGCCGCCGCACCCGCTGCTGGGCGCGGCCCGGGCGGCGCTGAGCGCACACTACGCGGAGGAACTGGGCGAGCCGTTCCGGACCCTGGGGCTCTGCTACTACCGGGACGGGCGCGACAGCGTGGCCTGGCACGGTGACCGGATCGGGCGCGGGGACCGCGAGGACACCATGGTCGCGATCGTCTCGGTGGGCGAGCCCCGGACGTTGCTGCTGCGCCCGCGCGGGGGCGGCGGGCCCGTCGTCCGGCACCCTGTCGGGCACGGGGACCTGCTGGTCATGGGCGGGTCGTGCCAGCGGACGTGGGAGCACGCGATCGCCAAGACCGCCCGGCCGGTGGGGCCGCGGATCAGCGTCCAGTTCCGGCCGCGCGGGGTGGCCTGAGCAGCCACGGCCGGGAGCGGGCCGGGCGTCCCGGTTGCCGGGGGGCCGGGGGTCGCGGAGGCTGGCCGAGGGGTCCGCCAGGGCTTGGAGGACGGCATGCCGAAGGCCGGCAGGTACCACGAGGGAGTCCCGTGCTGGGCCGAACTGGCCGCGCCGGACGTCGAGCGGGCACGACGGTTCTACGGCCGACTGTTCGGCTGGGAGTACGTGCCGACCGGCCCGGCCGGTGACGAGTACCTGGTGGCGACGGTGCGCGGGGTGCAGGTGGCGGGGATCAGGTCGCGCCGGGAGGTCGACGGGCAGGGACGGCCGGCCTGGACGACCTACCTCGCGGTGGACGACGCCGACCGGACGGCCGGACTGGTCCAGGAGGCGGGCGGACTGGTCGTCTTCGAGCCGTTCGACGTGCCCGACCAGGCGCGCGGGGTGCTCGCGGTGGACCCGCTCGGTGCGGTCTTCGGGCTCTGGCAGGGGTCGCTCAACCCGGGGGCCGGCCTGGTGAACGAACCCGGCACGGTCGCCTGGAACGATCAGCTCTCCCCGGCGCCGGACACCGCCCGGGACTTCTACGGCCGGGTCTTCGGCTACGAGTACGACGCCGCCGCGGCCGACCACACGGTCTTCCGGGTCGGCGGGCAGCCGGTCGGCGGGATCGGCGGGGACCCGGGCATCGACCCGGACGGCCCACCGGCCTTCTGGGCGGTGTACTTCGGGGCGGCGGACACCGACCGGACGGTGGAGCGGGCGGTCCGGCTCGGCGGGAGCGTGCTGGACGGGCCCGAGCCGACCCCGTACGGGCGGCTCGCGGTGGTGCGGGACGACGGCGGGGCGGTGTTCACCCTGATCTCCGTCCCTCCGGGCGAACCGGCTGATCCGGGCCCGGACCCGAACCCGGGACCGAACCCGGACCCGACCGACCGGACGACGATCTGAGCTCCTGCCCGCTCCGCACCGCGGGGGCGGTGGGCCGGGCCCACCGCCCCCGCGGTCCGGGCGGGTCGCCCGTCGGCACGTGCCCGGCCCGGGACCCCACTCCCGTGACCGGGCCGCTGTCACCCGCCTCGGCCCCTTCCTCGCGGGTCAGTCCTTCACGGCGCCCGCCAGCCCGGAGACCAGCTTGCGCTGCACCGCGATGAAGAAGATCAGTACCGGCACGGTCATCAGGGTGGACGCCGCCATGATGCCGCCCCAGTCGTTCTCGTCCGGCTTGAAGAACACCAGCAGCGCCGAGGGGAGCGTCTGGTTCTCGGTGGCGCTGATGATGAAGGTCTTGGCGAAGACGAAGTCGTTCCACGCCGCGATGAAGGAGAACACGCTGGTCGCCGCCAGACCGGGGGCCACCAGTGGCAGCAGGATCCGCCACAGGATGCGGGTCCGGCTGGCACCGTCGATCTGGGCGGCCTCCTCGATGGAGACCGGGACCGCGGCGACGAAACCGCGCATCATCCAGATGCCGAACGGCAGTGAGAAGGCCAGCTGCACCAGGATCAGCGAGGCCAGGGTGTTGAGGCCGATGCCCGGGGCGACCCGGCCGGCGTCGCGGAACATGAAGAACAGCGGAATGGTCAGCGCCTCGACCGGGATCATCTGGGCGATCAGGAACATCACCATGATCGTGGTGCGGAACCGGAAGCGGAAGCGGGTCACCGCCACCGCCGCCAGGAAGACCACCAGTGCCGACAGCACCACCACCGAGAGCGCGATGACCAGGCTGTTGAGGAAGTAGCGGCCGAACCCGTCGACGCTCAGCACCTGCCGGAAGCTCTCCAGCGTGGGGTGGGCGGTCCACGGCCTGGGATCCAGCGACTGCACCTCGCCCTTGGGCTTGACGGCCGACAGCACCATCCAGAAGATCGGGAAGGCGGTGACGACGGCCACCAGGATCGCGGTGGTGTTGGCGGCGAGCCGCCAGCGGCTACGGGCGTTCACAGTTCATTCCCCGTCCGTCGCAGGGTGCGGATGTAGAGGACCGTCGGGATCACCAGGATCAGCAGCATGATCACGCCGATCGCCGCGCCGAGCCCGTACTGGGAGGAGGCGAACGCCTTCTGGTACGCGTACACGTTGAGCACGAGGTTCTGCCCGGCGATGCCGCCGCCCTCGGTCATCACGTAGATCTGGGTGAAGACCTTGAAGTCCCAGATGACCGACTGGATCACCACGACGGTCAGGATCGGCCGGAGCATCGGGGCGGTGATCCGGCGGAAGGTGGTCCAGGTGCTGGCGCCGTCCAGGGCGGCGGCCTCCAGGATCTCCTCGGGGATCGCCCGGATGCCCGCGTAGAGCGTCACCATCACGAACGGGAAGGAGTGCCAGACCACCACGGCACCGACGATGAGGAACGCCGACCACTTGTCGTAGAACCAGTTGTACTCGTGGAAGCCGCTCAGTCCGAGGTCGACCAGGGTCTTGTTGACCAGACCCAGGTTGGTGTCGAACAGGAAGCTCCACACCGTCGATCCGGTCATCGCCGGCGCCGCCCAGGCCGCCATCGCGGCGGTGGTCAGCACCAGCCGGGCCACCCGGCCGACCCTGGTCAGCAGCACCGCGAGGGTGGCGCCGACGGCCAGGGTGGCGATCACGCAGAACGCGGCGAAGCCGATCGTCTGGGTGAGCACCGACCAGAACTGGGTGTCGCTCAGGATCTTCTCGTAGTTGCCGAGGCCGACGAAGCTGGTGGGCACTCCCCCGGACGCCTGGGCCTGCCCGAAGTCCAGCACCGACAGCAGTCCGAGCTGGTAGATCGGGTAGGCCACCAGCGGGATCATGATGATCGCGGCCGGCAGGAGGAGCAGCAGCGGTGGGCGGCGCCGGCCGCGCGGGGGCGCGGCCGGGCCGGTGCCCCGACGACGCCCGCTCGGGGAAGTCGACGCCGCCGGGGCAGTCGTGGTGGGTGCGGACACGTACGGGACCTCTCTCGGGGCCTGCTCTCTCGGGCGTGCGATCAGTGACCGGCCGCGAAGGCCGAGGTGATCTGCGTGGCGGCGTCGCCCGAGGCCTTGGCCACGTCCGACTTTCCGGTGACGATCTGCTGGAGCATCGTCGGGATGACGGCCTGCGCGTCGATCTGCGCCCACGCCTGGTCCAGCGGAACGAACTTGGTGCCGGCCGCGATGGTGTCGGTGAACGGCTTCAGGAAGGCGTCCTTCGCCGCGACCTTGTCGTTGACGGACTTGAGGGTCGGCAGATTCCCCATCGCGTCGTACATCTGCTCCTGGTAGCCGGGGCTCGCCAGCAGCTCGGCGAACTCGACCGCGAGCGTGCGGTGCTTGGCCGCCTTCATCACCCCGAGGTTGTTGCCGCCGCCGAACGCCGGGGCGATCGACCCGGACTTCTCGCCGGGCAGCGGGACGACGCCGTACTTGCCGTTGACCGGGCCCGCGTCGACCTTGCTGCGACTGGAGTTGGGCAGGATCGCCATCGCGGACTTGCCGGCCGCGAAGAGGTCGACGGTCTTGCCGCCGGTGAGGTCGGCGCACTGCTGGGCCGGACAGCCGTCGGCGCCGAAGAGGTCCGTGTAGCGCTTGATCCCGGCCTGCGCGGCGGGCGAGTTGATCCCGGCCCTGAACGCGGCGCCGTCCTTGGTGGCGATGTCGCCACCGGCGTCCCAGACGAACGGCAGCGCACCGAAGGTGTACTTGCCGCCGACCGCGATGCCGAAGGTGTCCGGGTGCGCGGCGTGGATCTTCTGGTTGGCGGCCACCAGCTCCTGGTACGACTTCGGCGCGCTCAGCCCGGCCTCGGTGAAGAGGTCGGTGCGGTAGTACAGCGCACGGACGCCGACCCACCACGGCAGGCCGTAGGTCTTGCCGTCCAGCACGGCGGTCTTGGCGATCGCCGGGTCGAGGTCGCCCTTGTCCTTCCACTTGTCGAGGTCGGCGCCGATCTCGGCGAGGCCGCCGGCGGCGACGTAGCCGGGGAGGTCGGTGTTGCCGAACTCGACCAGGTCCGGGGCGCTGTTCGGGTCGTTGAACGCGCCCTTCATCTTGGCGGCGCGGGCCGAGGCATCGGTGTCGATGTAGCTGATGTCGACGGTGACGCCCTGGTGCGAGGCCTGGAACTCGGTGATCGCCTTGCTGATCACCGCCTCCTTCGCCGCGTTGCCGGCCTCGTTGTACAGCCAGACCTGCAGGGTGCCCGTCCGGTCGTCGCCGGCCCGGTCGCCGGCCGGCAGCGCGGTACCGGGCGAACAGGCGGCAGCCGCGAGGCAGCTGGCGGCGAGGACGGTGGCCGCGGCGGTCCGTCTGATGAGTCGCATGGGTGGAGACCTCCCCTCCCGACAGTTGCCGCCGAGACGTGCGCCGCTGGGGACGGGCACGTCGAAGCAGGCCCTGACCGGGGCCGATGGTGGGTGCGTGAACGCCTTGATGTGGGGGTACGGCAGAGCGACCGCTCGGGTGGGCCGCGGCGCCTGCTCGATGCCACGGACGTTAGGCGGGGGCGCTCGGGGGCAACAAGAGGCCGTTCGGGAAGTTTTGCAGTGCACAACGCTGTATCGAAGAATCGGCTAACCCGGCGCGAGGGGGTACCGTCTGACCACCGCCGCAGTCCGGCGGTGGAACGAGAGGGGAACGGACCGATGACGGAGACGGGGACCGGGTCGCAGGCCCGGCCACAGACCGGATCGGAGCCCGGACCGAGACCCGCGCCGGCGGCCGGCGCGGTCGACGGGAGCGACTCCGGGGAGCCGGCGAAGGACGGCGCGGAGCCGGCGAAGGCGGCCGCGAAGAAGGCGGCGGGTTCCGAGCGCAACCAGTCGTCCTCGCTGCGCCGCGCGCTGGCCGTCCTCGGCCACGTACGCGACCACGGCAACGGGCGGGGCGTACCGCTCGCCCAGCTCGCCGAGGCGCTGGGCCTCAACAAGAGCACCGTGCTGCGGCTGGCCGGCCCGCTGCTGGACGAGCACCTGCTCGACCGCGACCGGGAGACCGGCTGGTTCCGCCTCGGCCACGGCTCGCTCCGCCTCGGCCAGGCCTACCTGTCCACCCTCGACCTGCGCAGCGTCGCCGCCGAGCACCTGCGGCGGCTGCAGCGCGAGGCCGGCGAGACCGTGCACCTGACGGTCTGGCAGGCCCCCGGCATCGTCTACCTCGACAAGGTCGAGGACGAGACCAACGTCCGGATGGCCTCCCGGGTCGGCAGCCGGGCGCCCGCGTACTGCACCGCGACCGGAAAGGCGATCCTCGCCTGGCTGCCCGACGAGGCCGTCACCGAGGTGGTCGCCGCCGGGCTGCGCCCGGTCACCGCCTGGACCATCTCCGACGAGACGCACCTGCGGGCCGACCTCGCCCGGATCCGCGCCCGCGGCTACTCGATCGACGACCGGGAGAACGAGCCCGAGGTCCGCTGCGTCGCCGCCCCGATCTTCGACCACACCGGCGAGGTGACCGCCGCGCTGTCCGTCTCCGGCCTCACCTCGCGGATGACCGCCGCGCGGGTCCGCTCGCTCGGCCCGGTGGTCGCCCAGGTCGGCCTGCGGATCTCGCGCGAACTCGGCTCCGACCGCCAGCCCGGCTGACCGCGCTCCGGTCGGCCGGCCGTATTCCGTCCGGCCGACCGCATTTCCGGCCGGCGCGATTTCGGCGGGCCGGCCCCGGCGACGGGACCGTCGGTACCCGGAGAACGAATGAGGCCCGGTGCCTGGAAAGGCACCGGACCTCATTCGATGTGGAGCGCCAGGCCCGGGTTGAACGGACTCTCCCTACTGAAAGTAGGACGTGCTCCGGTAGCACCACTGACGCCTGACGAGGAATCATCTCCCTCGCGACAGGAAGAAGACTAGCAGGTCAGGGGCCATGCTCCGAACCGGCCCGGGCATCGGCCGAATCCGGGAAAACAGAAGAGGCCCGATGCCTGGAAAGGCACCGGACCTCGTCCGATGTGGAGCGCCAGGCCCGGGTTGAACGGACTCTCCCTACTGAAAGTAGGACGTGCTCCGGTAGCACCACTGACGCCTGACGAGAGATCATCTCCCTCGCGACAGGAAGTACAGTACCAGCTCGGAGACCCCGTCCCGAACCCGAGGAGAATCCCGGATGACCGGTCAGCGCCCCACCCCGCCCGAGGTCGTCGAGTACACCCCCGGCCACCTGATGGACGTCCACCGCCCGGTGGGCGCCGAAGGTCCGGCGGCCGTCGTCCTGCTCTGGCACGGGCGGGGCTCGGACGAGCGGGACGTGCTGCGGCCGCTGGCTCAGGAGGCGGCGGGGCTGGGGCTGCTGGTGCTCGTCCCCGACTGGCGCTCGGACCAGGAGGACGGCGGCCGTGCGCGGCTGCTGGCCTCGTTCGAGTACGCCCGCCGGGAGGCGGCCTCGTTCGGCGGCGATCCGGCCCGGTTCGTACTCGCCGGCTGGTCGCTGGGCGGGCGCGAGGCCGTCGCGCTGGCCACCCACCCGGACACCCCCGAGGAGGTCCGCCCGACGGCGGCCGTCGGGATCGCCTCCGCCTACGGCCGCCCGGCCGTGACCACGGGCGAGGCCCCGCTGCCGCTCCTCGCCGAGCGGCCCTCCCCCGTCCCGGTCTGGCTGGTGCACGGCACCGCCGACGACCTGGTGCCCGCGGCGCTGAGCCGGGAGCTGCACGTCGCGCTGACCGAGCGGCGCTCGCCGGTACGGCTGCTGGAGCTGGACTCCGACCACGCCGGCGTGGTGCTGACCGAGTACGACCCGGCCGTGGAGCGCTGCCGCCCCGCCCGGGCGGACCACGCCGTGCGCGCCGGCCGCGCGACCGCCCGGGTCCTGGCCGAGGCGGCGGCCGCCGGCGCACCGGCCCGGGCGGCCGACCCGGCCCGCTGACCGAGGGAAGCGGGCCCCGGTCAGCTGCCGACGGTGAGGGGCAGCGCGCGGACGTGGTGGTGGCGTTCGAGGGCTTCGAGGTCACGCTGGAGCGGTGGCTTGGGTACCGCCAGGACGGGGCAGGCGGCGTGCCGCACGCAGTAGGCCGTCACGGACGGGCGCAGGGCGCGGGCGAGCGCCCCGCGGCCGCCGGCGCCGAGGACGAGCTGGTCCCCGGGGCGGTCGGCGGAGCGGACCAGGGCCCGGCCGGTCTCCCCGCGCACGGCCTGGCAGCGCAGCCGGACGCCCGCCGGGCCGCCGCCGAAGGCCTCGTCCAGGGCCTGCCGCAACCGGGCGACGGCCGCGTCGCGGCAGGCGCTGAGCAGCGGCGGGCAGGGGGACCGGCGGTAGCCGAACTCGCCGCCGGCCGGCGTCCAGCAGAGCACCGCGAGGACCTCGGCGTCGGTGCGGCGGGCCTCGGCGACCGCGTGGTGCAGGGCGGCCAGGCTGCCGAGTGACCCGCTGACCCCGACCACGAGGCGGCCGCGCCCGTCCGGTCCGCCACCCGGCCCGACCGTCGACTCGCCCGTCGACTCGCCCGTCAGCTCGTCCGTCGGCTCGTCCCCGTGGATTCCGGCGCCGTTGTCCGCCATGGCCCTGCCCGTCCTTCCGGCCTGTCCTGCCGCGCTGTCGCGTGTCTCGCTGACGGACTCAGCAAAGCCGGGCCGCGGCCGCAGCGGCCGTCCGTTGACGGAGCCCTGACGCGCGGCGGGCCGATCCGTACGCGGTCCTGACGGCGCTCCCCCTGACGGCAGCGGGGTGCACGGCCGGGTCAGGCGCCGGGGCCGTCCGCCTCCCAGAGGTCGGCGAACATCTTGTCCAGGTGCTCCTCGCCGATCGGCGGGACGGGGAGCGGGTGGGCGGCCCGGGTACGGAAGCCGTCGAGCAGGAGGGCGAGGTAGCGGCGCCAGAGGTCGGGTCGCAGCTCGGTGGTGGCGGGCAGGGCCCGGCAGAGCGGGCCGAGCATGAAGAGCAGGTCCATGGTGGCGACGTCGGGGCGCATGGTGCCCTGCTGCTGCGCCCGGGCGACCAGGGTGCCGACCGTCACCGCGTTCTGCCGGCTGATCGCGATCATCGCGGGGGTGGTGGGGATGGCCTGGGTGACCAGGTCGTTGATGCCCCGGTCGGCGGCGACCAGCTCGAAGATCCGCTCGAAGTAGCGCTCGATCGCGCTCCAGGCGTCCTCGGCGACCAGTGCCTCCCGGGCCGCGCCGTCGAGCAGTGCGGCGGCGTCGGCGAAGACCTCGGCGATCAGTGCCTCGCGGGTCGGGAAGTGCCGGTACAGCGTCGCGTTGCCGACGCCGGCCTCCTTGGCGATCTGGTCCAGCGGGACGTCCAGGCCCTGCCGGGAGAACAGCTCGCGGGCGGCGGCCAGCAGCAGGTCGCGGTTGCGCTGGGCGTCGCGTCGCAGCCGGCCGGGGGTCGTCGCGCTGCTCGATGCCATGCGACGACCCTAGCAATCGCGTCCGCCCGGGCCCGGGCACCGGACCGGCCCCGGGGTGGGCGACACCCCGGGGCCGGTCCGCGCGACCGCGGTCAGCGTGACGCGCGGGGCCGCAGCCAGACCGCCCAGGTCAGCGCCGAGCAGAACAGGTAGGCCGCGAGGAAGCCGAGGTACGCGGCGTCGCCGTTGTGGGTGCTGAGGAAGGACTGCCGGAAGGCCAGGTTGACCAGCACCCCGCCGAACGCCCCCACCGCCCCGGCCAGTCCGATCAGCGCGGACGACCGGCGGCGCGAGTCGGCCTCGGCCCCCGCCGGATCGGCGCCGGCCGCGACCTCCGCCCGGGCCCGGTCCTGGTAGTGCGCCGGGATCATCTTGTAGGTCGAGCCGTTGCCGATGCCGCTCAGCACGAACAGCGCGACGAAGCCGGCGAGGAACAGCGGCAGCGAACCGGCCCGGGAGGCGGCCAGCACGACGGCCGTGCCGGCGCCCATCCCCACGAAGGTGGCCAGGGTGACCCGCGGACCGCCCCAGCGGTCGGCCAGCCGCCCGCCGACCGGCCGCAGCAGCGAGCCGAGCAGCGGCCCGAGGAAGGTCAGCGCGGCAGCCTTGACCGGCGTGTCGAAGCGGTCGTGGAACTGCACCTGCAGGACCTGCCCGAAGGCGAAGCCGAAGCCGATGAACGAGCCGAAGGTGCCGATGTACAGGGTGGAGACCGCCCAGCCGTACGGGTCGCGGGCGACCTCGCCCAGCGCCCGGCCCTCGCCCCGCGGCGGGACGGCGAGGTTGTCCATCCGCCACCAGGCCCCGGCCGCGGCCAGCACGATCAGCGGCAGGTAGAGCAGCGGCAGCAGCCGGGGGTGCGCCGCGCCGGCGGTGGCGAGCACCAGCAGGCCGAGCAGCTGCACCGCCGGAACGCCGAGGTTGCCGCCGCCGGCGTTGATGCCGAGCGCCCAGCCCTTGAGGCGGTGCGGGTAGAAGGCGTTGATGTTGGCCATCGAGGAGGCGAAGTTGCCGCCGCCGACCCCGGCGACGCAGGCCACCGCGAGCAGCGTGCCGTAGGGCACGCCCGGTGTCAGCACCAGCGCCGCCAGCGCGGTGGGGACGAGCAGCAGCAGTGCGCTGATCACTGTCCAGTTGCGGCCGCCGAACCGCGCCACCGCGAAGGTGTACGGCAGGCGCAGCGTCGCGCCGAGCGCGGTGGGCAGGGCGGTCAGGGTGAACTTGCCGGCCGTGTCGATGTGGTACTCGGGGCCGAGGAAGAGCACGAGCACCGACCAGAGGCTCCAGACCGAGAAGCCGATGTGTTCGGAGAGCACCGAGAAGACCAGGTTGCGCCGGGCGATCCGGGCTCCGGTCCGGTCCCAGAACGCGGTGTCCTCCGGATCCCAGCCGGCGAGCACGGTCGGGGCGGGTCTGCTGCCGGGGCGTCCGGTCTCGACGACGGCGCTCATGCGGGGGCCTGCGCGGTGGCGCGGGCGGGCACGGCGGGGCGGGCCGCGGCGGGCGCCGGCTCCACCGCGCTGCGGACCGGCCAGAGCCTGAGGACGGCGGGGGTGCCGTCGGGGGCGGTCTCCTCGTCGAGGCAGCGGCCGTCGGTCAGGTCGAAGACCTGCTTGTACATCGGGGACGCCAGGGTGGGCCGCTCGCCGCGGCTGCCGAGCAGGCCGCGCGAGAGGACGTGCGCGCCGCTGAACGGGTCCCGGTTGTCGAGGGCGTGCAGGCCGCCGGAGCGGTCCCGGAAGACGGCCACCTGCTCGCCGTCGAGCAGCACCGCCACTCCGCGCCCGGGTTGCAGGTCGTCGAGGGTGCAGACGGTACGCCAGCGGGTGCCGTCGTGGATTTCCACGGTCACGGGGTGAGCACCTCCAGTCGGGGCCCGGCCACCAGGACCGGAGCGGGGGTGGTGAGGACGCGCCCGTCCTCGCCGGGGCGGGCAGGGCGGATCTGGCCGCGTTCGGGGACGAAGGTGACGGCCGGGTCCGGGGTACCGGGGGCGTTGACGAAGGAGGAGAAGCGCCGGAGCCGGTCGGGGTCGGCCAGGGTGGCCGCCCATTCGTCCTGGTAGCAGCCGATGTGACGGGCCATCAGCTCGTCCAGCTCGGCGGCGATGCCGAGCGAGTCGTCGATGACCACCGCGCGCAGGTGGTCCAGACCGCCCTCCAGTCGGTCCAGCCAGACCGAGGTGCGCTCCAGGCGGTCGGCGGTGCGGATGTAGAACATCAGGTAGCGGTCGATGGTGCGGATCAGCGTCTCGCGGTCCAGATCGGCTGCCAGCAGGTCGGCATGACGGGGCGTCATGCCGCCGTTGCCGCCGACGTAGAGGTTCCAGCCGGCCGAGGTGGCGATCACGCCGAAGTCCTTGCTCTGCGCCTCGGCGCACTCGCGGGCGCAGCCCGAGACCGCCGACTTGAGCTTGTGCGGGGAGCGCAGGCCCCGGTAGCGCAGTTCGAGCTCGATCGCGAGGGCGACGGAGTCCTGGACGCCGTAGCGGCACCAGGTCTCGCCGACACAGGACTTCACGGTGCGCAGCGCCTTGCCGTAGGCGTGGCCGGACTCGAAGCCGGCGTCCACCAACCTGGCCCAGATGCCCGGGAGTTGGTCCACGCTGGCACCGAAGAGGTCGATCCGCTGGCCGCCGGTGATCTTGGTGTAGAGGCCGTAGTCACGGGCGATCTCGCCGATCGTGATCAGGCCCTCGGGGGTGATCTCACCGCCGGGCACCCGCGGCACCACCGAGTAGGAGCCGTTGCGCTGCAGGTTGGCGAGGAAGTGGTCGTTGGAGTCCTGCAGCGCGGCCTGCTCGCCGTCCAGGATGTGGCCGCCGCCGAGGCTGGCCAGGATCGAGGCGACGGTCGGCTTGCAGACCTCGCAGCCCTCGCCCTGCCCGTACCGGTCGAGCAGGTCGGAGAAGCCGGTGATGCCGGTGACCCGGACGATCTCGTACAGCTCCGCGCGGGTCTGCGCGAAGTGCTCGCACAGGCCGGTCTGCGGGGCGAACCCGGCGGCCGCCAGCTCCTCGCCGACCACGGTGCCGAGCTGCTTGACGCAGCTGCCGCAGCCGGTGCCGGCCCGGGTGCACTTCTTGACCGCGGCGACGCTGTCGCAGCCCTGCTCACGGACGGCGGCGCGGACCGCCCCCTGGGTGACGTTGTGGCAGGAGCAGAGCACCGCCTCGTCGGGCAGCGCGACCGGTCCGGCGGTGGAGAGCCCGGCGGGCAGCACCAGCTGCTCGGGCGGGACGGTCAGCGGCCGGCCGGCCACCGCGAGCGGGCGCAGGGTGCCGTAGGAGTCGGTGTCGCCGACCAGGACGCCGCCCAGCAGCGCGCCGTCGGCGCCGATCACCAGCTTGCGGTAGACGCCGAGCCGGCTGTCGCTGTAGAGCACGTCGACGGCGCCCTCGGCGGCGCCGTGCGGGTCGCCGAAGCTGGCCACGTCCACGCCGAGCAGCTTGAGCTTGGTGGAGGTGTCCGCGCCCACGAAGCCGTCGCCGGGGCGGTCGGCCAGTTCGCGGGCGGCGGTCTCGGCCATCTGGTACCCGGGGGCGACCAGGCCGTAGACCCGGCCGTCGGCAGCCTGGGCGCACTCGCCGATGGCCAGCACGGCCGGGTCGGCGGTGCGGCAGCGCTCGTCGACCACGATGCCGCCGCGGGCGCCGACCGGCAGGCCGCAGTCGCGGGCCAGCTGGTCGCGCGGGCGGATGCCGGCGGAGAACACCACCAGGTCGGCCGCGAGTTCGCGGCCGTCGGAGAGGCTCAGCGCCCGCACCCGGCCCTCCGGCCCGGTCGCCACGGCGTCGGCGGCGGCACTGGTGTGCACGGTCACGCCGAGGTCCTCGATCTTGCGGCGGAGCAGGGCCCCGCCACCGTCGTCCACCTGGACGGCCATCAGCCGGGGCGCGAACTCGACCACGTGGGTGGACAGGCCCGTCGCCCGCAGCGCGCCGGCGGCCTCCAGGCCGAGCAGGCCGCCGCCGACCACCACGCCGATCGTCGCCCGCTCGGCGTCGGCCCGGATCGCGTCCAGGTCCTCGATGGTCCGGTAGACGTGGCAGCCGGCCGCGTCCCGGCCGGGGACGGGCGGCACGAAGGGCGCGGACCCGGTGGCCAGCACCAGGGCGTCGTAGCGCACCTGCCGGCCGGCCCGGGTGGTGACCGTACGGGCGGCGCGGTCGATGGCGGTGACCGGGTCGCCGAGGCGCAGGTCGATGCCGTGCTCGGCGAGGAAACCGGGCGGGCAGAGCGCGAGGTCCTCGGGTGTCCGGCCGTCGAACAGCGAGCTGAGATGGACGCGGTCGTAGGCCGGGCGCGGCTCCTCGGCGAGGACGGTGACCCGCCAGCGATCGGCGCCGGGCTGCTCGGTCCAGGCCTCCAGGAAGCGCTGGCCAACCATGCCGTGGCCGACCAGGACGAGCTCCCGTGGTCGGTCGGGCGAGTGCGACGTCATCGCGGTACTCCTCGGGTCGTACGGGGGGTGCGGGGTGGCGGGGTCTGTGGGGGGCTGCTCGGGCGAGCGGGTACGGCGGGTGGGGCGGGTGTACGGCGGGTGGGCCGGGTGTCCGGCGAGTGGGGCGGGTACGGCGGGTGGGCCGGGTGTCCGGCAGGTGGGGCGGGTGTCCGGCGAGTGGGGCGGGTACGGCGGGTGGGCCGGGTGTCCGGCAGGTGGGGCGGGTGTCCGGCGAGTGGTCCGTCGGGTGCCGTCCTCATGCCGAAGAATCTGATCGGTGGTCGTTTCGCGGTCGGGTCCCCCGTGTTGCGCGCGCGGTACGCCTCGCTCACGGCCTCCGGGGGGCGGGGTGCGCGGCAGGACATCAGCCGTAACCGGGGGGCCGGCTTCGCTTACGCCCGGGTGACCGGCGGGCAACCCCGCCGTAACGCGGAGAAAGCACCCTTGCGCCCATGGCAACCTCCCCCACCCCCACCGGCCCGCGTCCCGGCGCACCCCCCGGCCCACTGACCGGCTTCACGATCGGGGTGACCGCGGCCCGCCGCCGCGACGAACTGGTCGCCCTGCTCAGCCGGCGCGGCGCCCAGGTGGTCGAGGCCCCCGTGCTGCGGATCACCCCGCTGGCCGACGACCTCGCCCTGCGCCGGGCCACCGAACTCTGCCTGGCCGCCCCGCTGGACTACGTGGTGGCCACCACCGGCGTCGGCTGGCGCGGCTGGATGAGCGCCGCCGAGGGGTGGGGCCGGGGCGCCGCCCTGGCCGACGCCTGCCGCAACGCCGTGGTGCTCAGCCGCGGCCCCAAGGCGACCGGCGCCGTCCGGGCGAGCGGCCTCGACGAGGCCTTCTCCCCCCGCTCCGAGGCCACCGACGAGCTGCGCACCTGGCTGCTCGCCCGCCCGCTGGCCGGCCGTCGGGTCGCCATCCAGGAGCACGGCGTCCGGCTGGACGCCTTCGCGGCGGCGCTGCGCGAGCGCGGTGCCGAGGTGATCTCCGTCCCGGTCTACCGCTGGGAGGCGCCGGACGACCCGACGCCGGTACGGCGGCTGGTCGAGCAGACCGTCCGGCGGCAGGTCCACGCGCTCACCTTCACCAGTGCCCCGGCCGTCAGCGCCTTCGTGGAGACGGCCACCGCCGAAGGACTGCGGGAGCCGCTGCTGGACGCCCTGCGCGGCGACGTCCTGCCGGTCTGCGTCGGCGCGCTCTGCGCCCGGCCGTTCGCCGACCTCGGCCTGCCCGTGCTGTTCCCCGAGCGCGGCCGGCTGGGCTCCCTGGTCCGCTACCTCGGCGAGACACTGCCCGGCCGGAACCGGCGCGAACTCGCCCTCGCCGGACGGCTGCTGACCCTCCAGGGCAACGCCGTACTGGTCGACGGCGAGAGCCACTGGCTGAGCCCGCGCGGGGCGGCCGTGCTGCGGGCGCTCGCCGAACAGCCGGGCCGGGTGCTCAGCCGGGCCGAACTGCTGCGCACCGTCTGGGTGGACGCGGCGGCGGACGAGCACGCGGTCGAGGCGGCGATCGGCCGGCTGCGGGCCGCGCTCGGGCCGCACGGCGGGCTGATCCGGACGGTCCCGAAGCGTGGCTACCGGCTGGCGGCGGCCTGATGCGCCGGACAGCCGCGAGGCTGAACGGGCCGGAGCGGACGACCGACGCGGCCCCGCGGAACCTGACGGACCGGCTGCCCGGGGACGGTCCCCGGGCCCGGCCGGTGATGAGCCCGGTGCGGAAGCCGGCGGCCCGGCCGGCACCGCGCGGCGGCCGCCCGGTGCTGCTGGCCGTCGCCCACGGCAGCCGCGATCCGGCCGGAACGGCCGCCACCAGGGCGCTGCTCGCCCGGGTCCGCGCGCTGCGCCCCGAACTCGACGTCCGCTGCTGCTTCCTGGACCTCGCCGCGCCCTCCCTGCCCACCGCGCTGGGCGAGCTGTCCGCCGGCGAGCCCGCCGTCCTGGTGCCGCTGCTCCTCGGCACCGGCTACCACCTGCGGGTGGACATCCCCGGCGCGCTGGCCGACGCCGGTCCGCCGCACGTCCGGCTCGCCCCCGCGCTGGGCCCGAGCCCGCTGCTGGCCGCCGCCCTGGCGGACCGGCTCGCCGAGAGCGGCCGCCCGGCCGGCGCCGGACCGGTGGTGCTCGCGGCGGCCGGCTCCTCCGACCCGGACGCCGCCGCGGACACCGTCCGGACGGCGCGGCTGCTCGCCCGCCGGCTCGGCGAGGGCCGGCCGGTCGTCCCCGCCTACCTCTCGGCGGCCCGGCCGACTCCGCAGGAGGCGGTCGAGGCCCTGCACGCGGCCGGCCACCGCGACGTGGCCGTCGCCACCTACCTGCTCGGCCCGGGGTTCTTCGCCGACCGGGCGGCCGGCACCGCCGCCCGGTGGGCCAGCGCCCCGCTCGGCACGCACGACGCGCTCGCCCGCCTGGTCGCCGACCGCTACGACCGGGCCTGCCGCCCGGCCCTCCCTGGCCGCGCCGACCACGCCGACCAGGCCGACCAGGCCGACCAGGCCGACCACGACAATCGCGCCGCCGTGCCCCGGCGGGAGGAGGCCGCCGTGCTCCGCTGAGCCGGCGCACGGCGGTCGACGCGGTCGGCGCGCGCAACCCCGGCCCCCGAAGCTGTCGACCCGGTCACACCCGCCCGTCGGTCCGGGACGGCTGGTCGGCCGCTGCGTAGGGTGGATCTTGTCGATGCGGACGGCTCGGACGGCGGGGTGGGTTGTGGGGACCGGAAGTTCACTGACGGCACGTCAACTCATCGGCCTGCTGGTGGACCAGGGCTCGTTCCGGAGCTGGGACGAGCCGGTCGGGGCGCAGTCGGCCGACGCCGACTACCTGGCCGCACTGGCCCGGGCGCGCGAACGCACCGGGGTGGACGAAGCGGTGATCACCGGGGTCGGGCTGATCGCCGGCCGGCCGGTGGCGCTGGTCGCCTCCGAGTTCGGCTTCCTCGGCGGCTCGATCGGGGTGGCCACGGCGGAACGGATCACCCGGGCCGTGGAACGGGCGACGGCCGAGCGGCTCCCGCTGGTCGCCCTGCCGGTCTCGGGCGGGACGCGGATGCAGGAGGGGTCGGCGGCCTTCCTCTGCATGCTGCGCATCACCGCCGCCGTCCAGGCCCACCGCGCGGCCGGCCTGCCGTACCTCAGCTACCTGCGCAACCCCACCATGGGCGGGGTCTTCGCCTCCTGGGGGACGCTGGGACAGCTGGTGTTCGCCGAGCCGCGGGCCCGGCTCGGGTTCCTCGGGCCCCGGGTGTACCAGGAGTTGCGGGGCGTGGAGCTGCCCGCGGACGTGCAGCTCGCGGAGACCCTGGCCGGGCGCGGCCTGGTGGACGCCGTGGTGGCGCCGGAGGACCTGCGGGAGGTGCTCCGACGGTCGCTGGCCGTCCTGGCCCCGGCCGCGAGCGTGCCGGATTCCGTGACCGCACCGGAGGCCGTACCCGCACCGGACACCGTGACCGTACCGGACACCGCACCCGCGCCCGACACCGCGACCGCCCGAGAGCCGGACGCCTGGGACTCCGTGCGGCGCACCCGCCGCCCCGACCGGCCGGGGGCGCGCGAGCTGCTGCGCCGGACGGCCGACGAGCTGGTCCTGCTGGACGCGCCAGGCGGCCGCGGCGGCGCCCTGGTCCGGGCCCTCGCCGTCCTGCACGGCCGGCCCGCCCTGATCGTCGGGCAGCAACGGCAGGGTCCGGACCACGAACGCCCTTTCACCGCCGCCGACCTGCGGGCCGTACGGCGCAGCGCCCGGCTCGCCGAGCAGCTCGGCCTGCCGCTGGTCACCGTCGTCGACACTGCGGGCGCCGAGCTGTCCGCAGCGGCCGAACTGGACGGCATCGCCGTCGAGATCGCGCACTGCCTGACCACCCTGCTCGCCCTGCGCACGCCGGTGCTGGCGGTGCTGCTCGGCCAGGGCTCGGGCGGCGGCGCCCTCGCCCTGCTGCCCGCCGACCGGGTGCTCGCCGCCGGCCACGCGTGGCTCGCGCCGCTGCCGCCCGAGGGCGCCTCCGCGATCGTCCACCGGGACGGCGCGCACGCCGCCGACCTCGCCCGCTCGCAGGGCATCGGCGCAGCCGACCTGGCGGCGGTCGGCCTGGTCGACGCCGTGGTGCCCGAACGGCCGGACGCCGCCGACGAGCCGGCCGCGTTCTGCGACCGGCTCGGCCGGGCGGTCGGCGCGGCGCTCACCGCACTCGCCGGGGTACCGGAGGCCGAGCGGCTCACCGCCCGCGCCCGGCGCCACCGCCGGCTCGGGGACCTGCTCGTCGATACGGCCCGCGGCGGCTCCGCCTAGGACTCACTGACCAGTCGCGCCGCACCGGCGCGCGGCGGGAACGGTCGGACAAGCCGTGGCTCCCCCGGGAGGCGGGTCCGGCCTCACTTCAGGAAGTCGACGTGGTCACCGCCCTTCATCGGCACGCCGTCGCGGTCGAACAGCTGCCACGTCTGCGCGGCCTTGCCCGCCGGCCGGGCCACCGCGATCCAGCGCACCGGGGAGTCCCCCACGGTGACCGGCTGCGGCTCGTACGTCGTGCCGTCCGTCCAGGTCACCGTCACCCGGCCGACGTTCGGGTCGAGCCGCGCCGACACCACGTCGAGCGGGGCCACGGTGTCGCCCTTGCCCCGGTGGCCGACCAGGCCCCCGCTGAGCGAACCCACCGTGTCGACGGGCGTCGCGGGCGCGGACGGCGCCGGGACGCTGCCCTGGGAGTCATGGCCGAGGCGCACGCCGTCCACCGTGAAGTAGGTGTTCGTGACGTCGTCCCGGGGCTGCCAGTACTGCTTGACGAACTCCTCCGTCGGCGCGGTGAGCTCCGGGTCCACGGCGTGCCGCTCCTGCCAGATCGCCTGGGCCTGCTGGTACGCCTGGTCCTGACGGGCGAGCGGCCAGAGCGCGATCCAGAGCTTCCACTCCTTGCCGTCGGCGGTGCCCTGGGCGACCACCGCCCGGGCCGGGGTGAAGGGGTCGCGGACCGCCGCCGTCGGCGGGGCCGTGGTGGTGGAGGTCTCGGCCGCCGGTCCGCCACCGGTGCCGCCGCCGGTCCCGGACCCGGCCGGGGCGAGCGCCCCGACCGACGTGCCGCCCGCGCCGGCTCCGTGCAGACCGATCGTCGTGCCGCCGGCCAGCACCACCACGGTGCCCAGCGCGACCGCCCCCACCAGGGTCCGTCGCCGCCGCCGCAACCGGCGACCGCCCGCCATGATCTCCGGCAGCGGCACCGCCCCGACCCGCGCCCCGGCCGCGGCCTCCGCCAGCCCGAGCCCGACCCACACCGCCGAGTCGCCGTCGTCCGTCGCGCCCGCGGCGCCCGTCCGGTCGTTGCCGCGCATGCTCATACCGCACCTCCGACGTGTGTCATGCCCTTGAGTTCCTTCAGCACCGAGACCTCTCGGAGCCTCGCTATCCCCTTCGCCGCCTGGCTGCGCACCGCTCCCACCGAGCAGCCCATCGCCACGGCGGCCTGGCTGTCGCTCAGGTCCTCCCAGTGGCGCAGCACGACGGCCTCGCGCTGGCGGGGCGGCAGGGTGGCGAGCGCGGCCAGCAACGCCGAGCGCTGGTCGGACCGCGCGTAGCCGTCCTCCTCGCCCGCCGTCTCCGGCACGGCGTGGACCAGCAGTTCCGGCGGGCGGCGCCGGAAGCGGCGGGCGTGCTGGTTCACCAGGATCCGCCGCACGTAGGCGTAGGGGTCCTCGGCCCGGCGGACCTTCCCCCAGGCCGCGCAGGCCTTCTCCGCCGCGGACTGCACCAGGTCCTCGGCCGCGTACTGCTCCCCCGCCAGCAGGTACGCCGTACGCAGCAGCCGTGGCCAGGCCCCGACGATGAACGCCTGGAACTCGTCGTCCCGGTCGGTCTTCGTTTCTCCCATGAGCACCTCCTCACCCCTCCTGAGCCCGGACCGGGCCGGAACCGCTTCCTCCGCGGCGAATCCGGTGCGGTCCGCGTTCGCGCCCGGGGCACCGGGCGGTGCGGTAGGGGGAGGTGGGGAGGCGGCGGGTGCGAGGCTCCGGGGGGCGCTCCCGGCGCCCTGCCGTGGACGCCTCAGGCGTCGGAGTACCGCACCGGCCCGGCGGCCCGCTCCTGCTGCGACGCCGCCACGGCCTCGGCCAGCCGGGCCAGCGCGGCGGCCTCCGGGCTGTTCTCCGCCGCGCTGAACACGTGCACGACCAGGCCCGTCTCGCCCGGTGCGGCGGGCACGTGCAGCGTCTCGTAGTCCAGGGTGAGCAGCCCCGCCACCGGGTGCCGCAGCCGTTTGCGGCCCGCGCCGCACACCACGATCTCGCCGGTGGCCCAGATCCGCCGGAAGTCCGCGCTGCGCGCCGACAGTTCGGTGATCAGCGCGGCCAGCTCCGTGTCGTCCGGGTAGCTCCCGGCGGAGACCCGCAGCTGGCCGACGGCCTCGCGGGCCCGGTCCTCCCACTCGGGGTGGACGTCCCGGGAGCCGGGGTCGCAGAACAGGTACCTGGCGTTGTTGCCGTCCCGGCCGCCGGGTGTGCCGAGCCCGCCCATCAGTTCGGCGCCCAGCGCGTTCCAGGCCACCACGTCGAGGTGGGGGGTCGTCGCGAAGGCGGGGAAGTGGACGACGGCGTCCAGGAGCCGCCGCAGCTGCGGGCTGACCCGCGCCGCGGGCGCGGTGCCGCGCCGGGCGCCGGCCAGGGTGGCGAGGTGCCGGCGCTCGGCGGCGTCGAGGCCGAGCGCCCGCGCGAGCGCGTCGAGCACCTCGGTGGACGGCTGGGTGGCCCGGCCCTGTTCGAGGCGGACGTAGTAGTCGACGCTGATCCCGGCGAGCTGGGCCAGTTCCTCGCGGCGCAGCCCGCGGACCCGCCGGTGACGGCCGCCGGCGATCCCGACGTCCTCCGGAGCGACGCGGCCGCGCCGGGCCCGCAGGAAACCGCCGAGCGCCCGCCGGGTGTCGCCGACCCCGTCGACCGCCCCCACTGTCCCGACCGCCCCGAAAGCCTCGACCCGGCCGCCGCCCCCGCCCGTGCCGTCCGTCGTCGTGTCCGTGTGCCTCATCCCGCCCCCCGTTTCCTGGCGTCCAGTATGGGTGGCCCTCCCGGTACCAGGATCACCGGTCCTCCGGTTGACCAGGGTTCTGGCTGCCCGGGCGCGCCCGGGAGAGCGTGTACGACATGACCGCAGCCACGCCGCAGCAGCAGAAGATCCTCGTCGTCAGCGCCCACCCGGACCCCCGCTCGCTCAACACCGCCCTCACCGCGTTCGCGGTCGACCGCCTGCGCGGCGCGGGGCACGAGGTCCGGCAGTCCGACCTCTACGCGATGAAGTGGAAGGCCGGGCTGGACGCCGACGACTTCCCCGCCCACGCGCCGGACGAGCGGCTGCACGTGATGGCCGCCTCGGAGCGGGCCACGCTGGCCGGGCGGCTGTCGCCGGACATCGCCGCGGAGCAGGAGAAGGTGCGCTGGTCGGACGCGGTGATCCTGCAGTTCCCGCTCTGGTGGTTCTCGACCCCCGCGATCATGAAGGGCTGGATCGAGCGGGTGTTCACCGCCGGGTTCGGCTACGGCCCGGCCCTGCCTCCCCCCTACACCCAGGACTCCGCCCTGGCGGGCCGGCGCGCGCTGATGTCCGTGACGGCGGGCGCCCGGGAGACGTCACTCCTCGACCGGGGCATCCACGGCCGGCTGGCGGACGTGCTCCACCCGGTCCAGCACGGCCTCTTCTGGTTCACCGGTATGGCACCGCTGGAGCCGTTCGCGGTGTACGACGCGAACGAGCTGTCCGAGGAGCGCTTCGAGGCGGCGAAGGAGGCGTACGGCCGGCGGCTCGACGGGCTCTTCACCGACGAGCCGGTCCCGTTCCGGTCGCTCGTCGGGGGTGACTACGGCCGCGACATGCGGCTGATGCCGGGTGTGGAGGCGCCGGGGACGGGCGGGTTGGACCTGCACGTCCGCTCGCGCGGCTGAGGAGCCCGGGCGGCGGGACCCGGTCCGGGCCGTCGGGGCGCCCACCGAGGCCGCACCGGTGTGGCGCCGCTCTCAGATCGTCTGTACCCGTAGTGGTTCCCCCGGACCGGTCCGTGACGGGCCCCGGTGGCCCGCCGGTGAGTGCGCTCACACACGAAAGGCCGCCACGACGGGCGGTAGTCGTTCTCGGGACAGCCACTCGGTCGGCCGCCGATCGCGGATCCGACCAGGCCGGCGGGCACGCCGCAGGCGGCTCCGGAGGACCCTTCGAATCCACGGCACGACCCCGGCTACGACGCCCGGTCGTAGCGAGGGGGTCTTGGCGACGGCCGATCCCGTCTGGCAACAATGGCTCAGTCGTCAGCCGCTCCGGCACCTGTCCCGCCGGAGCACGGCTTACTGCCGAGTCACGCCCCGCGACCGCATCGGCCCCTGTCCGGCCAACGGTCGAGGCGGGGCGTGACACCGGCCCAACCCGATTGAGGTCTTCTCCTTCATGCCCGCTTTCAAGCTCCGTATGCGTACTTCTGCCGCTCTTCTCGCCGGCGCCGCCGGTCTGACCGCCCTGGGCGCCGGCCTGGTGCCCGCCACCGCCTCGGCCGCGACCGTGTCCCCCCAGGCCCTCGCCGCCCAGATCGTGCCGGCCGGCCAGCTCGCGTCGTTCAGCCAGATCATCAGCCACGAGTCCAGCTGGAACGTGACCGCGACCAACCCCAGCTCGGGCGCGTACGGCCTGGCCCAGGCGCTGCCGGGCTCGAAGATGGCCTCCGCCGGTGCGGACTGGAAGACCAACCCGAAGACCCAGATCAAGTGGGCGCTGGACTACATGAACTCCCGCTACGGCAGCCCGAACGCCGCCTGGTCGTTCTGGCAGACCCACCACTGGTACTAAGCCGAACTCTTCCGAGCCGCCGGGCCGGCCGGCCGATCGATCGATCGCCGGTGCTCCGCCGGGGCTCCGGCTGCCGCAGCCAGACCACTGTCCCCCCTCACCCCGGGGATCGGACAGGGATCACCGGGGTGACCGAGAGGGCCCGTGCACGCGCGATCCGCGTGCACGGGCCCTCTCGCCCGTCTCCGGGCCCGGGCCGGCGCGCCCCCCCGGACCCGACCGGGCCGGGCGGACCGGTACAGGGCGGCGAAGGGTGTCAGTCGCCGTCCACGCCCACCAGGCCGAGCAGTTCGCGCATCCGGCGGTACTTGGCGGCCAGCCGTTCGGCCGTCGGCGCGTCCAGGGTGGCCAGCCGGGCCGGACTCGAGTTGTGGGCCAGGTCGGCCCGCTTGACCAGGAGCGCGCCGGGGGTCGCCAGGATGCGGGCCGTGTACTCCTCCACCGGCTCGCCGGGGCGCTTGGTGAGGGCGTCCACGATCGCCTTGGTGTCCTCGGACAGGGCCGCGGAGGCCAGCCACTCGCGGGTCAGCACCTCGTCCTCGATCGCGTCGTGCAGCCAGCCCGCCGCGATCTGCTCCTCGCTGCCGCCGCGTTCCGCCACACCGTGCGCCACCGCGGCGAGGTGCTCGCTGTAGGGGTGACCGTTCTTGTCGACCTGCCCGTCATGGGCACGCCGCGCGATCGTCTCGACCTCGACCAGGCTCAGGTTCTCCACCGGGCCATGGTAGGCCGCGAGCCCCCGCGGGGTGCCCGGCCGACTCGGCCGGGAGGGCGTCTGGTTGACTGCGGCGGTGCCGGGAGACCCCGCGACCCGCCCACCGGACACGGCCGGACACCCCGGACCAACCCCGGACCACCCCGAGGAGCCATGCCCAGTCTGCACCCGTTGCTCTCCGGCTTCGCCCCGATCTGGGCCCTCATCGGGATCGGCTACCTGGTCGGCCGCAGCGGACTGCTCGGGCCGCACGCCGACGCGGTGCTGAGCCGGTTCAGCTTCCATCTGGCCATGCCCGCGGCCCTGTTCCTGATGATCGCCCGGACGCCGCTGAACCGGTTCGCCAACCCGTCGATGCTGGCCTTCGCCGCCGGGACGGCGCTCGCCGCCGGTCTCGGCCTGCTGGCCGCCCACCGGTTCTTCGGCCGGGGGCTCGCCTCGGGCACGATCGGCGGGATGGCCTCCGGCTACGTCAACTCCGCCAACCTCGGCATTCCGGTGGCCCTCCAGGTGCTCGGCGACGCCTCCTTCGTCGGACCGGTGGTGCTGTTCCAGACCCTGCTGGTCACCCCGATCGTGCTGACCGTACTGGACACCGGCCGCGCCGGCCGCCGGGCCGCGCTCACCCTGCCGGTGCGCAACCCCATCCTGCTGGCGGTCGCGCTCGGCGCCGCGGTCTCGGCGACCGGCTGGCACCCGCCCGCCGAGCTGGCCCGCTCCTGCGAACTGCTCGGCGGCGCGGGCGTACCGGCCGCGCTGGTGGCCCTCGGCATGTCGCTGCACGGCCGCCCGGCGACCGCCGCGGACACCGGTACCGGCGCCGGCACCGTTCCTGGTGCCGGTGCTGACATCGGTGCGGGCCCCGGCAGCGGCGCGGGCCCCGGCAACCGCCGGTACGCGGAGGTCGGGGTGACGGTGGTGCTCAAGACGCTGATCCAGCCACTGGCGGCGTTCGCCGTCGGGGCCGGCCTGCTCCACCTGCCGCCCCACCAACTGCTCACCGTGGTGCTGTTCTCCGCCCTGCCGACCGCGCAGAACGTGTTCGTCTACGCCGCCCAGTACGGGCACAGCACCGCGCTCGCGCGGCGCTCGATCCTCTGCTCCACCGTGGTCTCGATGGCGACGCTGTCACTCGTCAGCTGGACGCTCGGACCCGGCTGAGCCGTACGGGCCGGCGGCACCGTCGGACCGGCGCCGCGACGGCGGGTCGGCCCGGCCGACGAAGCGGGCGATGAAGTGGGCATGGAAGTGGGCGACGTGGGTGAAGCGTGGGGAATTCGTGGAGCCCGACGGGGGCGGGATCCGGTGCCCGCCGGTACGCCGCCGGTGGGGAGCCGTCAAGAACCCGCCCGACCTGTACAAGACGCGTGCGACCGGGCGGAAAGCATCGCCTCCCGGGTGGCGCGGTGGAATGCTGGCGAGCATGACTGAAGCCAACCGTCCACCCATGGTCAAGCGTCAGTGCCCCGCCGTCGTCACGCTCCCGCAGTCCGATGTGGATCACTTCAACAGCCTGCCGCACGCCGCCTTCATGATGGAGCAACACCTCCGCTGCGAGCTCGTCGCCGGGCACGAGAGCACCCACTGCGCCCTCGTCCAGGGCGTCGGCAACGACCTGCACTGGGCCTCCTGGCCCGTGTACACGGTCGAGTTGGCGCCGCGCTGCCCGGCCGAGGCCGGGCTGAAGGGGCCGGAGCACGTCAGGGAACCCGACTTCTGCCTGCTCCGCGAGGGCCACCCCGGGGACCACTTCGGCGAGACCTGGTTCTGATCCCCCGGCGCCCCCGGGGGTGCCCCGCGTCACCGGCCCCGGACGACGGTCGCCTCGCGTCCGCGGTCCGGTCACTCCTCCCGGGCCGTGGCCACCACCTCGGTCATGGCCAGCAGGAACCGCCGGGCCGTCGCCAGCTCCGCGGGGTCGAACCGGCCCATGGCGGCCACCAGATCGGCGATCAGCCCGCCGAAGAAGCCCTGCCCGAGCTCCACCGCCCGCTCCTCGACCACCAGCCGGACGCGTCGGCGGTCGCCGGGGTCGCGCTCGCGGCGGATCAGGCCGAGCCGCTCCAGCCGGTCGACCAGGCCGGTGGTGCCCGCCGAGTTCAGCCGCAGCGCCTCGCCGAGCCGGCCCGGCGTCACCACCGTCCCGGCCCGGGCGGCGTCCAGCAGGTGGATCAACGCGCGCAGGTCGGTCGGGTGCAGGCCGTGGCGGCCGGCGAACTCCGCTCCGAACAGGTCCAGTTCGACGGTCAGGCCGCGCAGCAGATGGACCAGCCGCATCGGCTCCTCGGGTTCGTCCACCTCGTTCTCCTTCCGCTCCAGGTGCGGTGGGACTATTCTCTCGCTCAGCGAGATTATTGTTCAGCGAGTAATTTTGCCACCCGCCGGAGGACAGCAGAATGTCAGCACGCACCTCACGCTCCTCACGAGCCTCACGAACCCCGCAGGGCACCCGGACCACCGGCGTGGGCGGCGCCGACGATCCGCTCGATGCGTTCCTCGCCGCCTACGACGCCGTGCTGGCCCGCTGGCCCGTCCCCGTCGAGCCGCTCACCGTCCGGACGCCGCACGGCACCACCCGCGTCAACGCCTGCGGCCCCCGCGACGGGCGGCCGCTGGTCCTGCTCCACGGCGGCGGCGCGACCTCCACCGGCTGGCTCGCCGCGGTGGAGGCGCTCACCTGCGCCGGGCACCGCGTCCTCGCCGTCGACCTGATCGGCGACCCCGGGCGCAGCGTCCACGACGGCGCCCCGCTCGGCGGTGTGCCCGGCCTGCTGGGCTGGCTGGACGCCGTGCTCGACCGGCTCGACGTGCCCGAGGCCGACTTCTGCGGTCACTCGTACGGCGGGTGGATCGCCCTGGAGTACGCCCTGCACGCCCCCGCCCGGGTCGGCCGGCTCGCCCTGCTGGATCCGACCCAGTGCTTCGCCGGCTTCCGCGCCGGCTACCTGCTGCGCGCGCTGCCGCTCTTCCTGCCGCCCCGCTCGGCCGGCCGGGCCCGCGCCTACCTGGACTGGGAGAGCGGCGGCAGCGGCCTGGACGCCGGCTGGCGCGAACTCTACGCCCTCGGCCACGCCGGGTTCCCGGCCTCCCGGGTGGTCACCGGACCTCGCCCGACGCGTGAACGACTGGCCGCCCTCGGGGCGCCGGCCCTGGTCCTGCTCGCCGAACGCAGCCGTACCCACGACGCGCGCCGCGTGGCCGCGTCGGCCCGCCAGGCGCTGCCCGGCGCCACGGTCGCCGTGCTGCCCGAGGTCTCCCACCACACCCTGCTCACGGCCCGGCCCACCGAACTCACCGACCGGCTCACGTCATTCCTGTCCGGCGCCGCGTGACCGGCTTCGAACCGGAGGGCGGCGGGGCCCAGTAGCTCACGGGCCGTCCGAGCGGAACGGCTGCGGCGCCGGCCCCACCGCCATCCACCCCGTGGGTCCCGGGCGGCGCGCACCGGCCGGCCCGGGTGCGCGGGTCAGGTCGACCGGCCGGACGGCGGGTCAGCGGACGGTTCAGTAGATCAGGTATCCCGGCCGGTGGCCCTCGTCCTCGATCTCGCCGGTCGCCTGGGCCCGTAGCTTGCGGGACAGCGCCTCCAGGGCGCGGGAGGCGGCGACCTCCTCACCGATCCGGGCGAGCGGGCGGTCCTCCGCGCTCTTGAGCGACTCTCCGTGGGCGCTGAGGCCCGGTGCCCTGGCACCGGTCAGCCTCGCGTCGCATCCCGTGTGCACGCCGTCTTCCTCGAAGCTCAGCTCCACATCCCACTGGTTGTGCATGCCACACCTCCTGGCGCCTGCCCCCGTCGCGCCCACTCGGGCCGGCACGGTTGCGGACCCGTGGCGGCTGCTCACACCAGCGTGCGCCCCCGGCGCCCGGGGCGGCAAGCGCGGCCCCGGACGCCGGGGCCGGCAGCGGAAGCAGCCGTCCGGCCCAGGCCGGCCCGCGTCCCGGCGGTCGGGTCAACGCCCCGGCGGTACGCTGGCGGAAACGTGCCGCGACCGCCGTCGAACCACGGATCGCCGGTCCGGCGCGGGCAGCGACGTTCGGGTGGTCCCTTCGTGGTGGTCTTCCTCCTCGCACTGAGCGCCGCCTGCTGCCTGGGGCTCGGATTCGTCCTCCAGCAGCACGCGGCACAGCGTGCCCCGCGTGCCGACCTGCTGCGCTGGCGGCTGCTGCTGGACCTGCTGCGGATGCCCGAATGGCTGCTCGGCACCGGGTTCATGGTCAGCGGTCTGATCCTCTCCGCACTCGCCCTCAACCAGGGCGAGGTCTCGCTGGTCGAGCCGCTGCTCGCCACCAATCTCCTGTTCGCGATGGCGCTGTCCCGGGTGCTGACCCGGCAGAGCCTCGGCCGGTCCGGCTGGGCCGGCGTGCTGCTGCTCGCACTCGGTGTGACGGCGTTCATCGTGGCCGGCCGCCCCACCGGGGGCGGCGAACCGGCCGGGGAGCTGCGTCACTGGGTGGTGGTCGGCACCGTGGTCGGCCTGACGCTGCTGCTGGTCTCCACGGCCCGCCGGATGCCGCTGTTCGAGGAGGCCACCCTGCTCGCCCTCGCCGCCGGCCTGCTCTACGGCCTCCAGGACGCGCTCACCCGTACGACGACGCTCCGGCTGGACCACGACGGGCTGGACGCGGTGCTGCGCAGCTGGCAGCCGTACGCGGTGGTGGCGGCGGGGGTGGTCGGACTGCTGCTGGTGCAGAGCGCGTTCGAGGCCGCCCCGCTGCGGATGTCGCTGCCCGCGCTGACGGCGGCCCAGCCGATCACCGGGATCGCCTGCGCGGTGGGCTTCCTCGGCGACCGCCTGCGGGTCACCCCCGGCGCACTGGCCTGGCAGGCCGCGGGACTGGTGGCGGTCGTCATCGGGGTGATCGTGATCGGGCGCCACCCGGCCATGCCCGGCAGCGGCCACCGGGCGGTCCCGCGCACCGCCGAAGCCGCCGACCGCCCGGACGGCGGGGACGGCGGGGACTCGCCGGACTCCCCGACCGGGCCGGACGGCCCGGGCCCCACCGACCCCACCGGCTCCCGGTAGCCGGCCCGGCCAAGGAACGGCGGCGACCCATGTGCTGGAGCGCGCAGGCGGACCTCGTCGCCGGCGGGGTGGTGTCGGGCATCGGCGTCCTCTGCCTGGTCCGGACCCACCGCGCCGGACGCCCCGAGCGGCTGCCCCTCGCGGCCCTCCCGCTCGTCCTCGGCGTGCACCAGCTGATCGAGGCCGCGGTCTGGCACGGCGCCGAGGGCGGCCTCCCCGCCGGTCCGGCCGGGTGGGCCCGGACCGCGTGGGCCGTGATCGCGTTACCGCTGCTGCCCGTCCTGGTCCCGGTGGGGGTGTGGACCGCCACCCGCGACCGGGCCCGCCGGCGCCCGCTGCTGGGCTTCGTCCTGCTCGGCCTGCTGGTCGCGGTCCCGCTCGCGCTCGCCGTCGCGACCCGCCCGGTGACGGCCACCGCGCACGGTCACACCCTCGGCTACGCCGTCGGCATCCCGCACGCGGCGCTCCTGCTGACCGGCTACCTGGTGGCGACCGTCGGCCCGCTGCTCCTCAGCGGCGACCGCCTGCTGCGCCGGCTCGGCCTGCTCACCGGGGCGGGCGCCGTCCTCTGCGCGCTGCTCTGGCGGCTGGCCTTCGTCTCCACCTGGTGCGCCCTGGCGGCCCTGGCCAGCCTGCTGCTCCTGCACTGGACGGCCCGCCCGCCCCGGGACGCGGCCCCGGCCGGCGACCCGGCGGCGTTCTGACACCACCCGTCGGCCGTGGCCCCGGGCCCGCCCGCCCCGGGGCTCACAGCAGCGCCTCCGGCGGCATCCGGTGGACGCCCGGGAGCCGGGTGTCGAGCTCGCCGGGCTCGAAGCGGCACATCCCGACCGCGTGCCAGAACTCGCCCACGACGTCGCCCTCGTACTTGTACGCGCCGGACGGCAGCAGCGCCGCCCAGCCGTCCGGTGCCCCGAGCAGGGTCGCCCGGGCCGTGGGCGCGCCGTCGGCGGGGACGTCCCAGAGCCGCACCGTGCCGTCCTCACCACCGCTGGCCAGCAGCGATCCGTCCGGGCTGAAGGTCACCGCCAGGATCCGGCCGGTGTGCCCGCGCAGCCGTCCGAGGTCCTGCCCGGTGCGGGGGTCCCAGAGCCGGACCACCCGGTCGTCCCCCGCCGTGGCGAGCAGCGACCGCCGGGGGTGCACCGACGCCGTCCAGAGCCGGCCGGCGTGGCCGGTCAGCCGGTGCCTGATCCCGCCGTCCGCCCAGACCACGGCGTCGCCGTCCCACGAGGCGCTGGCCAGCCAGGAGCCGTCGGCGCCGAACGCGACGCCGTACACCCGGTCACCGTGCCCGTCGTGCCGGGCCTCGATCCGGCCGGCCTCGATGTCCCAGATCCGGACGCTGCTGTCGTCGCAGCCGGTGGCCAGCCGGCGCCCGTCCGCGCTGAACGCGATCGAGCGGACCCGGCCCCGGTGCTCGCGCAGCGTGGCGACGTGGGCGCCGGTGCTGCGGTACCAGATGCGGACGGTGTCGTCGTCGTTGGCGGTGGCCACGAAGACTCCGTCGGCGCTGAACGCCTCCGCCCAGACGTGCTCCGTCTCGACGTCCATCTCCCGCAGGTACTCACCGGTCAGCGCGTTCCACAGGTAGAGGTCGCCGTCGTTGCTGGCGGTGGCCAGCACCGGCCCCTGCGGGCTGAACTGCGCCGAGACCAGCCGGCTGCTGCGCCCCGAGAGCTCCCTGACCCGGCGGCCCGTGGCGGGCTCCCAGAGCCGGACCACGCCGTCGTTGCCACCGGCCGCCAGCACGCCGGCGTCCCCGCTGAAGGAGAGCGAGCCGATCCGGCGCCCGTGGCCGCGCAGCAGTTGGCGGCTGCGGCCGGAGGCCGGGTCCCAGAGCCGGACGGCGCCGTCGTTGCCGCCGGTCACCAGCAGCGTGTCGGCCTCCGCCCCGCCCGGTCCGGCGCCGGGGCGGAACCGGCAGGCCCAGACCGAGCCCCGGTGCTCGGGCGGCTGGCGGCGCGGGGCCACCACCTCGCGCCCGCCCGGGGCGGGCGGCCCGACCCGCCACACCCGGACCACGCCGTCGCTGTCCCCGGCGGCGAGCCGGCCGCCGCCGCCGTCGAAGTCGACCTGGTAGACCGAGCCGGTGCAGCCCTCCAGCCGGCCGGCCGCCGTCCCGTCCTGCGGGTTCCAGAGCCGGATCTGACCGGCCGTGTCGCCGCTGGCGAGGAGGTCCCCGTCGGGGTGGAAGGCCAGCGTGTAGACCCGGCCGCCGTGCCCCTCGAAGGTGTGCAGCAGGCGTCGCCCCGCGACGTCCCAGACCCGGACGGCGCCGCCCGGGGCGTCCGGGGCCGCGTCCGCGGCGCCCCGGACGGCCGCGCCGTCCGCACCGGCGTCGCCGGTGGCCAGCAGCGTCCCGTCCAGGCTGAACCGGGCCCGGAAGACCGTCCCGCGGTGCCCCGGGAGCTCGGCGACCCGCTGCCCGGTCGCGGTGTCCCACAGCCGGGCCCCACCGAGCCGGTCACCGGTCACCAGCAGGGCGCCGTCCGGGCTGAAGACCGCGGTGTAGACGGGTGCGGCGTGGCCGGTCAGCCGGCGCAGCAGCCCGCCCGTCGCGGTGTCCCAGAGGGTGACCGTCCCGTCGGCGTCACCGGTGGCGAGCAGCGCCCCCGTAGACTCCAGCGAGACCGGCCAGACCCCGCCCGGGTGGACGTCGAGGCGGTGCAGGCACTCCCCGGAGACCTGGTCCCAGAGCCGGACGGTGCCGTCGGCGCTGCCGGTGGCCAGCACGCTCCCGGCGAACTTCACCGCGTAGACCCGGTCGATGTGGTCCTTGAGGGTGCGCAGGGCGACTCCGGTGAGCGCGTCGCAGACCAGCACGCTGCCGTCGGCGCTGCCGACCGCGAGCAGCTGGCCGTCGGCGCTGAAGGCGACCGGTTCGGGCAGCCGGGCGGTGCGCACGCCGAACCCGTACGGCACGCCGACCTCCGAGGGCCGGAAGCCGGCCTCGACGGGCAGGCCCGGTGCGATGGCCGCGGCACGCAGTTCGGGGGCGGCCAGCACCTCGTCGTCGGTGACGGCGGAGATCAGGGCGGCCCGCTGCCAGCGGCTGCCCCGCAGCCGGGCGCCGCGCAGATCGGTGCCGATCAGCCGGGCACCGCGGAGGTCCGCGCCGGAGAGGTCGGCGCCGGAGAGGTCGGCCGCGTCGAGCCGGGCGCCGGCCAGCCGGGCGCCGCGCAGCGAGGCCCCGGCCAGGTTGGCGCCGAGCAGCCGGGCGTCGGTGAGGTCGGCCTGGCCGAGGTCGACGCCGGAGAGGTCCCGGTGGGAGAGGTCCTCGCCGGCCAGCGCGGCGCCGCGCAGGTCGGTGTGGGCGGGCACCCTCAGCCGGGCCAGCACCGTGACGGCGTTGAGCCGCGCGGTCTCGTCCGCCTCGCCGGCCCCGTCCAGGACGTCGTGGGCCCACTGCTGGCAGAGCTGGTGATCGGCGAGGTCGCAGAGGAACTCGACCGCCAGCCGGCTGAGCGGGCGCCGGGTGAGCAGCTCCGACTCGCCGTTCCCGAGCGAGGCCGCCGCGGCCCGGGCGACCAGCCACTCGACCACGGAACCGTGGATGAACTGGAACACGCCCTCGTCGGACCGGACGAGCAGACTGCCCGATCCCACCGCGTGCGCGAGCTGCGGCGCGGGCAGGTGGCTCCCGGCCAGGCCGGTCAGCGCACCGGAGAGGTCGAGCAGTTCGTCGTACGGCAGGGCGGTGCGGCTGGTCTCCCAGAGCCGGACCGCGAGCGCGGTCACGGCCTCCCAGAGCTGGTCCAGGCCGAGGCCGGGCGCGGCGCCCGGGCCGCCCTGGCCGCGCCGCTCCTCGAACTCCAGCCAGGCGGTGAAGACCTCCTGGTAGAGGCCGGCGGCGCTGAGCGCCCGGCCGGCTCCGGCGACGGCCCGCAGCCGGTCGTGGTCGAGGTCGGCGACGAAGCTCAGCAGCCGGGGGTTGCGGCAGAGCGCGAGCAGGTCGGGGATGGCCTCCAGCAGCCGCATCCGGCGGTCGGCGGCGGCCTCGTCGCCGTAGCGGTTGGCCAGGTAGCCGCGGATCTGGGCGGTGGTGAAGTCCTGGACGGCGATCAGCCGCCGCTGCGGGAGCAGGCCGACCCGCTCGCCGAGGGCGGTGAGCACCTGTTCCTGGGAGCTGAAGTGCTGGGTGCGGCTGCTCACCACGATCTTGGCGTTGTCCACGGCGGCGTCCAGCAGCACCTGGAGGTGGTCGGCGGCGCGCTCGTAGCTGACCCGGTTCAGCAGTTCGTCGAAGCCGTCGAACAGGAGGACCACGCGCCCCTGCCGGAGCATGTAGCGAAAGGCCCGCAGGTCGAGGGTGTCGACGCCGTGGGCGGTCAGGTGGGCCGCCACCAGGCCGTCGAAGGAGTGCGCCTTGTCCAGTGCGCTGAGGTCGATGAACAGCGGCGTCAGGTGCGGGAGTTCGACCGGGATGCGGCGGGCCAGCTCGCGCAGGGCGAAGGTCTTGCCGTGCCCGAAGTCGCCCAGCAGCAGCAGGAACCGGCCGTGGTCGGAGTCCAGCAGCCGGAGCATCTCGTCGACCAGGCCCTCGCGTTCCTCCCCGCCGGGGCGCTCGGCGTCCCGGTAGCGCTGCGGCAGGTAGAGGCCTGGCTGGTACTGGCTGTCGGCGGCCAGCCGCTCGCTCTGCGCGGCGACGTGGTCGCGGAGGTCGAGCAGGCCCTGGAACTCGATGAAACTGCGCAGCCGGACGCCGCGCCGCCGGGCCCGGTCGCGCAACTCGCGCGGCGGGGGCGGGCCGTCGTGGACCAGCTCGGCGTCCGGGGCGCTGCCGGCGGCGTGCACCTCGTCGACGAAGCGGTCGACCTCCTCGGCGGTCGGGGTGTGCACGCAGACCGCGACCCGCTGCTGGCGGACGAATCCCGACTCGTTCCAGGTGACGAAGAGCTGGGGCGGCGAGCCGGTGACCGAGCGGATCTGGGCGCCCTGGTGCCGGGTGCGGCAGACCTCGGCGACCCGGGCCAGCAGGGTGTCGAGCGGGGAGGGCAGTTCCCTGGTCTCCCGCTCGGCGGCGGGCACCGGGGCGGGGCCCGCCGCGGGCGGGGCGTCGGGCGCGGCGCGGTCGGGCGGCGGGGGGAACGCGCGGTGCGCCCGGTGCCAGCCGACCGCCGACCGCCGGGGCCCGGCGCCCGGGGCTGTGCCCGCCCCCGGGGCGGCGCCGGGGCTCGGGCTGGGCCAGTGGGTGAGCCCCTCGCGGGTGAGCTGCAGCAGCTGGTGCGCGCCCGGGGCGGTGGCACCGAGGACCCTGAGCTCCCCGGCGGAGGTGGGCAGGTCCTGGAGCGCGGCGCGGCCGTCGGCCGGCCCGTGCAGCAGCAGGTGCAGCCGGGGCGCGGTCAGCCGGGTGAAGCGGTCGACGTCCCGGAGCGGCTCGGCGTCCTGGCCCGCCCGGGCCGACCGGGCGCCCGCCGGCCGGGGCGTGACGGGGTGCCGGACGGCGCCGATCCGCAGCCAGCCGTCGTTCTCGTACGGGCGCAGCGCCTGGGCGAACCAGGCGGCCTGCTCGGGGCCGAGCCAGCCGTACCGGTCGTCGGGCCGGTGGCTGTGGGCCATCGAGGAGTTCAGGCCCGCGACGACCGTCCCGAGCTCGGGCACCGGGAACAGCGTCCAGGGCTGGTCGCTGTCGAAGACCACGTTCAGCCCCTGGTAGAACTCCTGGAACAGCCGGGCGTAGTGGCGCCACTTGGGCCAGTACGGCGGGGTGGGCCGCAGTTCGTCCGCCTCGCAGGTGGCGAAGTAGGCGCGGGAGGCCGCCTGGCTGACGTCCTGACCGCCGGGGACGATCGCCACCCGGTGCGGCTCCAGCCCGAGCAGGGAGCGCATGCCGGTCAGGAAGGCGAGGGCCTGCTCGCACTCCCGGGGGCTGCCGGACGCGGTGAGGTCCCCGGTGACGACGACCAGTTCGGGTGCCGGGGCCCCGGCGTCGGCGAGCTCGACGAGGTCCCCCCAGACGGCGGCCTGGAGCTCCGCGGGATCGGTGCCCCGGCCGAAGGACGGGCCCGCCAGGTGCAGCACCGTGACCGACTCCCGCCCGCCCGGGTGGCCCGCCGCCGGCGGGTACTCCGGCCGCACGGAGGGCCTGCGCCGGCCGGACCGCCCGGTGCCGCCGACCGGCCGCAGCGCCTGCGGGGCCGGCTCCCCGTCCTCCTGCGCCCGGGCGGCGGGCGGCGCGCCCGCGGCGCCGCCCGGATAGCCCGGCCGCAGCTCCGGCCGGGCCCGGCCGTCCATCGCCTGGGCGACCCTGGCGAGCAGCAGGTGGCGGGCCAGCGCGGGGTCGGTGACGGTGGCCAGGTCGATGTAGGTCAGGGTGGCGAGCAGGCCGTCCACCGGGATGTCCTCGATCCGGACGGTCAGCAGCCTGCGCTCCGGGGCGTCGGGGTCGGCGCGCAGGGCCGCCTGCCACTCCATCCGGCCGTAGCGCGAGCGCTCGTAGTGGCGCGAGAGCAGCGCGATGACCGCGGCGGACTCGGTGACACCCCGGTCCATGAAGTCGACGAAGTTGGTCCCCGGGACGAAGTCCCACGCCTGGAGGAAGGCTCGGTAGCCCGCGTCCTCCAGCGTCCAGGCGATCCAGGCCGCCCACCGTTCGTCGGCGGGCGAGTAGCTGATGAAGAAGTCGATCGGCCCGGGGCCGCCCGGGTTCACGTCATAAGCCCCCATGGGGCCAGCTTATGGCCGATCGCCGACGAGCGACCCCGGTTCGGACCCGCACTCGACCAACCACCGCTCGTATGCGACCCTGACCACCGTGCTTGCCTACTGGCCCAACGTCAAGCGGCTCCATCCTCTCGACTGGGTGGCTGCTGCGCTGCTCGCCTGCGGGCTGCTCCTCCTCGCCACCGGACTGCTACCGACGGAATCCGCCGGGGCCGCGATCTCCCGGATCGCACCCCTGCTCGCCTTCCTCGGGACCGTCATCGTGCTCGCCGAACTCACCAGCACCGCAGAGGTGTTCGACGTGCTGGCGGCCGGGGTGGCCCGGACCGCCCGGGGCAGCTACGCGGCGCTGTTCGTGCTCTGCGTGGCGCTGGCCGCCGTCACCACGATCACCCTCAACCTGGACACCACGGCCGTCCTGCTGACCCCGGTGATGCTGGCGCTCGCCTCGCGGGTGGGCATCGCGCCGCTCCCGCTGGCGATGACCACGGTCTGGCTGGCCAACACCGCGAGCCTGCTGCTCCCGGTGTCCAACCTGACCAACCTGCTGGCCGCCGAGCGGGTCGCGCTCTCCCCGACCGGCCTGGCCCGGGTGATGTGGGCGCCGCAACTGGCCGCCGGCCTGATGACCATGGCCTGCCTCTGGTGGTTCTACTGGCGGCGCGACCGGCGCGGCGCGAACGACTACGACCCGCCGCCGGCCCACCGGCCGGCCGACCGGGTGCTGTTCAGGATCTGCGCACTGACCTGCGCCGGGTTCCTGCTGACCAGCCTGCTGGCCGACCTCCCGCTCTGGGTCGCCTCGGGGGTGGCGGCGCTGGTAGTGGTCGTGGCGTTCGCCGTGCGGCGGCCCGAGGCGCTGCGGGCCTCGCTGATCCCGTGGCGGCTGCTGGTGATGGTGCCGGGGATGTTCCTGGTGGTGCAGACCTTCGACGCGCACGGGCTGCACCGGGTGCTCGCCGCGGCGATCGGGACGGACGGCGGGGTGCTCGGGATGTTCCGCGCCTCGGCGGTGGGCGCGGGGCTGTCGAACCTGCTCAACAACCTGCCCGTGTACCTGGCCGGCGAAGCCGCCGTACCGGCCGGCAACCACCAGCAGCTGCTCTCCCTGCTGATCGGCACCAACATCGGCCCGCTGATCACACCCTGGGCCTCGCTCGCCACCCTGCTCTGGTACGAGCGGTGCCGGTCGGCCGGGCTGCGGGTACCGCTGCGCAGCGTCGCGGCGACCAGCGCCGTCCTGGCCGTCAGCGCGGTGGCGCTGGCCACCGCGGCCCTGACCCTGACGTCGTGACGGCGTAGCGGCGTGACGGCGTAGCGGCGTGACGACGGTGGCCGGAGGTGGCCGGGGATGGCCGGTGGTGGCCCGGAGGTGCACGGGGCGGGGAGACTCGACTCCGCTGCCCGTTGCCTCAGCCGTGCCCGGCGGCCGAGGCGGCCCGGGCCACCAGGTCCAGCAGATAGGGCAGCGCCTCCGGTCGGCCCGCGACGAAGCTCCGCGCGGTGTCCGGCCGGCCGATCCGCCCGCTGAACCGGCCGCCGTCCAACCCGCGGACCACCACACCCGCCTCCGCCGCGAGCAGGTACCCGGCCGGCAGGTCGATCTCCTCCGGCAGATAGCCGACGAAGCCGTCGATGTCGCCCCGGGCCAGCATCGACCAGGCCAGCAGCGGCGCCCACAGCTGCAGCAGCCGCTGGGAGCCGGCCTCCAGCTCCGACTTCAGCGCCCGGAGCAGCCGGTCGTCGGTCGCGATGCCGTGCCCCTGGGTCCAGGCGAGCACCGGCCGGGCCGCGGCGACCGCACGCGCCGAACGGGCCGCACCCGCCGTACCGCAGAGCCGTCCCCGCGGGCCGAAGGCACCGGCACCGTGGACGGCCCACCACGTCCGGCCGATCACGGGGTCGTGCACGACCCCCACGACCGGCTCCTCGTCCACGCAGAGCGCGATGCCGACCACATAGGCCGGCAGCCCGATCACCACGTTGTTGCTGCCGTCGAGCGGATCCACCAGCCAGGTGCGGCCCGACGCCGCACCGCCGGTACCGCCCGCTGTCGCACCGCCCTCCTCGGCGACGATCCGGTCCCCCGGGAAGCACTCCGCGAGCCGGCTGGTCAGCAGGGCCTCGGCCTGGAGGTCGAGTTCGGTGACCACATCGCCGTCCTCGCCCTTCGTGCAGACCCCGAAGGCGTCCTGGAACCGGGCGCTCAGCAGCGCCCCCGCCTCCTCGGCGGCCCGCACCGCCACACGGCACTCGAACGCGAACGGGAACGCCGGGGCGCCGTCACGCTGCCTGATCGGGTCCACTGATCCTCCTCGCTGCCTCTCCGGCGATCCGAGCCGTCTGGTCGGCGTCGCAGAGCCGGCGCACCACCCGGCGGGCCGGACCGTCGACGGGCCCCAGCACGACGTCCACCGATCCGGGCACGGACCGCCCCAGCACCACCGTCGCCGCCGACGCGGCCCCGGTGAGGAGGGTGGTGTGGAACTCGCCGGCCGCCAGGGTGTACGTCTCTCCGCGCGCGCTGCGCTGCTCCACCACCGGCTCCCAGCGCACCAGTCGCGGGGTCGGCCGGATCTCGTCCGCACCCGCGCGGCTGTACACCTCGAAGGCGCGGTGCGTCGGCCGCCGCGGCTCGTCCAGCACCCGGACCCTCAGGTTGCCGACCCGCCCGTAGAGCACGCTGCTCTTCAACTCCCAGCTGTGGCAGTGGATCTCCGGCGGAGGCGCGGGCGGGTGCGCCGCCGGTTGCGGGGGCGGGTGCGCCGCCCGGCGCAGACCGGGCATGACCGGCCCGAAGACGTGCACGCAGACCCCGCACGCACCCTCCCGCAGGACCGGCAGGCAGTAGAAGCCGAGCGGGTGGGCCACCGCGCGCAGGGGTCTGCTGCCCGAGGCGATCTCCGCCAGGATCCCGCCGACCAGCCCGTCGAGCCCGCCCGGTTCTTCGGGCAGGCCTGGTTCGGACGGCGCGCCCGGGCCACCCCGGCTGTGCTGATCTGCCCGGCTGCCCCGGCCTGCCCAGCTGCCCCGGCCGGCCCGGCTGTCCTGGCCGGCCGGTCTGTCCGGCTCACCCGGTTCGGCCGCCGCCCCGGTCCGCCCGGCGGCCCGGTCGAGTCTCGTGAAGAGGTCCATCGTCTCCCGCCTCCGGCGGCTACCTGCGGTAGGGGTTCTCCGCGTGCAGCGCCCTGTCGATGATGTCGCCGACGTCGCGGTCCGAGAGCGCCGCCGGCAAGGGGATGCCGAGCTGCTCGAAGAGCCGCCGTGCCTCGTCGACGGTGGGGTCCTCGCTGAGCGGCTCGGTGTCCCGCAGGTCGAGCTTGAGCGCCTGCTCCCGGTAGTGGTGCAGCTCGGTGACGTAGTAGTCGTAGAGCGGACGCCCGCGCTCGACGTAGAGGCTGACCCGCCGCGGATCGTCCTGAGTGATGATCAGACAGGACGCGGAGAGGTCGAAGCGCAGCGTCGGGACGACGGACGACAGGTGGACGTCGATCTCCAGGGTGTCGAGCCGCTGCCGGTACCACGAGGCGGCGAGCACGGTGGCGTACGACTCCTTGCGGGTGCGCTCGACGCTCCAGCCGTCCTGCGCGACGGAGTCCCGCCGGCTGCTGAACGTCTCGCGGAACCGCGAATAGGCGGCACAGGCCCGCTCGTCCCCCGGGTGCACGATATCGATCTTGACGGTGAGCGAACGGCGCCTGCGCTGCGCCTCCCGCACGCACTCGGGCAGGGTCACGGCCCGCAGATAGGTACCGGTGCCGCCCTTGAAGACCCACCGGTCGGTGTCCTGCCGGGCTCCCTCCAGGGCCCGTTCGAGATCCATACCGGCCAGCTCGCGCACCGAGGTCAGACTGTCCAACGCCTGCCGCGCGCCGGCCGTGGCCTCCCGGATGTCGGCGATCCGGCGCTTGCGCTCGGCCAGCGACCCGTAGACCACCGCGGCGAGCACCAGGAGCGTGGCACCCGACACGACGTTGTCACCGAGCACTCCCCCGAACATGTCGAGCAACCCGACGGTCAGCGCGCCGCAGAAGGCGACGACACCGTCCGAGTTCCTGAGCGCCCAGGCGATCACGCCCTCCAGCCGCCGCCCGGACCCCGAGCCCCCGTTCGCCACCCCGCACCCCCGTCCTTCGCCCACCAACATGGTAGGTCAGCAGTCCAGTTGACGCCCAGACAGTTCACTGCCGGAACGGAGCACGAAGGGCGCGCTTCGAGCGTGGAGGGCGCACACCGCAGGCCGTCGCCCCGACCGACCGGCACCTGCCGTCACCGGCCGGAGGCACGAGCCGGTGGCACGAGCGGGCGTCACGAACCGGTAGCACGAGCCGGTGACGCGAACCGGTGACGCGAGCCCGTGGCACGAGCCGACGGCCCGAACCAAGGGCACGACCGCGCGGCACGACCGGCGGCGGCCGCCGGAACCGCTCGGCCGGCCTGCCGTCGGGCCCGCCCGACTCAGCCGTCGGCCTTGGCCCCGGCCACCGAGAGGAGGTGCCGGTCCGCCCCCACTCCCGACTCCGCGGTACCGGGCGGCGACGACACCGGCGGCGCCGACCGTTCGGCCTCGCGGGGGTCGGCCGCCGGCCCGCTACCCCGCAGGCGGTCCATCTCCCGCCACTCGGGCCGCAGGGCCGCCAGCGAGGTGGTGGCGAAGTACAGCCCACCGCCCACCAGCAGCACGGGTATCAGGCCGGACAGGGCGACGGCCGCGCCGGCGAGGAGGCCACCGAGGGGGATGCCGGCCCAGGCCAGCGAGTCGCCAAGGGCTCCGACGCGGCCCAGCAGGTGGCGCGGCACCCGCTCGAACGTCACCGCACCGAGGATCGGGTTGAGGAAGCCGGAACCGAAGCCGCCCACCGCGAAGACCGCCAGCACCACACCGATCGGCGCGTCCAGGGCGAGGACCAGGAACCTCGGTGCTCCGCAGAGCAGGAAGCCCGCGAAGAACACCACCCGGCGCGGAAGCCGATGGGCGACGGCCGCCGCTATCAGGCTCCCCGTCACCGCCGCGATCCCCCAGGCGCTGCCGGTCAGCCCGATGGCCGCGGGGCCACCCCCGGACTGCTGCGCCCAGAGCGGTACCAGGACGGTCATGAAGCCCGCGTCCAGCAGGTTGGTCACCGCGATCATGACGATCACGGTGAGCAGCAGCGGCTCGCCGCGCAGGAAGGTGAAGCCCTCCCGGAACATCTGCCAGTAGCCGGCCGGCTCGTCGGCCCGCGTCGGCTGCGCGGACTCGGCGGCCCGCGCGGACTGCGCGGACTCGACGGAATCGGTGGCCCGCGCGGACTTCGCGGTGGCCGGTGCGATGGCACCCCGGCCCATCCCCCGGGGCAGCACCACCAGCACGACCAGCGCACCCAGCCCGAAGGCGACGGCGTTCAGCGTCAGACCGGCCATCGGACCGAGCAGCGCCACCAGCCCGCCGCCCACCGCCGGGCCGATCGTCGAGGCCAGCCGCTCGGTGACCCCGGACAGCCCGGTGGCGCGCTCCAGCGGCACCCGGGCGTGGTCGGCCGCCTCGGGGACCATCACCTCCTTGGCCAAGTCCCCCGGGCCGCGCACCGCGCCGACCGTCGCGACCAGGACCAGCAGCAGCCAGAACGGCAGCAGGCCGAGCCCGTGCAGCAGCGGCACCAGGGCCGCCGCGACGGCACTCACCGTGTCCGTCGTCCAGGAGACGACGCGCGGGCCCAGCCGGTCGATCACCGGGCCCGTGAACGCCTTGACCAGCACGTACGGCGTCATCTCGACGAAGGCCACCACGCCGGTCATGGTGGCGCTGCCGGTGGTGGCGAGGACGAACCAGGGCAGGGCGATGGCCGAGACCCGGGTACCGGTGAGCGAGACGGCCATCGCCGACAGCACGCCGACCAGGGGCCGGAGGCTGCGCGGGGCGGCGACCGCCTCGACGGCGGTGGACCCGGTCATGACCGCCCCCCGGAGTCCTCGACCGAACCCCCGGGCCCGCCCGCCGCAGGCGCCGTCTCCCCGCCGCCGCGCCCGGCCCCGTCCTGCTCGGCCCCGCCCTGATCGACGCCGTCCTGTCCGGCGTCGTCCTGGTCGGCGCCCCCGCCGTCCTGTCCGGCGTCGTCCTGATCGGCGCCCCCTCGGGGCTCGGGCAGCACCTGGAGGACCACCCCGATCCGCTCGGCGCCGGCCGGGGCGTCCGCCGCGTCGAACTGCCGGTAGCGGCCGACGACGGCGGCCAGCTCCTCCGTCATGGCGCGGGCCTCCTCGGGAGTGAGCAGGACCGCCATGTCGCTGAGGTTGAGGATGTGGCGCCAGGCCCGCGGCATGGTCTCGTACCCGTTCAGCGCGCGCTGGGCGAGCAGCGTGTGCGCGGCGACGATGGACCGCAGGTAGCCGAGGGCCGCCTCAGGCTCCTCGTCCGCCAGCTCCATGTCCGACCACACGGTGAGCTGGTGGACCGCCCGCCACCACCGCTCGCGGGCGTTGCCGCGCTCGGAGTCCTCCTCGACGAACCCCGCGGCCGCCAGCTGCCGCAGGTGGTAGCTCGTCGCGCCCGACGTCAACCCCATCTGCTCGGCCAGCCGGGTCGCGGTGGACGGCCCGCCACGGCGCAGCAGCCCGATCAGCTGCACGCGGACAGGATGGGCCAGCGCCCGCAGGCCCTTGGCATCGAGCACCACGTCCCGCTGCGGGTCGGGACTGTGCGGCCACCGCTTCTCTTCGGTCATGGCAGCAGCCTAGAACCGCAAAGACTTCTTCGCAAAGGGTTTTTGCGAAGAAGTCTTTGCGGTTCTCCCGGCTGGCCTTCCGGCGCCCCCGCCCGACCGTCACGGCCCGTCCGCAGAGCCCCGTCTCACTCCCGGGCGACCGACAGGGCCAGCACCACGGTGAGGCCGCCACCCGGAGTCTGCTCCACCGCCAGCCGCCCGCCCGCCGCACGGACCAGGCCGTCCACCGCCGGGCCGGCCGCACCGGCGGAGCGCAGGCCGGCGAGCAGCCACTGCCGGGCCTCCGGCAGCTCGCTCTGCCCGCGGTCCACCACCCTGAGCTCCACCCGGGCCCGGCCCGCGCCGGCACCCGCCGCACCCCCGGCCCCCGCCCGCGGGACGTCCCGCCCACCGAAGTCCCGCACACCGGGGTCCACCGCACCGGCGTCCACCACATCGGCGCGCACCAGCACCCTGGCCCCCCACGGGCTGCGCCTGATCGCGTGATCGACCAACCCCGCCAGCGCCGACTCCAGCCGCCGGGCGTCCGCGACCACCACCGGCAGGCCGGCCGGTATTCGGACCGCCACCTGCCCCGCGCGGCCACCCCCGCGCAGGACCCGCTGGACCACGTCGGCCACCTGGACGTGCGGCGCCCGCGGACCGCACCCCTCCGCCCGGTCCGTCCACCGCAGCCGCTCCAGCTCCGGGCTGCTGAGTTCGCGGGGCCCGGCCATCACCCCGGCCGGCGGCCGCCCGAAGCCGTCCGGTCCGAACCCCGCCTTCTCCCCGGTACCGTCCTCGCCCGCGCCCGGACCACCGCCCCGGCCGCCCCCGGCGGCGGCGCCGAACGCACCGAACCCGCCGAGCGCCCGGGCGCCCGACGCGACATAGCCCCAGAGCTTCCCGCGTGCCATCGCCCTGCCCCTCGTACCTCACCGATCGTCGCCGCCGGCCGCACGGCGGACCGGAGTCGGCCGCGCTCCGGGTCCTCCGCCAAGCCTGCGCCCGGGCCGCACGGGTGACAATCCGGCTCCCGGGCACGAACCGGGCACAGTACCCCGCCGACCGACCGGGAACGAACCCGTCGACCGACGGGGGCCCGGTCGCCACCGCCCGCACGGCGCCGCCCGAGCGCACCGGCCCGGCCCGCACGCCCCGACGCGCGCCCGCACGCCCCGAGGCCACCGAGCCGCACCCCCTGCCCGATCGGGCCGCCGAACCTAGACTGACCCCATGACCCGGCTCAACGACCAGGTCCAGGAGCTGCTCCAGGAGTACGCCGACCTGATCTCGATCACCGGCGGGGACGCCTTCCGGGCCCGCGCCTACGAGAAGGCCGCCCGTGCGGTGGGCGGCCACCCGGAGGACATCGCCGGGCTGGACGCCAAGGGCCTCCAGAAGATCCCCGGCGTCGGGAAGTCCACCGCCGACAAGATCGCCCAGTACCTCGCCACCGGCCGGATGGACGCGCTGGAGACGCTGCGCGCGGCCATCCCGGCCGGGGTCCGCGCCATGACGGCCGTTCCCGGTGTCGGGCCCAAACGCGCGCTCGCCCTCTACCGCGACCTCGACATCGCCTCCGTCGACCAGCTCGCCGAGGCCATCCGCGCGGACCGGCTGAGCGCCGTGGCCGGGTTCGGCGAGCGCAGCGGCGAGCAGATCCTGCGCGGCATCGAGCTGATGCGGCAGGCCGGCGGGCGGACGCTGCTCGACGCGGCCACCGAACAGGCCGAGCAGATCGTCGCCGCGATCGCGGCCGTCCCGGGCTGCACCCGCTGCGCGTACGCGGGTTCGCTGCGCAGGATGCGCGAGACGGTCGGCGACATCGACGTGCTCGCCACCGCCGAGGACTCCACGCCGCTGATGGCCGCGCTCGCCGGACTCCCCTCGGTGGCCGAGGTGATCGCCCGCGGGCCGACCAAGACCTCGGTCCGCACCGCCAAGGGGCTCCAGGTCGACCTGCGGGTGGTGCCGGAGGAGGACTGGGGAGCGGCGCTGGTGTACTTCACCGGCTCCAAGGCGCACAACATCAGGCTCCGCACGATGGCCGTCCGGGCCGGACTCAAGCTCTCCGAGTACGGCCTGTTCGACGCGGAGAGCGGCGACAAGGTGGTCTCGGCGACCGAGGAGGAGGTCTACGCGGCGCTCGGGCTGCCCTGGATCGCGCCGCCGATGCGCGAGGACCGCGGCGAGATCGAGGCAGCCCTGGAGGGCGAACTCCCGGTGCTGGTCACCGAGGCGGACCTGCGCGGCGACCTGCACACCCACACCGATCTCACCGACGGGCTGGCGAGCCTGGAGGAGATGATCGACACGGCGGCCGCCCGCGGTTACGCGTACTACGCCGTCACCGACCACGCGCCGGACCTGGTGATGCAGCGGATGACGGACGAGAAGATGCTCGCCCAGCGCGAGCGACTGCGCGAACTGGCGGGCCGGCACCGGCGGATGCGGCTGCTGCACGGCACCGAGCTGAACATCGGCCCGGACGGCGGCGTGGACTGGCCCGCCGAGTTCCTGGCCGGTTTCGACGTCTGCGTCGCCTCCGTCCACTCGCACTTCGGGGCCGACCGCGCCGCCCAGACCCGCCGGCTGATCCGCGCCTGCGAGAACCCGCACGTGCACGTCATCGGCCACCTCACCACCCGGCGGATCGGCCGGCGCGGGCCGATCGACGTCGACCTCGACGCCGTGTTCCGGGCCGCCGCCCGGACCGGCACCGCGATCGAGATCAACAGCTCACCGAACCGCCTCGACCTGCGCGACGAGGACGTGCTGCGGGCGAAGCGCCACGGGGTCCGCTTCTCGATCGACAGCGACGCCCACTCCACCCCGCAGCTGGCGTACCCGAGGTACGGCGTCGGCACCGCGCAGCGGGCCTGGCTGACCGCCGAGGACGTGATCAACACCTGGCCGTGGCAACGCCTGAAGCGGTTCCTGCGCAAGGACGCGCTGCGGTAGCGCACGTCAGCCGCCCCCAGGTGCCCGCCGGGTCGCCGCGGGTGCGCCCGACCCGCTCCGGAGCCGGGTAAATTGCCCCGATTCATGGGGAAAAGCCCTGGCGCCCGGGGCGTGGGAGGCGCATCATGGAGGTGGACCTGCGAGGAGCTGTGGGAGTTCGACCGCAGGAGGCAGTGGCGACAGATCGAGACGGATCAGGGTCTGCCGCTGGTACCTCGGTCGACGATCGAACTATGAGGCCGGAGGACGCGACGTCCGGAGGCCATCCCCCTCCTCGCAGGTTCCGCACGCCCGGCGACCGCAGGTTCGGTACGCCCGGCGGCGGGGGCCAGGGCTCCGGGGCCAGGACTCGGGCGCCCGTGGCGCGGTAGCGTTCATCACCGCCGACACCGGCCACTCGACTATCCCGGGGCCGACGCCCCCACGGCCCGCCCCGGAGGACCGCCCGATGACCGACGACCGCCCGCCCGCAGGCAGCCCGGGGCTCCGCCGGCCGACCCCGTGCCCGCCGGTCGCCCGCTCGGTCGGCCGATGACCACCAGCACGCCCGACTACCGCCGACTCTCCGCCGTCGGACCGTACTTCGCCCTGGACTCCGGCGCCTCGCCCGCCGAGGCCGCCCCTCCGGGATTCCGCCCGCTGCGCGAGCTGTACGCGCACGGGCCCCGCTCGCCGCTGGCCGAGCGGGTCCGGATGGTGGCCCACCGGCTCGGCACCGCCGAACCCCGGGTGGCGGCCTCGGTCCTGCACCTCGGGCTCGCCGCCCGGTTCTGCTCGGTGGGCCTCGGCGCCGCCGTCCTGCTGGGCACCGTCCCCGCGCTGGACCCCGACTGCGCCTACGTGCGCATCCCGGAGCAGGGCCCGATCGACCTCTGGACACCGCACGAGGCGACACCGCACGAAGCGACACCCCACGACGGAACGCCCCACGGCGGGACACCGGACCACCGAGCGCCGCACCACGACGCACCCCACCCCCCACAGCCACCCGCCCCGGCTCCGACCGGCCCCCGCGCGAGCGACGAGCAGCTGGCCGACCGGCTCCACCACGTGCTCGTCCAGGGCCAGTTGACGCTGCTCGCGGCCGCCGTCCGGGCCGCCGTGCCGCTCTCCGGCAGACTGCTCGACGGCAATGCCGCCTCCGCCCTGGCGGGGGCCCTGCGCATGCTCGACGCCCACGCGGCCCCCGGCCGGGCCCGCGCCCTCGTCGCGGCGATCCTCCGCCGGCCACCGCTGGCCGACACCGGCGAGCTGCGCGGCACCGGCTTCCGGCGCACCAGTTGCTGCCTCTACTACCGGGTCTGCCCGGGCACCGGCGTCTGCGGCGACTGCTGCTTCACCAGCCCGCCCGGACCACGCCGCCCCGAAGCACGCCGCCCCTGACCACGCCACCCCGCCCGAGGCGCAGCACTGCGGCCCGCGTTCGGCCTGTCCGGGGCCGGGCGCGGGCCGCCGATCCCCACCCGGCGCCGATGCCCGTGGCGGCGGGTGAAGCCTTCCGGCGTCACGGTCAGACCGCGACCGCCTCCGCCATCTCCTCCTCGGCCTCCGCCTCCGCCTCGACCGCCGACCGGCCGCGCTTCTCGTACGCCGCCGCGCCGACCATCACCGCACCGCCCAGCGCCAGCCAGAGCGCCAGGGTCAGCACGTGCCCGCCGAGCCCGGCGCCGCCGTCGAAGTACAGGACGCTGCGGGCGCCCTCCAGGAATCCGGCGCCGGTCCAGAAGGCGTGCAGGGCACCGAAGAAGCCGTTCTGCAGCTCGGGCCGGTAGATGCCGCCCGAGGTGGTGAAGTTCAGCATCACGAACAGCACCGTCATCGTCAGCGTGGTCCACCGCTTCAGGAAGCTGTGCAGGCCGATGCCGATCGCGAGGACACCCGCCGAGTACAGCCAGCCGAGCGCCCAGACGGCTGCCAGGTCGTGGTCCACGACGTGGAAGACCGGCCCGGCGGTGCCGATGCCGATCACGCTCACCGCCAGCGAGACGGCGAGGCCGACCAGGGCCCGGGTCCGCATGCCGAGGGCGGCGCCGGCCGCGCCGATCACCGCGACGCTCGCGTAGGAGCCGATGCTGAGCGCGACCAGCAGGAAGAACAGGCCCTGGCCGGTCGGGTCGCCCTTGCCGGGCGTGGTGAGGTCGGTGACGGCCAGCGGCACGCCCTGCTGGTCGGTGACGTTCCGGAACACCGCCTCCGCCGCCATCGCGGAGGTGTCGGACCCGCCCTTGGCGACGATCAGTTCGGGGCTCCGGGCGTCCGGGAGGAACGCGCCGACCAGGTCGCGGTCGCGCAGCTGCTGCTCGGCGGCGTCCTTGGTCGCCAGGGTGCTGACGTCGAGCGCCGGGCCGGCCTTGGCCCGGACGGCGTCCGCCAGGCCCTGCGCCTGCGGGGAGGTGCCGACGACGGCGACCTTCAGGTGGTGCGGCTCGGGCTGGTGGAACGCCCCCTGGTAGGCGAGCGCCATGCCCAGGCACATCAGCAGCGGGGTGAGCAGGTGGACGGCGAGGTGCTTGAGCGCGTGCCCCGGGGTGGGCGCCGCGGCGGTGGTCTGGGGTGCACTCATGGCGTTCGTCTCATCCTCCGTTGCCGGGCATAGAAGATGGTAAATGCAACCATCTGGATGCAGTGTACAACCATTTCGAGGACGAGCGAAAGCCCGGGCCCACCCCCGCGCGGCCCGCCCGGCTCAGACCAGCTCGAACACCCCGTACGAGAACCCGTCCGCCCGGAGCTCTCCGTCGACCACCCGCGCCCCCTGCACGTCCAGCGGCCGCACCGCGACCGGACCAGCCGCGCCACCCGACCGGACCGCACCGCCCCGACCGCCCGGCAGCGCCGACCCGAGCGGCACCACGCCCGGCTCCCGCCGCGGATTGACCACCACCAGGTACCGCCCCGCCCGGGTGTACACCAGCGGGTAGCCGACGCTGCGGACCTCGACCGCACCGCCCGCCCCCAGGCCCGGATGGGCCCGCCGAAGCGCGATCAGGCGCCGGACGGTGTGCAGCAGCGAGGTCGGGTCGGCCCGCTGCGTGGCCACGTCCGGGCGGTGCGGGTCGGGGTCGACCGGCAGGTAGAGCCGCTCGGCGGGAGCGGTGGAGAAGCCGGCGTTCGCCCCGGGCTCCCACTGCATCGGCGTGCGCGAGCCGGCCCGGTTGTACCGCGGACCGAGCGTGCTGCCCTCCACGTCGGGCAGGCCGGGAAGATAGCGCATGCCGATCTCGTCGCCGTAGTAGACCGCCGGCAGGGTGGGCCAGGTGAGCTGGAAGGCGAAGGCGGGGGCGAGCTGTTCGGCGGTCCGCGGGCCGGTGGCGAGCCGGGAGAAGTCGTGGTTCGCGGTGGGCAGCGCGATGTACCCGGCGCCCTCGGTGAGTTGGGCGGCGCTGCGCCAGGCGTCGAGGAAGACCCGCGGGGTGCCGCGGCCCTCGGCCTCGAAGTAGCAGGGGCCCTGCTTCCAGTACTCCTCGACCGTGCCGGTGCCGTTGTTCCACAGCGAGCGGAGCGGCAGGCCGTGGTCGGCGCCGCCGAACTGGAGGAAGAAGTCGGCGTGGAAACCGGCCGCGACGGCGGCGGCCGGGTCGCCCCACTCGGCGAGCAGCGCGGCCTGCGGGTGGGCGTGGTCGAGCCAGTCGCGCAGCTCGGCCCAGAGCTTCGAGGTCTCGACGAACCCGGGGTCGTCCTTGACCAGCGAGGAGGCCATGTCGACGCGGAACCCGGCCAGGCCGAGGTCCAGCCAGTGCGCCATGATCCCGCGCAGCGCGGCGCGGTTCGCGCGCGGACCGTCGGCGTCCACCGGCTGCCGCCAGGGCTGGTCGGAACGGCTCTGCGCGTAGCCGAAGTTGAGCGCCGGCTGGCAGTCGAAGAAGTTCGGCCGGTACCAGCCGGGGCGGCTGCCGGGCGAGGCGACGAAGCCGTCGACCGGCCGGTCCGACCAGATGTAGCGGTCGTCGTCCCGGTCCTCGGCGGCGGCCAGGAACCAGGGGTGCCGGTCGGAGGTGTGACCGGCGACCAGGTCGAGCAGGATCCGGATGCCCCGGCCGCGCGCCGCCTCGACCAACGCGGCCAGGTCCTCGGTGGAGCCGTACCGGGACGCGGGCGTGAGGTAGTCGCTCACGTCGTACCCGGCGTCCCGGAACGGCGAGGCGAAACACGGGTTCAGCCAGACCGTGTCGACCCCGAGCCAGGCCAGGTGGTCCAGTCGGGCGGCGATGCCCGCGAAGTCCCCGATGCCGTCGCCGTCGGAGTCGGCGAAGGTCTGCGGGTAGATCTGGTACAGGACGGCGTCGGCCAGCCAGTCGGGGCCGGGGCGGGTCGAGGTCATGGGGTGGATCCTCCTACCGGGTGCCGGGGTCCGGAACCACCGATTCTCGTCCAATCCCGGCCGTCCCGACAGCCCCCCTCCGCCGTCGCTCCCCCGGGGCCCGGGCCCTCCCCGGCGAACCGGCCCCGCCGCGCCTACCGGCCGCCCACGGCGCAGGCCCGGGTGAACACCCGCGCCCGCCGGGCGATCTCGGCCCAGTCCCCGGCCGCGACGGCCTCCGGCGCCACCACGTCCGTCCCCGCGCAGACCGCGAGCGCGCCCTGTGCCAGAAACTCCGCCGCGTTGCCCGCGTTGACGCCGCCGGAGGCGACCAGCGGGACGTCCGGGTAGGGGCCGCGGAGGTCCTTGAAGTAGCCGGGCCCGAAGGTCCGGGCCGGGAAGATCTTGACCGCCGCGGCGCCGAGGTCGACGGCCTGCGCGACCTCGGTGGGGGTGAGCGCGCCCAGCACGACCGGTACCCCGGCGGCGTGCCCGACCCGGGCCACCTCGGGCCGGCAGCCGGGCGTGACCAGGAAGGACGCGCCGGCGGCGATGCCGCGCTCGGCCTGCTCGGCGGTCAGCACCGTACCGACCCCGACCCGGTGGCCGGCCTGCGCCGCCCTGAGCAGATGGTCCGTCACACCGGGTGTGGTGTAGGTGAATTCGGTCCAGGTGATGCCGCCCTCGGCGAGCGCGGCGCAGAGCGCGGCGGCGTCGGGTATCCGGGGGGCACGGACGACGGCGATCACCGGATCGGCGGCCAGCGCGGCACGCGCGTCCGCGAGGACGGAAGCGGCCGCGGCGGCCGTCACGGAAACGGCATCGGAGACGAAGGGCGAAGGGCTCATGCGGCTCGGGTTCCTCGATCGGTTCGGCGCAGGGCGCTCCCGGGCCGGGCGCCCGTGGTGCGGCCCTGCTGGACGACGGCGGTGCCGTTGACGTAGACGTGCTCGATACCGGCGGCGGGCCGCCGGGGCTGTTCGAAGGTGGCGGTGTCCTGGACGCGTTCGGGGTCGAAGAGCACCAGGTCGGCGTGGAATCCGGGGGCGATCCGGCCGCGCCGGTCCAGCCGCAGCCGAGCGGCGGGCCGGCCGGTCATCCGGGCAACCGCCTGCTCCAGGGTCAGAACGCCCAACTCCCTGCTGTAGTGCGCGAGATAGCGGGGGAAGGTGCCCCAGGCCCGCGGGTGCGGCCGGGCCCCGACCAACAGGCCGTCGCTGCCGGCGGTGTGCGCGCGATGCCGCATGATCGCCCGGACGTTCTCCTCGTGGCCGACGTGCTGGAGGATGGTGGTGGCCAGCTCGTCCCGGCGCAGCAGGTCGAGGAAGACCTCCGTCCCGCTGCGGCCCTGCTCGGCGGCCAGCTCGGCGACGGTCCGGCCGACGGCCCCCGCCAGCTCCTGGTTCCGGACGCCGGAGAGCTGGATGGTCGCCCAGTCGGTGACCACCCCGTGGCAGCCGTCGCTGCCCTTCACCTCCACCTCGTACCGGATCCGCTCGCACGCGTCCGCCTCACCGAGCCGGGCCAGGGTGGCCTGCGGGCCGCCCTCGGTGGCCCAGCCGGGCAGCAGGGCGGCCAGTGTGGTGGAGCCGGGCAGGTAGGGGTAGCTGTCCAGGGTGAGGTCGATGCCGTCGGCGAGCGCCCGGTCGACGAGGTCGAGCAGTTCGCCCGCCCGCCCCTGGTTGACGCCGAAGTTCATCGTGGCGTGGGTCAGGTGCAGCGGGCAGCCGGACCGGCGGGCGATCTCCACCATCTCGGCGTAGCCCTCCAACGCCCCTGCGCCGTAGGACCGTTGGTGCGGTGCGTGGAATCCGCCGTACTCGGCGACGACCCGGCAGAGGGCGACCAGTTCGGCGGTGTCGGCGTACATCCCGGGCGTGTAGGTCAGGCCGCTGGAGAGGCCGACGGCGCCTTCGGCCAGGCCCTGGGCCAGCAGTTCGCGCATCCGGTCGAGCTCCCGGGCGCTCGGAGCCCGGTTCTCCCACCCCATGGCCAGCATCCGCAGCGAGCCGTGCGGGACGAGGTAGCAGGCGTTGACGGCCGGCCCGGTCCGGTCCAGCCGGTCCAGGTACTCGCCGACGGTGCGCCAGTCCCAGTCGAAGCCCTCCGGATCGCCGTTCCACCCGGCGATCTGGCGGCGCAGCGCGGACAGCGTGCCGTCGTCGACCGGGGCGTAGGAGAGGCCGTCCTGGCCGAGGACTTCACAGGTGACGCCCTGGGTGACCTTGGCCGGGTGGTCGGGTTCGAGCAGCAGGGCCAGGTCGGAGTGGGCGTGCATGTCGATGAAGCCGGGGGCCAGTACCAAGCCGTCGGCGTCCACTTCGCGGGCGCCGCCGAGCCCGTGCCCGAGTTCGGCGATCCGCCCCCGCCCGATCCGGACGTCGGCCCGGTACCGGTCGGCGCCGGTGCCGTCGACGACGGTGGCCCCCTTGAAGACGAGGTCGTCGACCGGAGACTGAGCCTCCATCAGAAGTACGTCCTGATCAGTCCGGTGACCTTCGGATCGGCCGCGGAGGCGTCGTCCAGCACCGGGATCATCGTCCACTTGTCGAACGCGGTGCACGGGTGGGACACCCCGAGCCGCAGTACCGCGCCGACCGGCGCGAGGTCGCCGGCGTCCCGCAGGAAGGCGTGCTGGTCGTTGAGCGCGGTGACCCGGGCCGCCGTGCCGGTCAGCACCGGTCCGCCCCGGACGAGTTGGGGCTCCGGCAGGCCCTCGTCGAAGGGCAGGTCGCGCTTGCCCGCGTCGAGCAGGGCCAGCTGCGGCTCCGGCCGGGAGACCACCCGGGCCCAGCCGTGCAGGGCGCCCCGGAAGGGCGTCGGACCGGCCCCCCGGGCCAGCGGGGAGATCCCCCGGTAGAAGCCGTCGTCGTGGGCGACGTAGGCGCCCGAGCGCAGGACCACCGAGGCCTCCGGCAATGCGGCCAGCTCCTCGACCACCAGGTCGAAGTAGGCGCTGCCACCGGCCGTGACGATCGGCGGGGCACCGTCGGCGTAGCCGCCGGCCAGCCGTCCGTGCAGGTCGGCGAGGGCGCGCAGGTAGCCGCGGACGGTGGCCAGGCCGTCGGCGCCGGCGTCGTGGGCCAGTGCGCCCTCGTAGCCGCCGATCCCCGCCAGTCGCAGCGTCGGCGCGCGCAGCACCGCGGCGGCGACCTCGACGGCCGCGTCGACCCCGCGGGCGCCGGTCCGCCCGCCGGGGCCGCCGAGCTCGACCAGGACCTCGACCGGTCGTTCGGCGTCGACCGCGCGCAGCGCCTCGTCCATCAGCCGGACGCTCTCGGTGGAGTCCACCCAGGAGACGAAGGCGAACGACGGGTCGGCGGCCAGCTCACCGGCGAGCCAGCCGAGCCCGGCCGGGTCGAGCAGGGTGTTGGCGAGCAGGATCCGCCGGACGCCGAACGCCCGCGCCACCCGGACCTGCGGCAGGTTGGCCAGGGTGATGCCGTGGCTGCCGGCGTCCAGTTGGGCCTGCCAGAGCGCCGGCGCCATCGTGGTCTTGCCGTGCGGGGCGAGGGCGACGCCCGCCTTGGCGCACCAGTCGGCCATCGTCCGCACATTGTGGTCGAGCGCGGCGGCGTCCAGGGTGAGCAGCGGGGTGCCGAAACCGGCGAGCGTGGGCCCGGTGGCGAGGTAGTCCCGCACGGTCGACCCCCACGCGGCGGGCGGCAGCGCCTTGAAGCGCCAGTCGAGCACCTCGTCGGCGAGGGCCGCGACCGCGCCGGTGTCGATGCCCGGTCCGGTGCCGCTGCTTACGAAGGTCTGGTCCACCGAGTTCTCCTTACGTGTTGCAACATGTGCAACGAGGGTTGCACATGCTGGCATCACGGTTCTAGCATCGGCGCCGGACGAAGGTCAACGGAAACGGTCAGCCGCAGCACACGAGGAGCCCACCAGATGCCCCGACAGGACGCCGCCGTGAGCTCGGGCACCCCTCCGCTCGACAGCCCGACGGCGGCCGGCCGGGCGGAGCCGGGCCCGACGGCGGCACCGGGCGGACCTTCGGCGCACGACGGCCCGGTGGCCCACGGCCAAGCGGCGGCGCGCCCGACGCCCGGGACCCCGACGGCGGTCTGCGTGGGCGAGTCGATGGCTGTCCTGCTGCCGGACCGGCCGGGCCCGCTGGAGGCGGTGGAGAACTTCCACCTCTCGGTCGGCGGCGCCGAGTCCAACGTGGCGGGCGCCCTGGCGGCGCTCGGCGTGTCGAGCGCCTGGATCAGCCGGGTGGGCGACGACGGCTTCGGCCGCCGCCTGGTCGGCGAGGTCGCCGCCCGCGGGGTGGACGTCTCGGCGGTCGCCGTCGACCCGCACCGCCCGACCGGCCTCTACCTCAAGGAGGTCGGCGGCTCCACCGGTGCCCGGCACGACCTCGGTCCCGGGCGCAGCCGGCTGCACTACCACCGGCGCGGCTCGGCCGCCGCCGCGCTCTCGCCCGCCCTGTTGGACGACCCGGCCGCCGTCCGCCTGCTCGCCGGTGCCCGGTTGCTGCACCTGTCCGGCATCACCGCTGCCCTGTCCGACGACTGCCTGGCCCTGCTGCGCGCCCTGCTCGCCGACCGCCGCCCCGGCCGGCTGACCAGCTTCGACCTGAACTGGCGCCCCGCGCTCTGGCTGGACCGCGACCCGGCCGTCCTCCCCCCGCTGCTGGACGCCGCCGATCTGCTGCTGCTCGGCGCCGACGAGGGCGAGGCCGCCTTCGGCACCGGCGACCCGCTGGCGCTGCGCCGCCGGTTCCCCTCCCCCGCCACCGTGGTGGTCAAGGACGCCGCCCGGACGGTCACCGCGCTGGAGCGGGACGGCGCGGCCGTCACCGAACCGGCCCTCGCCGTCGAGGTGGTCGAGGCCACCGGCGCGGGCGACGCCTTCGCGGCCGGCTACCTCGCGGCCACCGTCCGCGGCCTGGACCAGCGCCGCCGGCTGCGGCTCGGCCACCTCAGCGCCGCCTGCGCGCTGACCGCCCACGGGGACCAGGCCGAACTGCCGCCCGAGCCGGTGGTCGCCGCACTGCTGAACGCCTCCCCCCGGGAGTGGGCCGCCACCCGGGTCTCCGCGGATGGCATCGTGTCCCCCGTACTGCCCGCGGCGGCGCCGCCCCGGCCGGTCCCGTCCGCGACGGCGGCGCCGGTGACCGGGGGCGGTGTCACCGACCCTCGACCGGCCGCCTCCCCGGCCCTTGGAGCACGATGAGCCAGACCGTCACCCGCGCCCTGCGCATCCTCGCCGAGCTCGGCGAGGGCGAGCGCTCGCTGGACCAGCTCGCCGAGGTGCTCGGCGTGCACAAGACCACGGTGCTGCGGCTGCTCCAGAGCCTCGAAGAGGAACGATTCGTCTACCGCGACCCGGCCTACCGCTACCACCTCGGTGCCGGCCTCTTCGCCCTCTCCGGCCTCGCCCTGGAGCAGCGCGGCGTCCGCCGGATCGCCGCGCCGCACCTGGCCGAGCTGAACGCCGCCACCGGCCAGACCGTGCACCTGGCCGCGTACGAGGGCGGGGAGGTCGTCTACATCGACAAGTACGACTCGCGCCACCCGGTCAGGATGTACTCGCGGATCGGCCTGCGGGCGGCCCTGCACAGCGCCGCCGTCTCCAAGGTGCTGCTCGCCGACCTGCCGGTGCCCGAGCGGCGCCGGGTGGTGGCCGGCATCGACTTCACCCCGCACACCGCCCGCACCCTGACCACTCCCGAGGCGCTGCTCGCCGAGCTGGAGAAGGTCGCGGCCCAGGGCTGGGCGCAGGACCACGCCGAGCACGAGGCCTTCATCAACTGCGTGGCGGCGCCGATCCGGGACGCCAGCGGGCGCGTCGTCGCCGCCGCCTCGATCTCCGTCCCCGACGTCGTCCTCCCCTACGAACAGGTGCTGGAGCTGCTGCCCCAGCTGCTCGCCACCGCCCGCGCCGTCTCCGCCGACTGCGGGCAGAACCCCCAGGCTCCCCAGACCGGCTGACCCGCCGAACCGGCCGGCCCCGCCGGCCCCGGACCAGCCGACCCGCCACCACCAACCGAGGAAGCCCATGAGCGACCAGAGCGACAAGACCGAGATCCGCACCGACGGCGCCCCCGCCCCGGCCTGGATGTTCTCCCAGGGCGTCCGCAAGGGCCCCATCCTCCAGGTCTCCGGCCAGGGCCCGCAGGACCCGGCCACCGGCGAGTACCTGCACCACGGCGACGTGAAGGCGCAGACCCGCCGCACGCTGGAGAACGTCAAGGCGATCGTGGAGGCCGGCGGCGCCACCATCGAGGACGTGGTGATGTTCCGCGTCTACCTGACCAAGCGGGCCGACTTCCCGCTGATGAACGAGGTCTACGCCGCGTTCATCGAGGAGAACATCGCGCCGGGCGGCGTGAAGCCCTGCCGCACCACGATCTTCGTCGAGCTGCCGCAGGAGCCGATGCTGGTCGAGATCGACGCACAGGCCGTGATCGGCTGACCCGCCTCGACACGACGCGCGGGGCCCGGACGAGCGTCCGGGCCCCGCGCGTTCCGCGCTCACCGCCCGGCGGCTACCGCCTCCTCGGCGGCCGCTCCACCGCGCGCCACGACCCTGCCACCGGCGCCGGCCCCCCGCCGCTCCAGCGCGCCGGAGAGCAGCGCGACCCCCAGGGCGGCGGCGGCCATCAGCCCGCCCACCCAGTTCGGCGCGTCGTAGCCGAGCCCGGACGAGATGACCAGCCCGCCGAGCCAGGCGGCGAGCGCGTTGCCCAGGTTGAAGGCCGCGATGTTGGCGGCCGAGGCCAGCGTGGGCGCGCCGGCGGCCTGGTCCATCACCCGCTTCTGCAGCGGTGCGACGGTCGCGAAGCCGAACACGCCGATCAGCGGAATGGCGACGATCGCACCGGCCCTGCTGTGCGAGGCGAGGGTGAAGGCGAAGAGCAGCACCGCCAGCACCGCCAGGATCACGTACAGGCTCCGCATCAGCGCGCGGTCGGCGAACCAGCCGCCGAGCAGGTTGCCGACGAACAGGCCGACGCCGAACAGGAAGAGCAGCCAGGTCACGCTGGAGGGTGCGAAGCCCGCCATCTCGGTCATCATCGGCGTGATGTAGGTGAACATCGCGAAGATGCCGCCCCAGCCGAGCACCGTCATGCTCAGCGCGAGCCAGATCTGCGGCTTGCGGAAGACGGCCAGCTCCGGGCCGAGCCGGGTGTCCTCGGCGCGCGGCTGGACGGGCACCAGGGCCGCGATGCCGGCGAAGCCGATCGCGCCGAGCGCCGCGACCACGAAGAAGGTGGAGCGCCAGCCGAAGTGCTGGCCGAGCAGGGTGCCCATCGGCACGCCGAGCACGTTGGCGGCGGTGAGCCCGGTGAACATCAGGGCGATGGCGCCGGCCCGCTTGTGCGGGGCGACGAGGTCGGCGGCGACCACCGAGCCGATGCCGAAGAAGGCGCCGTGCGCGAAGGCCGCGAGCACCCGGCCGACCAGCAGCGGACCGAAGGCGGGCGCGACGGCGGAGACCAGGTTGCCGGCGATGAACAGGCCCATCAGCATCAGCAGCATCCCCTTGCGGGGGATCCGGGTGCCGAGGACGGTGAGCAGCGGGCCGCCGATCACGACACCGAGTGCGTAGCCGGAGATGAGCAGGCCGGCGGTGGGGATGGACACCGAGAAGTCGCCGGCGACCTCGGGCAGCAGGCCCATGATCACGAACTCGGTGGTGCCGATGCCGAAGGCGCTGATCGCCAGCGCCAGGAGCGCGAGGGGCATGAGGGGACCGCTTTCCAGAGCGTACAGAAGCGTACAGAAGATTGCGTGTGCAACTACCAGCGTCGACAATACGACCGAACGCCAGATACTTGCAAGCGCTCGCTATCTCCATCTGCAATCCCTTGGACCCACGCACCCCTCCATCGCGACCCGCGCACCACCCGCGCACGCCTTGCCCTCCCTCGGCGAAGTGATTAGGTTAGCCTAACCTAACCAACGGAGGTCGTCATGAGCCCCAGCCCCGTCGACGTCGAGGCGCCCGAACCCACCGCCGCCGAACGGGTCTGCAGCCTGCTCAGCGCCACCTCCTCCGTGGTGATCCGGGCCTGCGGCGAGTACCACGACCTGGACACCCCGGTCTCGGTGCACGGCTCCCGGCTGCGCCTGGGCGCACCGCTCGACTCGCCGCTCACCCTCGCCGTGACCCGCGAGCAGGACGGCCTGGCCGTCGTCCTGGACCTCACCGACATCGCCCCGGTCGCCGTCCGCGACCGCGTCCGCGGCCGTCTCACCCTGGCCGGCCGGCTGCACCTCGCCCACCTCGCCGACGACGGCCTCAGCGTCCACCTGCGGCTGGACGTCGCACACGCCGTCCTCTCCACCCCGTACGGCACCACCGCCCTCACCGGCGCCGACCTCGCCCTGGCCGCGCCCGACCCGCTGGCGCGCTTCGAGGCGGCGATGCTCACCCACCTCGCCGACGACCACCCGGACGCCCTCGCCCTGCTCACCCGGCTGCTGGACCGCGAGTTGCTCGTCGGACACCCCGACGTCCGCCCGCTGGCCCTCGACCGGCACGGCCTCGTGCTCCGTCTGGACCACCCCTACGGCCACCGCGACGTCCGCCTGGTCTTCCCCGAGCCGGCCCGCGACGCGGACGAGTTCGGCCACCGCGTGCACCAGCTGCTGACCGCCGCCAACAGCGACCTGCCCGCCCACCGGTCCTGACCCCCGCCGGGGCGGCCCATTCCTTTCACCGCGACCGCCGACCGAGAATTGACGGCCCGTCCGACCGCCGACGGGCCGTCGGAATATCCCGGGAGGCCCCCCAGGAAGGCCTTCCGGAAAGGCCTTCTGCACGACGGAACCGACCACTCGGAAACGCCGGACGGAAACCCTGCTCGCGGGGGGGCACCTGCCTGTCAGAAGGGCACGAAAAAGGCCGGTCCGGCTCGCGAAGGAAATTCGCGAGCCGGACCGGCCAGGGCGTGTCCCGCGCCCATGATCCGCTGACGGTGCGGCGATCACCCGGTCGAGCGGTCACCCGACATGACCATCCCGGGCGGCCGTACGCCCCGCACCCAGCGGAAGTCCGACCTCAGGTCAGAGGGAGACGCCGTGCGCCCGCAGGTAGGCGATCGGGTCGATGTCCGAGCCGTACTCCGAGCCGGTGCGGATCTCGAAGTGCAGGTGCGGGCCGGTCACGTTGCCGGTGGCACCCGAGAGGCCGATCTGCTGGCCGGCGGTGACGGTCTGACCGATCTTCACACCGATCGAGGACAGGTGCGCGTACTCGGCGTAGTGGCCGTCGGCGAGCTTGATCTCGACCTCGTTGCCGTAGGCGCCGCCGTTGCCGGCCTTCACCACGGTGCCGGCGCCGACGGCGCGCAGCGGGGTGCCGGTGGAGGCGACGAAGTCGGCACCGGTGTGGTGACCGGAGGCCCACATCGAGCCGGCCACGCCGTAGGCGGTGCCGAGCTTCGGGTTGGCGAGGGGGGCGACGAAGCCCGAGGTGCTGGCCGCGGCGGCCGGCGCCGCGGGAGCGGCCGGAGCGGCCGGCTTCGCGGCGGGGGCGGCCGGCTTGGCGGCCGGGGCCTCGGCGGGCTTGGCGGCCTGGACCGGCTTCGGGGCGGCGTGCTGGGCGGCCGGCTTCTGCGCGTCCTGCGAGACCTGCGGCTTGGCGGCCGGGGCGGCGGGCTTGGCGGCCTCGGCGGCGGCCGGAGCGGCGGCGGCCTTGGCATCCAGCGCGAGCTGCTGACCCGGGAAGATGAGGTTCGGGTTGGCACCGACGACCGAGCGGTTGTGGTCGTAGAGGGCCTTCCAGCCACCCTCGACCTGCTTGGCGTCGGCGATCTTCGACAGGGTGTCCCCGCCGACGACCTTGTAGCTCTCCTCGGCCGGCGCGGCGGCCGGCTTGGCGGCCTCGGCGGCCGGCTTGGCGGCAGCGGCCGGCGCGGCGTCGACGCTGGTGGCGCCGGTCCAGGTGGAGGTCTGCGCGGGCTTGGCGGCCGGGGCGGTGTGGGCCTGGGCGCTGATGGTGGTCACCAGCGGGAGGGCGAAAGCGGCGCCGGTCACGGCGGTGGCGATGCCGATGCGGGCGGCGCGGGGCAGGGTGATACGACGAGCCTGTGCGGGCATGGCGAACTGTCCTCTCCGACGCCTGCGAGGTGAGCTGTCGGGTTCGGGCTGGAGTTGCCCGGCCGCATAGCGCGGCTTCACCCCAAGCCGGACCGTGAATTCCGGTCCGGCGACTTACCTTTGGGTCCCCCGCTCCTGCCGTACAGAGTTCGGTTCGTACCACCGGGCAGCGGCAGGACTAGGCGTTCCACCCGGTGGCCACCCGGTCCAATGCCGGGCGGTCGCTGAACTAAAACTCATCCGCCCGGGCGAAGCAATGTCGATCTCTTGAATCGACAACCACTCCCGGGAAGGCCGTGACACTCCGAATGATCGGCTGCACAGTATGTGCACAATCGATTCACCGCGTGCCACTGATCCACGACGCTCCGCCGATTTCGGTGTCCGTACGCATGCGATCACCTACGGAAAGCCATCCGCCGACACACCCCCGGTGACCCTTGTCACGTCGCGTCCCGGAGCGCAGGATCAGGCGGTGGCCACCTCCGAGGCCGGCACCCTGCGCCTGGGCACCGCGCAGGGCCGCTGGGTACTACTGGCGACGGTGCTCGGCTCCAGCATGGCGATGCTCGACGGCACCGTCGTCAACGTCGCACTGCCCCGGATCGGCACCGATCTCGGCGCTCCGCTCGCCGCCCTGCAATGGACGCTCAACGCCTATCTGCTCACCCTGGCCGGCCTGATCCTGCTCGGCGGCGCGCTCGGTGACCGCTACGGCCGGCGCCGCGTCTTCCTGATCGGCGTGCTCTGGTTCGCCGCCGCCTCGGCAGCCTGCGCCGCGGCCCCCACCATCGAGGTACTGGTCGCCGCCCGCGCGGTGCAGGGCGTCGGCGGGGCGCTGCTCACCCCCGGCTCGCTGGCGATGCTCCAGGCGGTGTTCCACCCTGACGACCGCTCGGCGGCGGTCGGCCTCTGGTCCGGCCTCGGCGGGGTGTCCGCCGCGATCGGCCCGTTCCTCGGCGGCTGGCTGGTGGACGGCCCCGGCTGGCGGTGGATCTTCCTGTTGAACGTCCCGCTCGCCGCCCTGGTGGTCGCGGTGGCCTCCCGGCACGTCCCGGAGAGCCGGGACGAGAGCGCGACCGGCCGGTTCGACGTCCTCGGCGCGGCGCTGGCCGCGCTCGCGCTGGGCTCGGTCACCTACGCGCTGACCGCGGCGGGCGACGGGCTCTCGGCCGTGGTGTGGGTGTCCGGCGCGGCCGGCCTGCTGCTGGGCACGGCCTTCGTGGTGGTCGAACGCCGCGTCCCGGAGCCGATGCTGCCGCTCGGCCTCTTCTCCTCCCGCCTGTTCACCGCGGTGAACCTGGTCACCCTCTGCGTCTACGCGGCGTTCAGCGGCGTCTTCTTCCTCCTGGTCGTCCAGCTGCAGATCGTCTCCGGCTTCTCCCCACTGGTCTCCGGGCTCGCCCTGCTGCCGATCACCGTGCTGATGCTCGCGCTGTCCGCCCGGGCCGGCCGGCTCGGCAAGCGGATCGGCCCGCGCCTCCCGCTCACCGTGGGCCCGCTGCTCTGCGCGACGGGGGTCCTGCTGATGCTGCGGATCGGCTCCGACGCCTCGTACTGGACGGACGTGCTGCCGGCCGCCACCGTGATGGGCTGCGGGATGGTCCTGCTGGTCGCGCCGCTGACCGCGACGGTGCTCGCGGCGGTGGAGGTCCGGCATGCCGGGATCGCCAGCGGCGTCAACAACGCCGCCGCCCGCGCGGCCGGGCTGCTCGCGGTGGCCGCCCTGCCGGCGCTGGCCGGGCTCAGCGGCGAGGCCTACCGGGTACCGGCCGCGGTGGACTCCGCCTTCCGGACCGCGATGCTGATCTGCGCCGGGCTGCTGGTCACCGGCGCGGTGACGGCGTTCACCACCGTCCGGGGCAATGTGCTGGCCCCCGAGGACCACCCGGTCGCCGAGCCGGACTGCACCTACGCCTGCGGCACCGCCCCTCCGCTGGATCCGGGCCATGCCGCCGCCGGACACGGCGAAGGCCCCGCCACCGGATCGGCGGCGGGGCCCACGAAGACCTGAGGCAACGTCAGAGGATGTCGCCCGGGGCGTACTTGGCGGCGTCGGGGTAGGCGGCCGCGACGGCCTCGACCTGGCGGACCACCTCGGCGACCTGGGCACCGGCCGCGCCGGTGAAGGAGAGCCGGTCGGCCAGCAGCGCGTCCAGCCCGGCCCGGTCCAGCGGGATCCGCGCGTCCGCCGCCAGCCGGTCCAGCAGCTCGTTCTCCCGCGCGCCGGCCCGCATCGCCAGCGCCGAGGCGACGGCGTGCTCCTTGATGACCTCGTGCCCGGTCTCCCGGCCGACGCCCGCCCGCACCGCGCCCATCAGCACCTTGGTGGTGGCCAGGAACGGCAGGTAGCGGTCCAGCTCGGCCTCGATCACGGCGGGGAAGGCGCCGAACTCGTCGAGGACGGTCAGGAAGGTCTCCAGCAGGCCGTCGAAGGCGAAGAAGGCGTCCGGCAGCGCGACTCGGCGGACCACCGAGCAGGAGACGTCGCCCTCGTTCCACTGGTCGCCGCCCAGCTCGGCGGTCATCGAGGCGTACCCGCGCAGGATGACGGCCAGGCCGTTGACGCGCTCGCAGGAGCGGGTGTTCATCTTGTGCGGCATCGCGGAGGAACCGACCTGGCCCTCCTTGAACCCCTCGGTGACCAGCTCGTGGCCGGCCATCAGGCGGATCGTCTTGGCCAGGCTGGACGGCCCGGCCGAGAGCTGGACGAGGGCGGTGAGCACCTCGAAGTCCAGCGAGCGCGGGTAGACCTGGCCGACGCTGGTCAGCACGTGGTCGAAGCCGAGGTGACCGGCCACCCGGCGCTCCAGCTCGGCGAGCTTGTCGGTGTCGCCGCCGAGCAGGTCCAGCATGTCCTGGGCGGTGCCGACCGGGCCCTTGATCCCGCGCAGCGGGTAGCGGGCGATCAGCTCCTCCAGCCGGCGGAAGGCGACCAGCACCTCGTCGGCGACGGTCGCGAAGCGCTTGCCCAGGGTGGTGGCCTGCGCGGCGACGTTGTGCGACCGGCCGGCCATGACCAGCTCGGAGTGCTGGGCGGCGAGCCGGCCCAGGCGGACCAGCACGGCGACCGTGCGGTCGCGGACGTGCTCCAGCGACTGGCGGATCTGCAGCTGCTCGACGTTCTCGGTCAGGTCCCGGGAGGTCATGCCCTTGTGGATCTGCTCGTGGCCGGCGAGGTCGCTGAACTCCTCGATCCGCGCCTTCACGTCGTGCCGGGTGACCCGCTCGCGGGCGGCGATCGAACCGAGGTCGACCTGGTCGATCACCCGCTCGTAGTCGGCGACGGCGCCCGCGGGCACCTCCACGCCGAGGTCCTGCTGGGCCTTCAGGACGGCGAGCCACAGGTGGCGCTCAAGGACCACCTTGTGCTCGGGGGACCACAGCTGGGCCAGGGTCGCCGAGGCGTACCGGGAGGCCAGGACATTGGGGATCTGGGGCTTCGCGCTCACGCTTCGCAAGCCTAACAGCCGAGGTCAGCGCGAGCGGCGGCGGACCGGGCGCTGCCGCCTCCCGCGCCCGCCCCGGCCGATCGCCGTACCGCTGTGCCGCCGTGCCGCTGTGCCGCTGTGCCGCCGAACCGCTACACCGTGCCGGGCGAGCGCCCGGCGAGGACCGGCAGCACCTGCGCGCAGATCGAGTGCAGCGAGATCCGCTGCTCGTCCGTCATCGCCTCGAAGGCCTGGTGGGTACGGCTCATCTCGCCGCGGATCAGCCCGAGGATCTCGCGGCCCTGCTCGGTGATCACCACGATCTTGACCCGCCGGTCCCCGGCCGCCGCCTCGCGGTTGGCCAGGCCGAGCGACTCCAGCCGGTCGACGATCCCCGTCACGTTGGAGGCGTCGCAGCCCAGCCGGCCGGCCAGCGCGCGCATCGGTACCGGCTCCTGCACCGCACCGAGCGCCTTCGCCTGGGAGGAGGAGAGACCGTGCCGGGCCGCGGCTCCCGCGAAGTCCTGGAAGTAGGCGGCGCCGACGGCGGCCAACGCCTCCATCAACTCGGCGTTGGTCGGTACGGTCGTCGTCGCTGTCGAACCCATGGGGCCAGCGTACGACCGAGTGCTTCACCAACTCAAGCTTTGACCGGGGCAAAAGTCCGCAGGTCAACCGCTCGGCCCCGGAAGGGCCCCCGGACGGCCCCCGGGCACCCGACCGGTCGCCCTCAGAGCACCAGCTGGTCGAAGAGCCGCCGCAGCTCGGCCTCCGGGTCACCGGTCAGCCCGGTGTGCACCGGTCCCGGCTGGACGATGGCACTGCGCGGCGCCGTCAGCCAGCGGAACCGCTGCCCCGGACTGTCGCCCGCCGCCGGACCGGCCGCGGGCCCGCCCGCGCAGACCGCCTCGATCCCGTGCAACGCCCGCCGCACCCCGGCGACGTCCGCCACCGGGTCGAGCGCCAGCAGCCGGGCCTGGTCCAGATGGGTCCGGGCGCCCAGGTGCGCGCTCTGCCGGCAGTACAGCAGCACCCCGACGTTGACGCACTCGCCGCGCTCGACCCGGGGCACCGCCCGGATCACCGCGTACTCGTAGTCGTGCAGCTCGACGGCCGGCGGGGCCGGCGTCACGGACTCGCTCATGCGGAGACCCCCGGCAGCCAGTCACGCGGACCGGCCAGTCGCCCGGTCAGCTGGGAGCGGTACGCGGCGCGCACCGCCTCGGGCGAGTCGAAGCCCGGCTCGTCCACCAGCCAGACGTCCGGGATCTGCGCCACCGCCGCCTCCACCGCCGCCTCGGCGAGCGGCGCGAGCGCCTTGTCCGCGGCCACCAGATCGGGCTCCGCGCGCAACAGCGCGTGGTCGGAGGCGTCGTACGGGCGGCGGATCCAGCCGGCCGCGCCCGCCCAGTGGTGATGGAAGATCAGGCTGGCGCCGTGGTCGATCAGCCGCAGCCCGCCGGTGGCCACCAGCAGGTTGGGGTTGCGCCACGAGCGGTCGACGTTGCCGATCAGGGCGTCGAACCAGAGCACCTGCCCGGCCAGCCCGGCGTCCACCTCGAAGCAGAGCGGGTCGAAGTTGAGCGCCCCGCTGACGAAGGCCATCCCGAGGTTGCGGCCGCCACTGGCCCGCATCTGGTCCTGGATCTGCGGGTCCGGCTCGCTGCGGGCCAGCACCGGGTCGAGGTCCACCGTGACCAACTCCGGTACCGGCAGCCCGAGCCGGCGGCCCAGCTCACCGGCCAGCACCTCCGCCACCAGCGCTTTGCGGCCCTGCGCGGCGCCGACCCATTTCAGGGCGTACAGCCGCCGGTCGTCGGCCTCGACCAGGCCCGGCATCGAGCCGCCTTCTCGCAGTGGCGTCACATAACGGACCGCCGTCACCTCGGGGAGCACGCCGGACAGCCTATCGGGCATATGCGCGGACCGGGCGCCGCGTGCCGTCCCCGCCCGGCGCGGGCCTGCGCCATCCGCGCCGTCCGGTGGCAGCGCCCGCTCCGCCGTGCGAGTGTGGCTCAGAGTAGTGGGGACCTTGCACGGTACGAACTGCACTGTAAGGGATGAACGATGGAACGAGCTCGGATCCTGATCGTGGGCGGTGGCTTCGCCGGACTGGAGTGCGCTCGCCGGCTCGAACGCAAGCTCACGCCCTCGGAGGCGGAGATCTCGCTGGTCACGCCGTTCAGCTATCAGCTCTATCTGCCGCTGCTCCCGCACGTGGCGGCCGGGGTGCTGACCCCGCAGTCGGTCGCGGTCTCGCTCCGCCGGACGCTGCGCCGCACCCACATCGTCCCCGGCGGCGCGATCGGCGTCGACCCGCGTTCCAAGGTCTGCGTGGTCCGCAAGATCACCGACGAGGTGGTCGCGCAGAAGTACGACTACCTGGTGCTCGCGCCCGGCAGCGTGACCCGCACCTTCGACATCCCGGGCCTGACCGACTACGCGCGCGGCATGAAGACGCTCGCCGAGGCGACCTACGTCCGCGACCACGTCATCGCCCAACTCGACCTCGCCTCCGCCACCCTGGACCAGCGGGAGCGCGAGTCCCGGCTCCAGTTCGTGGTGGTCGGCGGCGGCTACGCGGGCACCGAGACCGCCGCCTGCCTCCAGCGGCTGACCACCGCGGCCGCCCGGCGCTACCCGCGGCTGGACGCCCGGCAGATCAAGTGGCACCTGATCGACATCGCCCCGAAGCTGATGCCGGAGCTCGGCGACGCCCTCGGCGTCGCCGCCCTGGAGGTGCTGCGCGAGCGCGGCATCGAGGTCTCGCTGGGCGTCTCGGTGGCCGAAGTCGGCGCCGAGTCGGTCAAGTTCACCGACGGCCGGGTGCTCCCCTGCCGGACGCTGATCTGGACGGCCGGCGTCGCGGCCAGCCCGCTGATCGGCACCCTGGACGCCGAGACGGTCCGCGGCCGGATCGCGGTCACCGCGGAGATGCGGGTTCCGCAGTTCGAGGGCGTCTTCGCACTCGGCGACGCCGCCGCCGTCCCGGACCTCGCGAAGGGCGACGGCGCGGTCTGCCCGCCCACCGCCCAGCACTCCGCCCGCCAGGGCCGGGCGGTGGCCAACAACGTGATCGCCGCGCTGCGCAACCAGCCGCTGGAGCCCTACTACCACAAGGACCTGGGCCTGGTGGTGGACCTCGGCGGCAAGGACGCGGTCTCCAAGCCGGTCGGCGTCGAACTGCGCGGCGTCCCCGCCCAGGTGGTCGCCCGCGGCTACCACCTGATGGCGATGCGCACCAACGTGGCGAAGTTCCGGGTCGGCGCCAACTGGCTGCTCAACGCCACCGCCGGCGACGACTTCGTCCGGACCGGCTTCCTGGCCCGCCAGCCCGCCCGGCTGCGGGACTTCGAGTACACCGACGCCTATCTGACGAAGGACCAGGTGCGCGCGCACGCCGAGGCGCTGCTCGCCAAGGGCTGACCCGCCGCGGCCGGTCCCCGTTCCCGCCCACTCGGGCCCGGGGACGGGGACCGGCCGCGCCGCGCGCTACCGCGCGGTGAGGTACATCCCGCTCGCGTCCTTGCCGGCCGTGTTGCGGCAGCCGTAGTTGCCGGTCGGCCGCGCGTACAGCAGGGTCAGGCACTGCCCGAGGGCCTGCTGGCCGTAGTAGTTCGGGTGCATCGACTCCTGGATCGTGCCCTGCGAGGCGCTGAGCCCGCCGTCGACGAACCGCGCCCACTCACTCGTGGTGGCGGACGGCGCGCTGCTCGAACTCGCCTGCTTGGTGGCCTTGGAGCAGACCTCGCGCCCCTGCAGCATGTCCGCCAGGTCCAGGAACTGCGCCCCCTTCGCGGCGGCGACCCCGGCCAGCGCCCGCGAGATCTGCGGCACCAGCGAGTCCCGGGCCCAGTCCGCGTCGCCGTTCCAGAACGGACAGCCGCCGGTGTCGGACCGGCTCCAGCCGCTCTCCGGGTAGCGCATCTCGGCGCCGCGCGGGATCGGCGAGGGGTAGGACTGCAGCACGACCCGGTAGTCCCCGGTCGCGTAGCCCGCACCGGCCATCACGGTCCGGATCTCGTCCAGCGCCTTGCCGACCCCCGCCATCGCGCCGGGCATCCGGGAGTCGATCTCGCCCTGCTGGTCGTCGTGGCAGTAGGAGTACCAGACGAGGTAGTCCGTGACGCAGCTCTGGATCACGTCGGCGAAGCCGAGGTCGTTCCCGCCGATCGAGAGCGTGATCAGCTTGACGTTGTACTGCCGCGCCACGGAGGCGAGCTGGTCGGCCTGCGGCGCCTCGCCCTTGAACGACTGGCCGCCGTTGGCGGCCCGGAAGACATTGGCGGCGACGGCCCCCGAGCAGGCCAGGTTCAGCTGGGTCTGGGTCACGGTCGGGGCGCTGCGCACCTCGGCGACGTCCGAGCGGTCGCACCCGCTGGCATACGTCGCGCCGTAGACCCCGCTCGGGTCGTAGGCGCTGCCGGTCCAGGCCCGGTCGGTACCGGACCGGCTTCCGCCGGTGACGACCGAGTTGCCCTTCCAGCGGCCGGCCTCGCCGGAGATGTAGCTGTCCCCCAGGGTGACGCTGGCGGTGGGCCCGGCCGGCACCGCGCCGGCGGCCGCGGCCGGTGCGGCGGCGCCGGCGACCAGGCCGGCCGCGCCGAGCGGCAGGGCGAGGGCGGCGGCGAGCAGCCGCCGGGTGAGGCGGGTGGTTCTGCGAGTGATGCTCGAACGGTTTTCGGGCACGGCGGAACTCCTGCGGTCGGTCTCGTCCGCACGGTGGGGGCGGGGAGACGCGGAGGTGAGGGTGGGCCGCCGGCCGGTGGCGCGATGAAGATGACATGCTCGCGCTTGTTACCGCTAGGTATCTGCACCAGGTTTCTCACTCTGTTACCGACCGGTTCAGATCGGTCGTGCACAGGATTCCCGGCCTGTTACCGACCGGTTCAGATCAGTCGCGAACCGGCACCGTCCGCTCCGAGCACGGCCGCCAGGTCGTCGGCCAGCCGCCGTGCCTCGGCCGGATCGAGCCGGGCGACGGTGATCCGCAGCCCCGGCGCGGACTGCAGGCGGAACCGCGCGCCCGGCGCCACGACCCAGCCGCGCTGCACCAGCGCGGCGAGCGCGCCGGTCTCGTCCGGGACGGGCACCCAGACGTTCAGCCCGCTCGCGCCGTGCGCCTCGATGCCACGGGCGGCCAGCTCCCCCAGCAGGGCGTCCCGGCGCGCCCGGTAGGCGGCGGCCACCCGCGCGGCCGGTGCCGCGTCGGTGCGCCACAGCTCGGCGACCGTGCCCTGCAGCAGATGGCTGACCCAGCCGGCCCCGAGCCGCTGACGGCCCTGCACCCGGCCGATGGTGTCGGCGTCCCCGACCGCGAAGGAGAGCCGCAGGTCCGGCCCGTAGGCCTTGGCCGCCGAGCGCACCACCACCCAGTGCTCGGAGCCGGCCCCGACCAGCGAGTGGAAGGGCTGGTCGACCATGCCGTGGCCGTGGTCGTCCTCGATCAGCAGCACCCCGGGATGGCCCGCCAGCACCGCCCGCAGCGCGGCCGCCCGGGCGGCGGTGACCACCGCGCCGGTCGGGTTCTGCGCGCGGCTGGTGACGACCACCGCGCGGGCCCCGGCCGCCAGCGCCTCGGCGAGCGCCTCCGGCAGCGGCCCCTCGTCGTCCAGCCGGACGGGAGCGGGCCGCAGTCCGAGGGCGGGCAGCAGGTCCATCAGGCTCCCCCACCCCGGGTCCTCGACGGCGACGGCGTCCCCGGGGCGCAGCCGGGTGGCCAGGATCCGCTCGATGGTGTCGAGCGAGCCGGAGTTGATGGCGATCGGCGCGTCGGGCAGGCCGTCGGCGCGGAAGCCCGCACCGGCGAGGGCCAGGAGCCCCGGATCGGCGGAGGGGCGCCCGTAGAGCACCGGGTCGCGGCGGGCGGCCTCGGCCGCGGCGGCGAGGGCCGGGGTGAGGTCGGGGAGCAGCGCCGGGTCGGGGTTGCCGTTGGAGAGGTCCCGGGCGTCCGGTGGGACGGGCACCCGGATCTGGTCGCGCGGAGTGAGCGCCGGCCGCGGGCGGATCCGGCTGCCCTTGCGGCCGGCGGTCTCGATCACCCCCCGGTCGCGGAGCAGCCGGTAGGCGGCGGCGACGGTGTTGGGGTTGACGCCGAGTTCGGCGGCCAGGTCGCGCAGCGGGGGCAGTGCGGTGCCGGGCGCGAGCCGCCCGCTGCTGACGCCCTGCTCGACGTCGGCCGCGATCTCGCTGGCGCGCCGTCCCTTGATCGGATAGTCTCCTAGCACAAAAGAGATTATGCACTAGTACATAGAGGTTGTCATGTCAGACGGCACCGCGTCCTACGCCCGTACCCCGCGCACCACCCCCACCCGCTACAAGGACCGCGCCACCTGGGAGCGGGACGCGATCCACGCGATCCTCGACAGCACCTACCTCTGCCACCTCGGCTTCGTCGTCGACGGCGCCCCCGTCGTGCTGCCGACCATCTTCGCCCGGGTCGGCGACCGCCTCTACGTCCACGGCTCCACCGGCAGCCGGCCGCTGCGCGGCGCCAAGGGCGACCAGGGCATGCCGGTCTGCGTCACCGTCACCCTGGTCGACGCCCTGGTGCTGACCAAGTCCGCGTTCAACCACTCGATCAACTTCCGCTCGGTGGTCGCCCACGGCACGGCCCACCAGGTCACCGACCCGGTGGAGCTGTCGGTCGCGCTGGACGCGCTGGTCGACCAGACCGTCCCCGGCCGCTCCGCCGAGGTCCGCCCGGCCAACGCCAAGGAGCTGGCCGCCACCGCCGTCGTCCGGCTCGACCTCGACGAGGTCTCGGCCAAGACCCGCGCCGACGACGCCGACGACGACGAGGCGGACCTCGACCTCCCGTACTGGGCCGGCGTCGTGCCGGTGACCACGGTGTACGGCGCCCCCGTGCCGGACGCCTCCACCGCCGTGCCGCTCCCCGCCCACCTGCGCGACTTCACCCGCTGAGGGGCTCCCCATGCTGATCAGGTCCTGGGACCGGGGTGACGAGGCCGAGTGGCGGGCCTGGCTCGCCGAGGGCCGCGACTTCGGCCTGCTCGCCGCCAACGGCCTGCCCGGCCAGGGGCCCGTCCTGGTCCCCACCCACTTCCTGCTGGACGTCGAGCGGGGCGAGATCCTGCTGCACCTCGCCGCGCCCAACCCGCTGTTCGCCGCCGTCCGGGCCGACCCCGAGGTCACCCTCGCGGTCACCGACGACTACGCCTTCGCCCCCGGCCACTGGCGCGGCGAGCCGGGTACGCCGACCAGCTACTACGCCTCCGTCCAGTTCGTCTGCACGGCCGAGATCGTCGAGGACGCGGCCGGCAAGGCGGCGATCCTCAACCGGCAGCTGGCGCACTTCCAGCCGGAGACCCCGGACACCCGGGTGGCCCCCGGCGAGGCGCCCTTCGGCCCGCTGCTGTCAGGCCTGCGCGGGCTGCGGCTGACGGTCCGCACGGTGCGCGCCAAGTTCAAGTACGACAACAAGAAGGGCGCGGCCGAGCAGCGGGCCGTCGCCGACCGGCTGGCCGAACGCGACCGGGGCCTGGACGCCGCCGCCCGCACCCAGCTCCTCAGGCGTAACGCGCGGCGCACGGGGTAGCAGCGCTGACGCCAAGTCACCCGATCGGCTCGATTTCGGGCGAAGCCGGGACGCCGCTGATCGAATGTGTGACGAATCCTGCCCCCTCGGCTGTGCCGGCGGGCCCGTCCACCCGGGGAGCGCGCGTGTCCACAGCCACATCCCGTCCGGCCTCCGGCGAGGCGCATCTCGGACACGTCGTCTTCATCTCGGCGGCGGCCGCGATGGGCGGCTTCCTGTTCGGCTACGACAGCGCGGTGATCAACGGTGCGGTGACCGGCATCCAGAAGCACTTCGCGGTGGGCAACGGCGAGACCGCCTTCGTGGTGGCCATCGCCCTGCTCGGCTCGGCCGGCGGGGCGGTGACCGCCGGCCGGCTCGCCGACCAGTTCGGCCGGGTCCGCACCATGCTGCTGGCCGCCACGCTGTTCGCGATCAGCGGCATCGGCTCGATGTTCCCGCCGAGCATCCAGGTGCTGGCCACCTGGCGGGTGGTCGGCGGCGTCGCGATCGGCATCGCCTCGGTGATCGCCCCGACCTACATCGCGGAGGTCGCGCCCACCGCCTACCGCGGCCGGCTGGCGTCCTTCCAGCAGATGGCGATCGTGCTCGGCATCACCGTCTCCCAGCTCGCCAACTGGGCCCTCAACCAGGCCGCCGGCGGCGACTCCACCGGTCACCTGGGCGGCATCCAGGCCTGGCAGTGGATGCTCGGCGTCGAGACCGTCCCGGCCCTCGTCTACGGGCTGATGGCGCTGGCCATCCCGGAGTCGCCGCGCTACCTGATCGCCGACCGCCGCGAGGCGCAGGCCCGCAAGGTGCTGCTGGAGGTGGAGGGCGAGGGGGTCGACCTCGACGCCCGGGTCACCGAGATCCGCGCGGTGCTGGAATCCGCCCACAAGCCCCGGGCCAGGGACCTGCTGGGCGGCCGCTTCGGGCTGCTGCCGATCGTCTGGATCGGCATCGGCGCCTCGGTGTTCCAGCAGTTCGTCGGCATCAACGTGATCTTCTACTACTCGTCCTTCCTCTGGCAGTCCGTCGGCATCAACGAGTCGAACTCGCTGCTGATCAGCCTCTCCACCTCGATCGTCAACGTGGTCGGGACGGTGGTCGCCATGGCCCTGGTCGACCGGATCGGCCGCAAGCCGCTCGCGCTGGCCGGGTCGGCCGGCATGGCGCTGGCGCTGGGCACCGCCGCCTGGGCCTTCTCCTTCCGGCACGGCACCGGCGACGCCGCCACCCTGGACGACACCTACGCCACCGTCGCGCTGGTCGCCGCGCACGTCTTCGTGTTCTGCTTCGCCTTCTCCTGGGGCGTGGTGGTCTGGGTCCTGCTCGGCGAGATGTTCCCCAACCGGATCCGGGCACTCGCCCTCTCGGTCGCCGCCTCGGCCCAGTGGATCGCCAACTGGGCGATCACCGTCAGCTTCCCCGACCTCGCGGACTGGAACCTGTCGGCGACCTACGTCATCTACGCGGCCTTCGCCCTGCTCTCGATCCCCTTCGTGGCCTTCTGCATCAAGGAGACCAAGGGCCGGGCGCTGGAGGAGATGGGCTGATCCGCCGCGCCGCGCCGGCGCGGGGGCCGGCGCCGACCACGCTCCCGGCCGCCCCCTCGGCGCCGGCCCCCAGCAGCCCTCGCCGCGCCGCGCGGCCCGTCCCGAGAGGAAGCCATGCCTGAGCAGGGCGGCTCCCGGCAGAACGTCACCTTCCCGAGCAACGGCCGCCAGGCCCACGGCTATCTGGCCCGGCCCGAGCGGGGCGTCGGCCCCGGCCTGGTGGTGGTGCAGGAGTGGTGGGGGCTCACCTCCCACGTGGCCGCGATGGCGGACCGCTTCGCCGCCGAGGGGTTCACCGTCCTCGCCCCCGACCTGTTCGGCGGCGCGACCGCCCACGACAGTGCCGAGGCGGCCAGGCTGAAGCGCGAACTCCCGGTCGAGCGGGCGGTGGTGGACCTGCGCGGCGCGGTCGGGTACCTGCTCGGCCTGGACGGCGTGGTCGGCGACGCGGTCGGCGTGGTCGGGTTCTGCATGGGCGGCGGCTTCGCGCTGCTGCTGGCCGCCGCCGAGGGCGACCGGGTGGCCGCCGTGGTGCCGTTCTACGGGCTGCCACCCGATCCGGACTTCGACTACCGGGGCCTCACCGCCCACGTGCTGGGGCACTACGCCGAGCACGACCGGTCGATCCCGATGGCCGCCGTCGACGAGGCGGCGATCCGGATCGGCGAGGCGACCGACGTCCGGCCCGAGATCCACTTCTATCCGGCCGGGCACGCCTTCATGAACGACGAGAACCGCCCCGGCTCCTACGACCCGCTCCAGGCCCGGACGGCCTGGCGGCGCACCCTCAGCTTCCTCCGGGGCCACCTCGGCTGAGCGCGCCCGCCGGTGAGGCACGCGGCGCCCCGGCCGCCCGCCGTGAGGCCCGCACGCCCCCCTCGGGCCCCGCCGCAAGGCCCGAAACACGGTGGACAGCTGTCACGTCCCCCGGCATAGTCACCAGGTGCAGAGCCAACCCCCACCCCCGCACCGACGGCGCTTCCCCTGGGCCGGCCGCAACTTCCGCATCCAGACCGCCGCCACCGTGGTCAGCGGCCTCGGCAATGCCGGAGCCCCGATCGCCACCGCCTTCGCGGTGATGGCGAGCGGCGGCTCCACCGCCGAGGTCGGCTACGTCACCGCCGCCCGGCTGGTCCCGGTCGTCCTGCTGCTGATGATCGGCGGCGCCCTCGCCGACCGTCTGCCGCGCCACCACGTCATGGTCGTCGCCAACCTGTGCAGCGCCGTCTCCCAGGCGGTCCTGGCCGCGCTGGTCCTGGCCGGTCAGGCGCAGCTCTGGCAGCTGATGCTGCTCTCCGCGGCGGGCGGCGCCGGGCACGCCTTCTACGCCCCCGCCTCCGAGGGCATGATCATGCAGAGCGTGGCCGCGGAGCACGCCGGCCGGGCGTTCTCGGTCTTCCGGCTCGCGCTGAACTCCGCGCAGATCGGCGGCATGGCGCTCGGCGGCGCCCTCACCGCCGCCGTCGGCCCCGGCTGGGTGCTCGCGGTGGACGCCGGCTGCTTCCTGGTCGCCGCCGCCCTGCGGTTCTTCCTGGAGGCCGAGGCCGCCCCCGCCGCGGCCGGCGGCGGCATGCTGCGCGACCTGCGCGAGGGCTGGCAGGAGTTCGCCTCCCGCCGCTGGCTCTGGGTGATCGTGCTCCAGTTCGCCGTGCTGATGGCCTGCATCACCGCCGTGGACGCGGTGTACGGGCCGATCGTCGCCGAGCAACGACTGGGCGGCGCCGGCGACTGGGGGCTGGCGCTCGCCGCGCACGGGATCGGCCTGGTGGTGACCGGCCTGCTGATGGTCCGCTGGCAGCCCCGCCGGATCCTGCTGATCGGCAACTGGGGCGTCTTCCTCTTCGGCCTGCCGGCGCTGGCCCTCGCGCTGGCCGCGCCGCTGCCGGTACTCGTCGCGGCGATGTTCCTGTCCGGCGCCGGGGTCACCGTGTTCGGCGTCAACTGGATGGTCGCCCTGCAGCAGGAGATTCCCGCCGAGATGTTCTCCCGGGTCTCCGCCTACGACCAGCTGGGCTCGCTCTCGCTGGCCCCGGTCGGCACCGCGCTGGCCGGGCCGGCCGCGGTCGGGCTGGGCCTGACCGGCGCGCTCTGGGCCTGTGCGGCGCTCTGCCTGCTGCTCAGCGCCCTCGTCCTGCTGGAGCCGCAGGTCCGCCGGCTCTCCCGGCGCTCCGCTCCGGCCTCCGTCGCGCGGCCCGTCGAGCCCGCCACCGTCGGCTGAGCGCCCCCGCGCCCCCCGCGCGCGCCCTCCGCCGGGCAACCACCGGCGTACGCCACTCGTCCGACCTGGATGACAGAGACGTCTTGACCTGGGGGGCGCCCGGTGCCGAAGCCACTGCTGTTCCTGGATGTCGACGGGGTGCTCAACCCCGTCTGCCCGAGACCCGAGGCCGGGTTCGACGCGCACACCCTGCTCGGCTACAGCGTCCTGCTCTCCGCCCGGCACGGCGAGTGGCTGCGTGAACTGGCCGACACCTACGAACTGGTCTGGGCCACCACCTGGGAGGAGGAGGCCAACACCCACATCGCCCCGGCGATCGGGCTGCCCCGGCTGCCGGTGGTCCGATTCGCCGGCTACGTCCCGCAGCCCGGCGACCCGCGGGTACCGCTGATGGAGCTGTTCTCCGCACACAAGTGGGCCCCCCTGCTGCGGTACGCCGCCGGCCGGCCGTTCGCCTGGACGGACGACGTCATCCCGCCCCGCCTGGTCCGCAACGCCATCTGGCGCCGTGACCGCCTCCTGCTGCCCATCGACCCGGGCCAGGGCCTGGAGCGCCGGCACGTGGACCGGCTGCTGGCCCGCCCGCCGCGCCCCCTGGCCGTCCGCCCGGCGGTCAGCCGGTGGGCAGCCAGCTGACGTGGCCGGCCAGCAGCGCGTACCCGACGAAGGCCACCGTGTCGATCAGCGCGTGCGCCGCCACCAGGGGCATCACCCGCCCCCAGCGCCGGTACAGCAGGCAGAACACCGCGCCCATCACCATGTTCCCGACCAGCCCGCCCACCCCCTGGTACAGGTGGTACGAACCCCGCAGCACCGAGCTGGCCACCAGCGCGGCCGGCCACGACCAGCCCAGTTGCCCGAGCCGGCGCAGCAGGTAGCCGAGAACGACGACCTCCTCCAGGATGGCGTTCTGCCAGGCGGAGGCGACCAGCACCGGGATCCGCCACCAGACGTCGGGCAGCCCGGACGGCGCCACCGTCAGGTTGTAGCCGGCCGCCTGCGAGCCCAGGTAGAGCACCAGCCCGGTGCCGCCGATCGCGGCCGCGACGGCGGCGCCCCGGCCGAGGTCGCGCAGCTTCTGCCCGAGGTCGAACCCGAGCACCCGCAGCGAGGTGCCCTCGCGCACCAGCAGGTAGCCGACCAGCACCACCGGCATCAGCCCGCGCGCGATGTAGTAGACCTGCCAGGCGAGGTCCAGCCAGGGGCGGCCGGGCGCCCGTGAGGAGTTCAGGGTGGCGACCTGCTGGCCGAGCTGGAGCGTCTCGGTCAGCGAGCCCGTGAAGCTGATCAGCGCGCCGACGCCGCTGGCCCCGAGGGAGAGGCCGAGGACGATCAGCAGTTCCACGCCGAGCAGCCGGCGCGTGGGCCGCGCGGTCTCCGGTTGGGTCGGGGCGGTGGTCACGGGGTGCTCCAGCGGTCCGGCGTCGCTCCGGCCGTCGGCCGACCGCCGGAGCGGTCATCCTTCCACAGGGCACTCCCCGTCAGGGCCGGGGAGTGCCCCCGCCACGGGGCCGCCGGGCCCTACCCCACCGGCCAGGTGTGCACGGGCTCGCCGGCCCGCATGTACTCGATGTAGCGCCGGGTCATCGCGGCGAGCGCGGCCGGGCGGTCCATCCCGAACTGCTCGCGCAGCCGGTGGAAGGTGGCGCTCTGCCAGGAGGCGCCGTTGACCCGGCGCAGGCAGCGCTGCTCGATGATGCCGAGGTAGCGGTCCCGGTCGGCCGGCTCCACGCCCCACTCGTCCAGCCCCTGGTAGGCCATCGGCAGCAGCTCGTTCAGCACCAGGTCGACCGCGGGGACGGTGGCCAGGCCCCCGCCGCGCCCGGCCCGGCCCTGCCGCGGCCACTGGAACACGGCGTCGACGCCGTACCGGGCGGCCTGCCGGAAGTTCTCGTCGGCCCGCTCGAACGGCAGCCTGGTCCAGATCGGCCGCGACTGCTCCGCGAGCACCCGGACGAGCCCGTAGTAGAAGGCCGCGTTGGCCAGCGTGTCGGCGACGGTCGGACCGGCCGGCAGCGCGCGGTTCTCCACCCGCAGGTGCGGCACGCCGCCACTGACGTCGTACACCGGGCGGTTCCACCGGTAGATGGTGCCGTTGTGCAGCCGCATCTCGGCCAGCCGCGGCACGCCGCCGGAGGCCAGCACCTTCACCGGGTCCTCGTCGTCGCAGATCGGCAGCAGCGCCGGGAAGTACCGCAGGTTCTCCTCGAACAGGTCGGACGCCGAGTCCACCCAGCGCTCGCCGAACCAGGTGATCGGCCGTACGCCCTGCGCCTTGAGTTCGGCCGAACGGGTGTCGCAGGCCTGCTGGAAGAGCACCGGCCTGGTCTCCCGCCACAGCTCCCGTCCGAACAGGAACGGCGAGTTGGCGCCGAGCGCCAGTTGCGGGCCGCAGATCGCCTGGGCCGCGTTCCAGACCGAGGAGAACCGCTCGGGGGTGACCTGGAGGTGCAGTTGCAACGAGGTCGCGGCGGCCTCGGCGACCATGGTGATCGACTCCAGCTGGAGGTGCTCGACGCCCTCGATGTCCAGCGTGATGTCCTCCCCCCGGGCGGCCAGGATCTGGTCGCTGAGCAGGCTGTACCGCTGGTTGTGGGACATCGCGTCCAGCCCGGTGTGATCGTGCTCCAGGGTCGGCAGGATGCCGACCATCACGATCCGCGCGCCGGCCTCGGCGGCCCGCCGGTCGGCGTAGCGCAGCCCGGTGTCGATCTCCTCGCGCAGCTCCTCGAAGACGTGGCCGGCGAGCCGGTGCGGGGCGATGTTGACCTCGATGTTGAACTGGCCCAGCTCGGTCTGGAAGTCACTGGAGCCGATCGCGCTGAGCACCTGCGCGTTGCGCATCACCGGCAGGCCCTGCTCGTCGGCCAGATTGAGCTCGATCTCCAGCCCCATCACGGCGCGGGGCCGGTCGAAGCGGTCCTCTCGCAGCATCCGCTCCAGCGCGTCCTGGCAGGACTGGAGCTTGCGCCGGTACAGCTGCCGGTCCGACAGGTCCGCGCGCGTCGCCACGACCTTCTCGCCCATGGTCCCCTCCTCCTGAGCGGCCGGCCGACCGACCGTGCAAGCATCATGCCCACCCCGAAGATCGATACCCGATCGCTTCGACCGGCTTGCAATGCAAGGGAACTGATGGTCTTTCAGCACATCCGTCGACTTGCCCGGCGCCACCGCCTGTGATAAACAGGTCACCCTGTGCACCTGTTCGATAGAATTCGCACTGCGCCCAAGGCCGGCCCGCTGTCGATCCGAACACCCTCGTCGACGGCAGCGGCGGCGCCCGCACCGCGATCATGCACAACCGGACACGGCCAGGTTCCGTCACCGACGACACACCGCGCCATGCCGGTATGCCGCACTCGCACGCCGATCTCGCACGGAGAGGCGACCCCGCCATGACTCTGCAGACCCCCCAGCCCCCGCCCAGCGCCCTGCGCGCGGTCCTCGCCGCGCTCGACTCGGAGACCGCGCTGCGCCAGCCCGCCGCCGCCGCGCTGCGTCATCCGACCGGCCCGCTGCTGCCCGCGCATCCGCTCGCGGTCCACGTCCTGGACGGGCCCCGTCCCGAGCTCGCCGCCGCCCGGCGGACGGGCTGGCGGTTCCTGATCAAGGACGGCGCCGAGGTGGCGGCCGCGGCCGAGGTGGTCCAGGGCGTCGAGGGCCACGTCTTCTCCCACTTCACCGCCGGGCCGTACCTGGACTCCACCGTCCGGGCACTGCGCCAGGCCTGGCAGCTCGCCCAGACCTCGCGGACCCGACGGCAGCCCCGGCTGCTCACCTTTCCGGGCCAGTACGCCACCGCGCTCTGGCTGCACAGCCCGGACTCCGGGCCCGACGCGGACCAGCTGATCCCACTGGCCCCGGCCCCGCTCGGCGTCACCGCGCACCGCGCCTACCCGGCGGCGGACCTGCTGCCCGCCCTCACCCGCGCCCCGCTCACCAGGCCACTGCTGCTCGGCTCCTCCTGAACGCTCCCCCGTCACCCCCGCGCCACCCGTACCCACCCGGACGGGTCATAGGGCATGGCCGAATCGAGTCAGCCGCCCCTTGACCCGTCCGGCGCTCATTCACGTCTGCTGCCACCTGAACGGGTGATCTCTGCCCGGTAGTTGTGGCGCATGTCACGAAATTGCTGCGCGATCGCCCCGGGATGCCGACACTGGGAACCAGCGTGGAAGGACCCCCTGTCCTACCCACTTGAGCGCCGGTCCACACCTGGCCCGGCGCCGGACAGGATCCGACTACCGCGGCGGCTCCCGCCGGTCACCCGGCGGCGCCGCACCACGGGGAGGATCGCCAAGCGAAGCGAGGGTACGCGTATGTGCCAGCACCGTCCTGAGTGCCCGTCGGCGGAGTCCGAGGACCGCGAGGCGGCCGTACCGGTGGCCTGCCACCCGGAGCAGGGCTGGAGCCTGCTCTGCAACGGCGTCCTGGTCTTCGAGGACACCGGCGAACTGCTGCCCGACGGCCGGGTGATCGCCCCGCGCCGCCCCGTCGCACACGCCGCCTGACCGGCCGACGGCGGGGTCGGCCGCCGAGCGACACCGACGACGCAGGACAACGGGCAGGGCCCCGGCGGAGAAGACTCCGCCGGGGCCCTGCCGTACCGCGTCAGTCGGCTCAGGAGCCGTACTCGTCCAGCGGCGGGCAGGAGCAGACCAGGTTGCGGTCGCCGTACGCGCCGTCGATCCGGCTGACCGGCGGCCAGTACTTGTCCGCCGGGTTCACGCCCGCCGGGAAGACGGCCTCCTGGCGCGAGTAGCCGTGCGCCCAGTCACCGGCCAGCGCGCCCGCGGTGTGCGGGGCGTTGCGCAGCGGGTTGTCCTCGGCCGGCCACGCGCCCGAGCCGACCTTGTCGATCTCGGCCCGGATCTCGATCATCGCGTCGCAGAAGCGGTCGATCTCGTGCAGGTCCTCGGACTCGGTCGGCTCGATCATCAGGGTGCCGGCCACCGGGAAGGACATCGTCGGCGCGTGGAACCCGTAGTCGATCAGGCGCTTGGCGATGTCGTCCACCGTCACGCCGGTCTCCTTGGTGAGCGGGCGCAGGTCGATGATGCACTCGTGCGCGACCAGGCCGCCGGGACCGGTGTAGAGCACCGGGAAGTGCGGGGCCAGGCGCTTGGCGATGTAGTTGGCGTTCAGCACCGCCACCTGGGTGGCCCGCTTGAGGCCCTCCCCGCCCATCAGCCGGACGTACGCCCAGGAGATCGGCAGGATGGCCGCCGAGCCCCACGGGGCGGCCGAGATCGGGCCGACGCCGGTGGCCGGGCCCGCCTCGGACTGCAGCGGGTGGTTCGGCAGGTACGGCGCCAGGTGCGCGCGCACCGCCACCGGGCCGACGCCCGGGCCGCCGCCGCCGTGCGGGATGCAGAAGGTCTTGTGCAGGTTCAGGTGCGAGACGTCCGCGCCGAACTTGCCCGGCTTGGCGAGGCCGACCAGGGCGTTCAGGTTGGCGCCGTCCACGTAGACCTGGCCGCCGGCCTCGTGCACCAGGGCGCAGATGTCGGTGATCTGGGTCTCGTACACGCCGTGGGTGGACGGGTAGGTGACCATCAGCACCGCGAGGTTGTCGCGGTGCTGCTCGATCTTCGCCCGGAGGTCCTCGACGTCCACGTCGCCGTCGACCAGGGTCTTGACCACGACCACGCGCATACCGGCCATCACGGCGGAGGCCGCGTTGGTGCCGTGCGCGGAGGACGGGATCAGGCAGACGTCGCGCTGCACGTCACCGTTGGCGTGGTGGTAGGCGCGGACGGCCAGCAGACCGGCCAGCTCGCCCTGCGAGCCGGCGTTCGGCTGGATCGAGACGGCGTCGTAGCCGGTGACCTCGACCAGCTGCTGCTCCAGCTGGCGGATCAGGGTGAGGTAGCCCTGGGCCTGGTCGATCGGCGCGAACGGGTGCAGCTGGCCGAACTCCGGCCAGGTCACCGGCTCCATCTCGGTGGTCGCGTTGAGCTTCATGGTGCAGGAGCCCAGCGGGATCATGCCGCGGTCCAGCGCGTAGTCGCGGTCCGACAGGCGGCGCAGGTAGCGCAGCATGGCGGTCTCCGAGCGGTGGCTGTGGAAGACCGGGTGGGTCAGGTACTCGTCCTCGCGCAGCAGAGCGGCCGGCAGCGCCTCGGCGCTCTCCGGGGTCTCGACGCCCTCGACGCCGAACGCGGCCCAGACGCCCGCCAGGTGCTCGCGGGTGGTGGTCTCGTCGGTGGAGACCGAGATCCGGTCCTCGCCGTCCTGGTACACGTTGATGCCGTGGGCGCGGGCGGCCTCGGCGATCGCGGCGGCGCGGCCGGGGACGACCGCGGTGACGGTGTCGAAGAACTCGCCGTGCAGCAGCTCGACGCCGCCGGCCCGCAGGCCCTCGGCGAGGGCGGCGGCGTAGCGGTGGGTGCGGCGGGCGATGTCGGCCAGGCCGTCCGGGCCGTGGTACACGGCGTACATCGAGGCCATCACGGCCAGCAGCACCTGGGCGGTGCAGATGTTGCTGGTGGCCTTCTCGCGGCGGATGTGCTGCTCGCGGGTCTGCAGGGCCAGCCGGTAGGCGCGGTTGCCGTCGGCGTCGACGGAGACGCCGACCAGGCGGCCGGGCAGCGAGCGGGCGTACTCGGCGCGCACCGAGAGGTAGCCGGCGTGCGGGCCGCCGAAGCCCATCGGCACGCCGAAGCGCTGCGAGGTGCCGCAGGCGATGTCGGCGCCGAGCGAGCCCGGGGACTTCAGCAGGGTCAGCGCCAGCAGGTCGGCGGCGACGGCGACGATCGCACCGAGGCCGTGGGCCTGCTCGATCACCGGGGCGAGGTCGCGGACCACACCGGTCGCGCCGGGGTACTGGAGCAGCACGCCGAAGACGCCGCGCTCGGCGATCTCGGCCGGGATGCCGGCGGAGAGGTCGGCGACGACGACCTCGACGCCGGTCGGCTCGGCGCGGGTCCGGATCACCGCGACGGTCTGCGGCAGGGTCTCGACGTCGACCAGGAAGACGCCGCCCTTGACCTTGGTGACACGGCGGGCCAGGGACATCGCCTCGGCGGCCGCGGTGCCCTCGTCCAGCAGCGAGGAGCCGGAGGTGGGCAGACCGGTGAGGTCGGAGACCACGGTCTGGAAGTTGAGCAGCGCCTCCAGACGGCCCTGCGAGATCTCCGGCTGGTACGGCGTGTACGCGGTGTACCAGGCCGGGTTCTCCAGGACGTTGCGCAGGATCACCGGCGGGGTGAAGGTGCCGTAGTAGCCCAGGCCGATCATCGGCTGGAGGACGGTGTTGCGACCGGCCAGCTCGCGCAGCTCGGCGAGGACCTGGGCCTCGCTGCGGCCGGCGGGCAGGTCCAGCCCGGTGATGGAGCGGATCGCCTCGGGCACGGCGGTGGCGGCGAGCTCGTCCAGCGAGCCGTAGCCCACCTGGGCCAGCATCTTCTCCTGCGCGGCGACGTCGGGGCCGATGTGGCGGTTCTCGAAGGGGCTGGCCTGCTCGAGCTCGGTGAGGGTCACGGGGGTGGTGGTGCGTCCCGCGTTCGGCTGGGCGTTCATGGTGGTCGAGGCCTCCTGGTCACGGACCGGCGGGGGTACGCACGCCGGGCGGCACCGCCGCTGCGGACGACAGCGGACAGGCCTGGGGCGGACGGACCCGACAGGCCTCCCCCTCTGTCATCGGGACCTGAGAGCTTCACCCGCGCGAGGCGCTGTGGCGCCCCGCCGGCTTGCACCGTCGGTGAGGGTGGTGCCGCCGGCTCCCTCGCCGGCAGTCCTGCCCTGCTTTCCAGAGTGACCTATCCCACACGGTACGGATGCCTGAGAGATTCCGGGGAGGAGTTGCTCCTTCGGCGCCCCGACCAGCGACTTCCGCTCTCGGGGACTCTCCCGAGCGGGCTCGGCGGTCGCGCCCAGGGTACCAGCGGCAGGCGCCTCGATCACGGGTGCGTCCTGGCAGGTGAACAGCCGGTCCGTGACCCGGACGGCGCAGCACCGGGCCCGTCCGGCCGCACCCCGGTCGCGCCGGTCCGGTTCATGGCTTTTGGTGTGAAGTGGCGGATGGGACGGGCGGGCCGGCCGCCGGCCTGCGGGCGTTCCGCAGGCTCGACGCACTGGAGGAAAGAGTGCAGACCGATATCGACCCCCGGGACCTCATCGGCCACAAGGCGGTCGACCGCAACGGAGACAAGATCGGCACGGTCGACGAGGTGTACCTGGACGACGCCACCGGGCAGCCCGAATGGGCGGCCGTCCGGACCGGCATCTTCGGCCGGGACGCCTTCGTCCCCCTGACCACGAGCGAGTTCTCCGGCGACGAACTGCGGGTGCCCTACGACAAGTCCCTGGTGAAGGAGTCACCGGACTTCGGCGTGGGCCAGCACCTGTCACCCGCCCAGGAGCTCCAGCTCTACCGCTACTACGGGCTGGACACCCAGGTGGACGGCCGGCCGTCGGCCGGCGACGGCTCCGGCTCCGAGCCGGCCGACCTCGACTTCGGCAGCGTGCCGGCCGCCGCCCCGGCGGCAGCGGCGGGCACCGCCCCGGCGGCAGCGGCGGGCACCGCCGCGGTGGCGGGCGTCGCCGCGGCGAAGCCCGCCGACCAGTCGGCCTCGGCGGCCCCGGCGAAGCCGCTCGCCTTCCACTCGGCCGACAGCATGGCCCCGCCCCTCACCGTCCCCCCGGCCGCCGACCTCGGCAAGCCGTCCGAACCTGCTACGGAGCCCAACGTGCGGACCCTCGACACCACCGCGCCCGCCACCCCGTCGGCGCCCGTCGCACCGGAGCAGCGCCCGCCGGCGGCCCCGCTCGTCACGGGCGGCCCCGACGGCGCCGAGGTGGCGGCCCCCCGGGCCGCCACCTCCGGTACCCCGGCGCCCGACCGCGCGGGCGCGGCCTCGTCCGCGCCGAACGCTCCGGTGGAGATCACCTGCCGTGAGGAACGGCTGGACATCACCACCGAGTGGCATGTCGTGGGCACCGCGAAGCTGCGCAAGTACGTGACCAGCGAGGCGGTGGAGCGCCGGGTGCCGGTGGTCCGCGAGCGGGTCCGGGTGGAGCGGACGCCGGTCGGCGAGGCGGAGCGGGCCTCGTTGAGCGACAAGGACATCGCCGAGGCGGTGGAGGAGGTCACGCTGCGCGAGGAGCGGCCGGTGGTCCGCAAGTACCTGGCGCCGATCGAGCGGGTCCGCCTGGTCGTCGAGCGCTACACCGACGAGGAGGTGATCCGGGACGAGCTGCGGCGCGAGCACGTCGAGGTCCACGACAACACCGCGGCCGCCCCGGCCCCGGGCCCCTCGTCCAACCACACCCCGTCCGCCACTCCCGACGGCGCCGCCGGGCGCCCGGGCGGCGGCGAACACGCGGGCTCCGGCGGGCACTTGGGCGCCGGCGAGCCGTCCCGGCCGGCCCCGCTGAGGCCGCTCGCCTGACGGTCCGACCCAGGGCCCCCGGACCTCCACGGTCCGGGGTCCTTCGACTTTGCCAAAGCTTCACCGATCGATATTTGACACACTGAAGTATCTCCCGGCATGGTTGCTTCAGTTCATTCACTATGTACGGGAGGAAGCAACCGTGAGTGAGGCACCACAGCCCACCACCGCGGCCGAGAAGCAGAGCAGCGCCCGGGTCCTGCCGGCCCTCATCCTGGCGATGCTGTCGTTCAGCGTGGTGCAGACCGCGGTCGTTCCGATCCTGCCCTCGCTGGCCAAGGAGCTCGACGTCTCGGGCTCCAGCATCACCTGGCTGATGACGGCCAACCTGCTCTCGGCCGCCGTGCTGACCCCCCTGCTGGGCCGCTTCGGCGACCTGCGCGGTCGCAAGCCGATGCTGCTGATCTCGCTGGCCGGTCTCGTCGCGGGCTCGGCGCTCGCCGTCAGCACCCACTCCTTCACCTGGCTGGTCGTCGCCCGCGTCCTCCAGGGCGCCGGCGGTGGCGTGCTGCCGCTGGCCATCAGCATCGTCCGCGACGAGCTGCCGAAGCAGAAGGTCACCGGTGGCGTCGCCGCCATCAGCGCCTCGATGGGCGTCGGCAGCGGCCTCGGCCTGGTCGCCACCGGCCTGCTGCTGGAGCACTGGAGCTACAAGTCGATCTTCTGGATGGGCCTGTTCTTCGGCCTGCTCGCGGTCGCCCTGGTCGCCTTCCGGGTCCCCAGCGACCCGGTGACCGACAAGGAGGGCGGCGCCGACCCGCTCGGCGCGATCACCCTGGCCGGCTGGCTCTCCGCCCTGCTGGTCGCGGTCAGCCAGGGCAACACCTGGGGCTGGACCTCCACCAAGACGCTCGGCCTGTTCGCCGTCGCCGCCGTGATCGCCCTGATCTGGGGCGTCATCGAGGTCAAGGTCAAGCACCCGCTGGTCGACATGAAGATGATGTCCCGCCCGGCCGTCGCCTTCACCAACCTGGCCGGCCTGCTGATCGGCTTCGGCATGTACGGCTCGTTCATGGTGATCAGCAACTTCGCCCAGACCCCGGAGAAGCTCACCCACTACGGGTTCACCGCGACCGTACTGCACGCCGGTGTCATGCTGCTGCCGTCCGCGCTCGGCTCGATGGTCGCCGCCCCGGTCGGCGCCCTGCTGATCGCCCGTCGCGGCCCGCGCCTGCCGCTGGTCCTCGGTGGCGTCCTCGGCGCCGTCGCGATGGCCTACCTGGCCGTCCGCCACAGCCACGAGGCCGACATCTACACCGCCTCGGCGATCTTCGGTCTCGGCATCGGCCTCGCCTTCTCGGCGATGCCGGCCTACATCAACGGCGCCGTCCCGGTCGAGCAGAGCGGCATCGCCAACGGCATGAACGCCGTGCTGCGCACCGTCGGTGGCGCGATCGGCACCGCCGTGATGGCCGCGATCCTCACCGGCGACACCATGAAGCTGCCGATCCCGGTCTCGCTGCCCACCCTGGACGCCTACAAGCACGCGTTCTGGGTCGCCGCCGCGGTCTGCGCGATCGCCGGCGCCGTCCCCTTCCTGATCCGCAGCGTCAAGCCCTCCGTCACCGTCGCCGGTGGCAAGGGTGCGGCGGACCTCAGCCCCAGCCCCGAGCTGGTCAAGACCGACGCCTGACGAGGCGTCCACCCCCCGCGCCCAGGGACAGGGCGCGGGGGACCGGTCCCCGAACGGTCGACGAGGGCATCGCGACCGCCCGAGGGCCGGCCGTGCACGCGGCCCCACCCGGCCCCCCTGCCGGGTGGGGCCGCTCCGTGCGTTCCAGGGTGGTCAGCCCACCGCCGGTTCACCGCCGCCCGCCCCGGCCGACGGCCCGTCCTCGTCGCCGCGCAGCGGCAGCGGACGGGCCGGCTCCAACGCCGGGTCCTCCACCGCGAAGGTCCGCACCCGGCCCGGTCCGCTCCACGGCGTCTCGAACCGCACCGTCACCCGGCCGACCCCGCTGCCCTGCACCCACCCCGGGCCGAGTTCGGCGTGCCGCACGTCCTGGCCCGGCATCCAGTGCCGCGCCACGACCACCGCGGGCTCCGGGGCCTCGTCCTCCCGGGCGTCGGCCTCGACCGCCCCCGGCTCCCCCGCCTCCTCCCGGACGGCCTGCGCGAAGAGGTCCTCCTGGGTGTAGTCCGCCAGCTGCGAGACCCCGACCCCGAGCAGCCGGACGCCGCCGGTGATGTCCACCTGGGAGGCCAGCCGGCGGGCCGTCTCGACGATCACCGTCTCGTCGTCCGTCGGACCGCGCAGGGTCTCCGAGCGGGTCAGCGTGGAGAAGTCGAACCGCCGCACCTTCAGCACCACCGTGCGCCCCGACCGTCCGGCGGCGCGCAGCCGCCGCACGCACCGCGCGGCCAGGACGTCGACCTCGCGCAGCACCCGGTCCCGTTCGGCGAGGTCCACCTCGAAGGTGTCCTCCACCGACACCGATTTGGCGTCCTGGTCGGCCACCACCGGCCGGTCGTCCAGCCCCAGCGACATCTGGTGGACACCGGCGCCGTGCGCCCTGCCCAGCAGCTGCACCAGCTCGGACTCCCCCGCCTCGGCGAGGTCGGCCACCGTGTTCAGCCCCGCCCGGCGCAGGACCTGCTCGGTGGCCGGGCCGACGCCCGGCAGCGCCCGCACCGGCATCGGGCCCAGCACCACCCGCTCCTGGCCCGGCTCGACCAGCACCAGGCCGTCCGGCTTGGCCTGCTCCGAAGCGATCTTGGCCATCAGCTTGGACCCGGCCGCCCCGACCGAGGCGGTCAGCCCGGTGCGCCGGTGGATGTCCGCCCGGAGGTCCTCCGCGAGGGCCGTCACCAGGTGCTCCCCCGTCCCGTGGTCCGCCGCCAGCAGCGCCGGGCCGTACGGGCCCGCCTCCAGGTCGACGAAGGCCTCGTCCAGGCTGAGCGGCTGCACCAGGGGCGACAGCTCCCGCAGCAGACCCATGACCAGCTCGCTCACCGCCCGGTAGGCCTCGAACCGCCCGGACAGGAAGGCCGCGTTCGGGCAGAGCCGGCGCGCCTGCGCCATCGGCATCGCCGAGTGCACCCCGAACTTCCGCGCCTCGTACGAGGCCGTGGAGACGACCCCCCGGCCGCCCAGGCCGCCGACGATCACCGGCTTCCCGCGCAGGCTCGGCTTGGCCGCCTGCTCCACCGCCGCGAAGAAGGCGTCCATGTCGAGGTGGATGATGCTCGGCAGTGACCGCACCCGCCGATCATGCCGCACGGGTCCGACAGCGCGGCCGAACCCCGCCGCCGCCTCAGCCCCGCGCGCTCCCCGCGTCGGCCAGCGCCTTCGGGATGCCCTCCTCCCGGGGCCCGAGGAAGAACGGGTCCGGCCGCAGCCAGGCGTTCAGCAGCGCCTTGCCCGCCCCCGGGATCTCCCGCAGCCCGCCGTACAGCCAGGTGGCGTCGTGCAGCTCCGGCACCCCGACCGCGTACGCGTCGATGCCCGCCGCCTCACAGAGCGCCAGCGCCCGCCGGACGTGGAAGTCCTGGCTGACCAGGACCGCCCGGTCCACCCCGAACACCCGGTGTGCCCGGGTGCAGGAGTCCCAGGTGTCGAAGCCCGCGTAGTCGCCCACCACCCGCACCTGCGGCACCCCGTGCTCGATCAGGTACTGCCGCATCGCGTCCGTCTCGTCGTAACCGGCCCGCCCGTTGTCACCGGTGACCAGGATCGCCTGGACCTTCCGCTCCCGGTACAGGTCGACCGCCGCGTCCAGCCGGTGCGCCAGGTACGGCGACGGCCTGCCCTCGAAGAGCCCGGCGCCGAACACCACCGCCACCGGCGCGTTCGGCGCGGCCCGCACGGTGCCGACCCGGTCGCCCGCCGAGACCCACAGCCAGGCGCTCGGTGCCAGGGCCAGCGAGCAGAGCACGGTGACGAGTTGGAAGATCCTGCGCTGGGTGCGCCGCTGCCGCAGCCGGACGCCGAGCCGCCGCGCCCGTCGCCGCAGCAGGCCGGGTATGCCGGAGCCGAACCGCACGTGCCCTCCCTGGGTCGATGATCCACCGGGCACGACGAGGCCGTGGGCCCGGACGGTTCCCCGTCCGGGCCCACGGCCTCGTGATTCTGCGGCGCCGTGACCACGCGGCCCCCTGCTCCCGCGGCTCAGACCGCCCGGTTGCGGCGCTGCGCCAGCTCGTCCCCCGGGTCGTGGCCGACCACGGTCTCGCCGGTGTCGGTCCGCTCCGCGTGCAGGCGGCCGAGGGCCAGCTCCAGCTCCTGCCAGACGGCGCCGACGGCGATGCCGAAGACCCCCTGACCACCCTTCAGCAGATCGACCACCTGCTGCGGTGTGGTGCATTCGTACACGGTCGCGCCGTCACTCATCAGCGTCAGCCCGGTCAGGTCGCCGGCCTCGGCGGACTGCAGATGGGCGACCGCCACCCGGATGTTCTGCAGGGACACACCCGCGTCCAGCAGCCGCTTGACGATCTTCAGCAGCAGGATGTCGCGGAAGCTGTAGAGCCGCTGGCTGCTCGCCGGATAGACCGAGCGGACGCTGGGTTCCAGCAGCCCCGTCCTGGCCCAGTAGTCCAGCTGGCGGTAGGTGATCCCGGCCGCCGCACAGGCCGTCGGGCCGCGGTAGCCGATCAGCTCGGAGGTGGGGGCCGGCCGCTCGGAGGCGGGCGCGAGCCGCTCGATGGCCGGCTGGCCCGGCTGGACGGCCGGGAACCGGCCCACCCGGGGCAGGTCCGTCCGGGGCAGTTCAGCCACGCTGCGGGCGGCGCGCGGCATGTGCACGGTGCACAGGCCTCCCACGGCCGCTTCATCGCCGGTGCCGGTCATGCCTACCTCCGTCCACTCGTCCTGCGGGCAACCCAGACTGCGGGCGACAGGCACCCGGGCAGCCACTCCTGACGGTAGGCAGTCCCCTATGACCCGTCAACGATCGCCACGCCGGGCAGGACAAACAGCGTCACTCAGGAGAGTGGTTTTTCGTGCCCCTAGTGTGGGTAGGTGGACACTATTTGGCAAAACGGACGAACGAATTCGGCAGGACGGCCACGGCCTGCCCTACCGACGCTCCGCGCCGGGTCCGTACCACGGCGGACTACTGCGGCGTGCCGCCGCCGAAGTCCTCGGGAGAGACCTGGTCGAGGAACTCGCGGAACTTCTCGACCTCGTCCTCCTGCTCGTCCGGGATCGCGATGCCCGCCTCGGCGAGCACCTCCTCGCTCCCGTAGATCGGCGTACCGGTCCGCAGGGCGAGGGCTATCGCGTCGGACGGCCGGGCACTGACCTCGACCCCGCCCGTGAAGACCAGCTCGGCGTAGAACACGCCCTCGCGCAGGTCGGTGATCCGCACCTCGGTGAGCTGCTGGCCGAGCGCCTCCAGGACGTCCTTGAAGAGGTCGTGCGTCAGCGGACGCACCGGCGTCATGCCCTGCTGGGCGAAGGCGATCGCGGTCGCCTCGCCGGGACCGATCCAGATCGGCAGGTACCGATCGCCCCCGACCTCCCGAAGCAGCACGATCGGCTGGTTGGAAGGCATCTCCACCCGGACACCCACGACGTCGAGCTCATTCACACACGCAACCCTATGGCCCTCGCCCCGGATATGAAAGCGCAGAGCCGACAGCGCTGGTCAGCGGGGTCGGCGCGTCACGAGCGGGCCCGCAGACCGGCCTGCACCATGGCGGCGTGCAGCCGGACGGAGAGGGTCGCCAGCTCCCGCGCCGTGGCCTCGGCGTGCGCCCGGGTCTGCGGGTTGCGGTGCCGGCGCAGAGGCGCCACCACCTGCTCCACCAGGGCGATCTCACGGTCGGCGGCGGCCTTCATGGCCCGCAGGTGGCGCGGCTCCAGTCCGTACCGGCCCAGTTCCGCGACCAGCCGGGCCACCTGCAGCGCCTCGCCGTCGTAGCCGCCGTCCGATCCGGCCGCGACCAGCCCGTAGGACTCCCACTCCACCAGCTCGCCCTCACCGGCCTCGGCGGCGGCCAGCAGCTCGGCCCGGCCCAGCCGGACCCCGACCGCGGCCTCGGCGGCCGCCACCAGCTCGCGGTCCGCCTCCTCCATCGGCCCGGGGCGGGCCTCCGCAGCGGGCAACGCCGGTGGGGCCTCGCCGCGCTCGATAGCGTCCAGGTGTTCGCGGATCACCCGCAGCGGCAGGTAGTGGTCACGCTGCATCCGCAGCACGTAGGCCAGCCGCTCGACGTCGGCCGGGCTGAACTTGCGGTAGCCCGACGGCGTGCGCTGGGGCTCGACCAGGCCCTCGGCCTCCAGGAACCTGATCTTCGAGATGGTGACCTCGGGGAAGTCGTCCCGCAGGAAGGTCAGCACCGCGCCGATGCTCAGCAGTTCGTCGCCGCCGCGCCGTCGGCCGCCCCCGGCGGGCCGGTCCGGACGGACCGGCTGCCTGGGGGCCGCGACCACCCCCCGCGCGCCCTGGTCCGGCAGCGGACCGGACGACGCGGGGTTGGCCGCCCCGAGAGATGAAGGAGGGTTCGCGCTCACTCGGGCTCCTGCCGACGTTGGTTTCAGTACCCCCGGTGGTGACTGGCGAAGAACACCAGCCGGTACTTCCCGATCTGCACCTCGTCGCCGTTGTTCAGCGGCACCTCGTCGATCCGCTCACGGTTGACGTACGTCCCGTTCAGGCTGCCGACGTCGGCGACGGTGAAGCCGCCTCCCGGCGTCCGGCGGAACTCCACGTGCTTGCGCGAGACGGTCACGTCGTCCAGGAAGATGTCGCCCTGCGGGTGACGCCCGGCCGTGGTCTTGTCCGAGTCCAGCAGGAACCGGCTGCCCGAGTTCGGACCGCGCTGGACGATCAGCAGCGCCGAGCCCGGCGGCAGCGCGTCGATCGCCGACAGCACCTCCGCCGACAGGGCCGGCGTACCGGTGCCGGTGGTGGTGTTGGGGTCGTAGGACTCCAGGCCCGAGATCGAGATGGTCGACGTGGTCTCCGCCGGCCCCTCGGGCAGCGCGCCCCCGCGCAGCGCCGTACCGCAGTTGGAACAGAAGCGGGCCGCGGCCGGGTTCTGGTTGCCGCACCTGGGGCACGGAGTGGGGCCAGCCATGTTCACAGCCTCCTGGCGCGGCACACCCGACGGGTTGTGCCCGGCGTACGGGTCCGGGGCAAACCCTCCACCAGAGGTTGAGGGTCCTGACGGGAAACCTATGCGCGGGGCGCCGGAGGGGTCAACCGACGCGCCGTAGCCCGCCTGATTGCCCGCGTACTGCGCGTCGCCACCGTCCCGGAACATCGGACGCTCGGCGTACTGGCCGCCCTCGGGAGCGGGACGCATGCCCGGCACGGCGGGCTCTTCGTCGGCCCGGCGGTGACGCGCGGTGGGTGCCTCCACGGCAGCCGCGTCACGGCCCTTGTTACGACCGAACAACTTCGAGAAGAAACTCACGGGCGAATCCCCTTGCGTGTGACAGACCCGCCCGCGGGGCAGGGTGAGAACCTCGGACAGGCTGCGGGCCCGGTCGCGGATCGGGCCTGCTGGAGTGGTACTCCGACGTGTGATGTTCCGGCTTGTGCTGGTGCGGACCAGTCTCGCCCACCTGACGGCGGTACCCCGCACCGGGGGGTACCGGCAGATGACGGACCGTTCGGCAGGTACCTCGTCACTTCGGAGCCGGCTTGGCGTACTGCGGCGTCTTCAGATCGAGGAGGGCGTCGACGAGCACCTTCTGCTGCGGGGAGATGGTCGCGCGGGCCTGATGACTCTCAAGAGTACGGACCACACCTCCCGGAATGTTCAGTGCGGGTGTGAGGTCCTGCGGGTTCCCCACCACGGTGAACCGGTAGGGCTGCGAGACCTTCTTCCCGTCGATCTGCACACCGCCGCCGGACACGTCCGTGAAGTAGGTGTTGACCACCACGCGCACATCGTTGATCTGAATCGCCTCCGCCCCCGCCGCTCGGAGTTCCTGCAGGGTGTCCAGCAGCATATCCGCCTTCACCTGCCCTTGGGGATCATCGACTGTCAGTACGATGCCCGGACCAGTGGCTTTGACGGTCCCGGCGAGCACGCCGAGCTCCGTCACCTTCTTCCTGGTCTGCTCCTGGGCCTCCTTGGCCTGGTTGGAGCTGTTCTCCAACGTGGCCAGGGACTGCTCCAACTCCGCCTTCTCCTGCTGGAGACGCTGCTGGCGGCCGTCCAGTTCGTCGAGGATCCGGACGAGGTCCTCCTGGCGGGCACCGCGCAGCTGGCTGTGGTGGTCGTTGGTGGAGCGGACCTGGATCGCCAGGGCGAGGCCGAGCGAGAACAGCAGCACCGCGACCACCAGCTGCCCGCGGGAGAGCCGCGGGGGCCAGAGCGCCGCCTTCATCCGCCGCCGGCCCGCGTTGCGCTCGTCGGGGGCCTTCCCGGGCTCGGTCGCCGCCTCGGGAGCGGGCTCCGGCGTGGGAGCGGGCTCGGGCTCCAGGACCGGCTCCGGCTCGGGCAGCGGGGCGCTGACGGGCTCAGGCGCCGCCTCCTCGCGGGCCTGCGCCGGCTCCTCGGCCTCGGCGTCCGCCTCCGTGCCGGCTTCGGGCGCGGCTGCCAACGGCCGCCGCGCATCCGCCGCCCGGGGCGCCGGTGCGACGGCGTCCTCGCCGCCCTGGGCCGGGGCCCCCGGCCGCACCTCGGGCGCAGGCTTCACCTGTTCGGCGGGCTCGGGCGGCGCGTTCTCCGCCGCCGGAGCCGCCCCCCGCTCCCCGCTCCCGCCCTCGCGCGCGCCGTCGCCCGCCCGCGCGTCCGCCTTCTCGACCACCTTGTCGACAGCCTTCTCGGTCGTCTTCTCGGTCCGATTCTCGTCCGCCGGCTCCCGGCCGGGCTCAGGCGCGGAAGACATGGCGCCTGATCGCAGCGGCGTTGGAGAAGATGCGGATGCCGAGGACGACGACCACACCGGTGGACAGCTGGGAGCCGACACCGAGCTGGTCCCCGAGGAAGACGATCAGGGCCGCCACCACCACGTTGGACAGGAACGACACGATGAACACCTTGTCGTTGAAGATGCCGTCCAGCATCGCCCGGACGCCGCCGAACACCGCGTCCAGTGCCGCCACCACCGCGATGGGCAGGTACGGCACGACGGCATCGGGCACCTCGGGTTGGACGAAGAGCCCGACGACCACCCCGATCACAAGACCCAGTACGGCAATCACGGTCTGGCTGCTCCTGTCCCTGCGGGGGGCGCCCCGGTCGTGGGCGCGGTGGGCGAGTGGGCTGTCGTGGTCTTGGCGGAGCCGCTCGGCGAGCGCTTCCCCGGGGGCGAGGTGCTCGGGGTGGCCGGCCGCGAGGGCCCCGCGGACGGGCTCTGCGACCCCGTGTCGGAGGCCGTGGGGCTCGGGGAGGCCGCAGCGGGGGCGGAGGGGCTCGCCGACGGCGACGGCTCCGGCGTGGCCGGCTGGGCGGTCCGCAGCGTGATGCCCACGGCGGCGGGCAGCGTGAGCTTCTTCTGGGCGGAGATCGTCGACTTGATGCCGTACTTCTCCTGCAGCAGCCGCAGGTACTGACCCGCCATGTTGTTCTCGAAGGTGGCGACCAGCTTCGACCCGTCCCCCAACGCCTGGACGTTGTAGGGCGGCACCAGCGGCCGGTTGTCGACCAGGACGGCCTCACCGGCGGCGCGGATCGCGGAGAGCGCGGTGAGCCGCTGCCCGTTGATCGACACGGCCTCGGCGCCGGACTCCCAGAGCCCGTTCACCACCAGTTGCAGATCGCGGTCGCGCAGCCGTCCGCTGTTCGAGAAGCCCTGGCCCGCGCGCGGGTCGACGTTCCCTCCGCCGCCCGTGCCGGAGGCGTCCTCCAGGACCAGCTTGACGCCCGGCCCGGTCACCTCGGCCAGACCCACCGCACCGGCCAGCGCGGCCGGGTCGCTGTCGCCCGGCGACAGTGCCTGCTGCTGGGTGGTGTCGACCTTCCGCCGCAGTTCCTGGACCTGCTGCTGGAGCCGCTCCGCCGAGCCGTTGCTGTCGTTGATCCGGTGGATCAGCGCATCGCGCTCCTTGGCGAGCGTCGGCTCGGCCTTGTGCGCGTTCACGGCGCCCACCGTCACCACCGCCCCGACCAGGGCCAGCCCGAGACCCAGCGTGAGCAGGCCGCGGGCCGTACCGGGTATCCGGCTGTCGCGGTCACCGCCCCGCGCCGCGGCCGCCTCGGCGTAACCCTCGTCCAGGCTGTGGTCCATCACGCCGGTCAGCAGGGACATCGAGGCGTCCGGACGGTTGTACCGTCCGTCACTGGCACTCGGCGTCGGCGTCGCTGGCATGCGGACCATCGTCCCATGTCCGCGGAGGGGTCCGTGCACACCCCCTGACCTGCGAAGTCACCAGAAGCGACGGATCGTTACAGAGCATGACAAACCGGGCAGTGGGGGGCGCGGCACTCGCCGCACCTCCCGCTGCCCGGCCATGTCATGGCGGCCCGGTCGTCAGCGCCCGGCGCCGTCGACCACCGTCGCCCACTCGTCCAGCAGCGCCTCGGTCGCCTCGTCGTCCGGACCCTCCGCCCAGAGGTGGGTGACCGCCTCGGCGGGATCGGGCAGCACGAGTGTCCAGCGGCCGTCCGCCTCGACCACCCGGACACCGTCCGTGGTGTCGAGCTGCCGGTTGCCGGCCGCCTCCACCACCGAACGCATGACCATGCCCTTGGCCGCCCACGGCGTCGCGATGTCCCGTCGGCGGATGTGCGCCTGCGGGATCCGCGCGTCGATCTGGCTGAGCGTGAGCTGGGTACGGGCCACCAGCCCGACCAGGCGGACGAACGCGGCCGCGCCGTCCAGCACACCGCTGAACTCGGGAACGACGAAACCGCCGCGCCCGTCGCCACCGAAGACCGTGCCCTCGGCCGAGGCCGCCTTGGCCAGGTCGTCCGGCGTGGTCGTGGTCCAGACGACCTGGGTGCCGTGGTAGGCGGCGACCTGCTCGGCGATCCTGGTGGTCGTCACGGGCAGCGCCACCTGCCCGCTCCGGCGCTCGGCCGCGACCAGGTCGAGCAGCACCAGGAGCGCCCGGTCGTCGTCGATCACCCGGCCCAGCTCGTCCACGAAGGCCACCCGCTCGCCGACCGGGTCGAACCGGACGCCGAACGCCGCCCGCGAGGAGGCCACCAGCTCGCCGAGCCTGGCCAGCCCCGCCCGCCGTTCTTCGGCGTCCTCGGTCGGCCGTGCCTCGTCCAGCCCGCTGGAGACGGTGAGCGCCTCCACGCCGAGCCGGCCCAGGATGCTCGGCAGCACGAGCCCGGCACTGCCGTGCGCCGTGTCCACCACCACCTTCAGCCCCGCCTCGCGAACGCCGGTGGTGTCCACCGCCCGCAGCAGATTGCCGGCGTAGGAGTCGAAGACGCTGGACGGGAAGGTCAGGTCGCCGATCTCGCCCGGGAACGCGCGCCGGTACTCCTGGCGGGCGTAGACCCGGTCGAGCTTGCGCTGCCCGGCCTGGGAGAGGTCGGCTCCGCGCTCGTCGAAGAACAGGATGTCCAGCGAGTCCGGCACCCCGGGCGTGGTCCGCAGGAAGATCCCGCCGGCACTCCCGCGGGCCGTGTGCTGCCGGGCCACCGGCATCGGCACGTTCTCCAGGTCGCGGACGTCGATCGCGCTGGTCTGCAGCCCCGAGATCATCGCCCGCTTGAGGGCACGCGCACCACGCGAGTGGTCACGCGCGATGGTGACGGTCGCCCCCTTCTTCAGAGTCGTCGCGTACGCACCGGCCAGCCGGACGGCCAGCTCCGGTGTGATCTCGACGTTGAGGATGCCCGACACGCCGCGCAGCCCGAAGAGGTGCTCCTGACCGCGGGACTCCCAGATCACCGAGGTGTTGACGACGGCGCCGGCCTCGATGGTCTTGAACGGGTAGACCCGGACGTTGGCGCCGATGATCGACTCCTCGCCGACCAGGCACTCGTCGCCGATCACCGCCCCGTCCTCGATCCGCGCGGCCCGCATCACATCGGTGTTCTTGCCGACCACGCAGCCCCGCAGGTTGCTCTGCGGCCCGACGTAGACGTTGTCGTGGATCACCGCCTTGTGCAGGAACGCGCCCCGCTTGACGACCACGTTGCTGCCGAGCACGGTGTGCTCGCGGATCTCCACGCCGGCCTCGACCTTGGCGTAGTCCCCGATGTAGAGCGGACCGCGGAGCACCGCCTCGGGGTCGACCTCGGCGCCTTCCGCCACCCAGACGCCCGGCGAGATCTCGAACCCGTCGAGCTCGACGTCGACCTTGCCCTCCAGGACGTCCGCCTGGGCCTTGCCGTAGCTCTCGTGGGTGCCGACGTCCTCCCAGTAGCCCTCGGCCACGTAGCCGTAAACCCGCTTGCCCTCCTTCAGCAACTGCGGGAACACATCGCTCGACCAGTCGACGGACTCACCCGCCGCCACGTAGTCGAAGACCTCGGGCTCCATGACGTAGATACCGGTGTTGACCGTGTCCGAGAAGACCTGCCCCCAGGTCGGCTTCTCCAGGAAGCGCTCGACCCGGCCCTCGTCATCGGTGATCGTGATGCCGAACTCCAGAGGGTTCGGTACCCGGGTGAGACAGACGGTGACCAGAGCGTCCTTGCTCCGGTGGTACTCGATCAATTCGGTGAGATTGAAGTCGGTCAGTGCGTCACCGGAGATCACCAGAAAGGAATCGTCCTTCAGGGCGTCCTCGGCGTTCTTGACACTCCCCGCAGTGCCGAGTGGCGTCTCCTCGTTCGCATACGTGAGATGCATACCCAACTCTTCGCCGTCACCGAAGTAGTTCTTCACCAGTGAGGCGAGGAACTGTACGGTCACGACGGTGTCGGAGAGGCCATGCCGCTTCAGCAGCCGAAGCACGTGCTCCATGATCGGCCTGTTGGCGACCGGTAGCAGCGGCTTGGGCATGCTGGAGGTCATCGGGCGGAGTCGGGTGCCTTCGCCCCCTGCCATTACAACGGCTTTCATTACGGGTGCGTCCTCCTTCGCGGTGGTGGACCCTGCAGGTCCATCAAACCGTTCCAGAGGGTGTCTACCCGGAAGATTTCGTCCGACGCACCGTGGTGGCGTGGGACTTCTCTCAGATCACGTCTCAGACTGCGGACGCGGAGGAGGCGGAGCCCGCCCGGATGATCTGTCGCGCCTGGACGGCGTAGAGAATGCCGGCCCACCAGTACAGCGTGGTCCCCCACCAGATGAAGGCCCAGCTGACGGCCTCGGCCGGCCGCGCGATCCAGGTGTCGCCGGTGCCGAGCAACAGAAGCGGGAACGCGTACATCAGATTGAATGTCGCGGCCTTGCCCAGGAAACTCACCTGCAACGGGCCGTAGCCGTGCCGGTTCAGAATCGGAAGGAGACTCGCGATAAAGAGCTCACGCGCGATCAGGATCGCCGTGAGCCACCACGGCAGGATCTCACGCCAGGTCAGACCCAGCAGGGTGGAGAGGACGTAGAGCCGGTCCGCCAGCGGATCGAGCAGCTGGCCGACCCGGCTGATCTGCCCCCACCTGCGGGCGAGCTTTCCGTCGAGGTAGTCACTGATGCCGCTCAGCATCAGGATCAGCAGCGCCCAGCCGTCGTTGTTCGGCCCGTCGAACACCGGCCAGAGGATCAACCAGAGGAAGAGCGGAACACCGACCAGCCGGCCCATGCTCAGCAGGTTGGGGATGGTGAGGACGCGATCGGTCTGGACCCGCGTCTCCTGGACCTCCACCCGGGGGCCTCCTGTACCGTGTGACGACTTTTGCATGCTGACCCTACAACAGAGAAGCCCCCGTCCGGTTCCCCGGCGGGGGCTTCTCTAGAAGATTTGTTCGGCGGCGTCCTACTCTCCCACAGGGTCCCCCCTGCAGTACCATCGGCGCTGTGAGGCTTAGCTTCCGGGTTCGGAATGTAACCGGGCGTTTCCCTCACGCTATGACCACCGAAACACTATGAAACTGTCAACCGCACCCACGACAGGCCATGTCATGGGGGTCGTTGTTTCAGAACAACACAGTGGACGCGAGCAACTGAGGACAAGCCCTCGGCCTATTAGTACCGGTCAACTCCACCCCTTACGAGGCTTCCATATCCGGCCTATCAACCCAGTCGTCTACTGGGAGCCTTACCCTCTCAAGGAGGTGGGAGTGCTCATCTCGAAGCAGGCTTCCCGCTTAGATGCTTTCAGCGGTTATCCCTCCCGAACGTAGCCAACCAGCCATGCCCTTGGCAGGACAACTGGCACACCAGAGGTTCGTCCGTCCCGGTCCTCTCGTACTAGGGACAGCCCTTCTCAACACTCCTACGCGCACAGCGGATAGGGACCGAACTGTCTCACGACGTTCTAAACCCAGCTCGCGTACCGCTTTAATGGGCGAACAGCCCAACCCTTGGGACCTACTCCAGCCCCAGGATGCGACGAGCCGACATCGAGGTGCCAAACCATCCCGTCGATATGGACTCTTGGGGAAGATCAGCCTGTTATCCCCGGGGTACCTTTTATCCGTTGAGCGACGGCGCTTCCACAAGCCACCGCCGGATCACTAGTCCCGACTTTCGTCCCTGCTCGACCCGTCAGTCTCACAGTCAAGCTCCCTTGTGCACTTACACTCAACACCTGATTGCCAACCAGGCTGAGGGAACCTTTGGGCGCCTCCGTTACTCTTTAGGAGGCAACCGCCCCAGTTAAACTACCCACCAGACACTGTCCCTGATCCGGATCACGGACCCAGGTTAGACATCCAGCACGACCAGAGTGGTATTTCAACGACGACTCCACAACAACTGGCGTTGCTGCTTCAAAGTCTCCCACCTATCCTACACAAGCCGAACCGAACACCAATATCAAGCTATAGTAAAGGTCCCGGGGTCTTTCCGTCCTGCTGCGCGAAACGAGCATCTTTACTCGTAATGCAATTTCACCGGGCCTATGGTTGAGACAGTCGAGAAGTCGTTACGCCATTCGTGCAGGTCGGAACTTACCCGACAAGGAATTTCGCTACCTTAGGATGGTTATAGTTACCACCGCCGTTTACTGGCGCTTAAGTTCTCAGCTTCGCCTGGACGAATCCAAGCTAACCGGTCCCCTTAACGTTCCAGCACCGGGCAGGCGTCAGTCCGTATACATCGCCTTACGGCTTCGCACGGACCTGTGTTTTTAGTAAACAGTCGCTTCTCGCTGGTCTCTGCGGCCACCCCCAGCTCAGAGTGCAAGACTCATCACCAGGAATGGCCCCCCTTCTCCCGAAGTTACGGGGGCATTTTGCCGAGTTCCTTAACCATAGTTCACCCGAACGCCTCGGTATTCTCTACCTGACCACCTGAGTCGGTTTGGGGTACGGGCCGCCATGAAACTCGCTAGAGGCTTTTCTCGACAGCATAGGATCATCCACTTCACCACAATCGGCTCGGCATCAGGTCTCAGCCTTAATGAGTGACGGATTTGCCTATCACTCGGCCTACACCCTTACCCCGGGACAACCACCGCCCGGGCTGGACTACCTTCCTGCGTCACCCCATCGCTCACCTACTACAGACTTGGATCAGCGGCTCCACCACGTCCCTTCGTCCGAAGACTCCGGGCCGGCTTCACGGCTTTAGCATCACCTGGTTCGACGTTGGCGCTTCAAAGCGGGTACGGGAATATCAACCCGTTGTCCATCGACTACGCCTGTCGGCCTCGCCTTAGGTCCCGACTTACCCTGGGCAGATCAGCTTGACCCAGGAACCCTTGGTCAATCGGCGCAAGAGTTTCTCACTCTTGTATCGCTACTCATGCCTGCATTCTCACTCGTGTACCGTCCACGACTGGTTTCCACCGCCGCTTCACCCGGCACACGACGCTCCCCTACCCATCACAGCAGGCGTTGGCCCTATATGCTGCAATGACACGACTTCGGTGATGTGCTTGAGCCCCGCTACATTGTCGGCGCGGAATCACTTGACCAGTGAGCTATTACGCACTCTTTCAAGGGTGGCTGCTTCTAAGCCAACCTCCTGGTTGTCTCTGCGACTCCAC